>CAMIWK010000001.1 GCA_946402415.1 uncultured Fibrobacter sp.
CCTTCAGGTCGCTGATGAAGAACAGCGAGCAGAGCTGGCAGCTGTTGGTGGTAGAGACGGCGTGGGCGTAGACCGTGGCGGCACGCTGCCCGATGATTTCCACAAGGCGCCCCCAGCTGGTGTACCAGCCCATGAAGGCGTCAAATGTTGCGTAGTCCTGCAACAGCGCACGCTTCATGTTGGTAATCTTGCCGGTAGAGATCAGCTTTTCGTAGGCCTCCTTGGCCTTGCCCTGAGCTTCGTCAACAGATTCAATAAATTTTACTCTTGCCATATTTTGCACTCTCCTTTGGTGCGATAGCACCGTTTTTTGTTGCGCAAAATATAGAAGCGGTTTTTCGCTCTGTCCAATACTTAATTCTTATGCAGAGTTATCAGTTTTTTTTATAGTGACCGTGGCTGGCGGGCTTGATTTGACGTCTTTTACGGCTCGCGACCGAGTACGGCTCGGGCTAGCTGGTCGGCGCAAGAGGTGGGCTTGTTGCCGCAGGTGTTGCCCAGGAGCTTTGCTGCGATATCTTCGGCATTCATGCCTTCGCAGAGCTTTGCGATGGCCTTCAGGTTGCCGTTGCAGCCACCTGTGAAGCGGATATTGCGGATTTTGTCGCCGTCACGGGTAAACTGGATGGTGGTGGCGCATGTGCCTTTTGTCTTGAATGTCTCTTCCATAGGGTACCTCTGGCCAAAATATAATTTGTAAATTATGACGTATGAAGTTAAATGCGGTTTTCTTTGCATTTGTTTTGGGGCTTTTGTCTTTGGCCCAGGCGGCGGACACTTTGGAAGTGTTCGTATTGCTGGTGGATTTCAAGGAGGAGCAGCCCGACAACTCGCTGACTACGGGCAACGGCAAGTTCAATTCTGACACCAAGGTGACCTACAAGCTGGACCCCTCGGGGGTTCGCGCCAACCCCAACTATTGGCTTAGGCATTTCGAGTTCGTGAACGCTTTTTACCAGGCGGCCAGCGGTGGCAAGCTTGCGGTTCGGGCACGGGTTTTCCCGGAAAATTCCCTGTACACTCTGGACAAGCCCATTATCGGTTACAACAGGACCAGCAAGAGCAAAGGGGAAAAAACGGCGGAATACGACGAAGATCGCAGCAGACTTTACCTGAACTTTATTTACGATGCGGTGGCCAAGGCCCATTCCTCTAGCGAGTCGCCTTTCAAGGTTCCTCTTTCCAAGAACCCCAATGTAAAACGCTCCTATATGATTGCCCACGCAGGGGCGAGCCGCCTGCTGGACGGTGGAAGCATGGGCACACGCAATGCAGATACGCCGGGTGATTTTCTGGACATTTACGTGGATAAGGACGCCTGGATGTACCTGATGCCCGATTCGGCGAAGGTGAAGAGTGTGCGGCCCGTGATGGGCGTGGGCGAGAACGGCGATACGGTAACGACGGCTCTAGCCCTGAAGGGCGGCGCGACGGATACCCTGCGCTCTATCATGGTGGTGTCGGAGACGGCATCTCAAGATGGACTGAACTGGGGTATCAACGGAATTATTGCGAACCAGGTGGGTCGCGAGCTTGGGCTGCCCAATACTTACGATGTGGTGAAGGGCATTAGCCGCCTGGGTTATTTTGATCTGATGGATTTTGCGGGCTATAACGCGGGTAACGGATTCTTGCCGGCGCTGCCTGCAGCCTGGGACAGGCTCTATATGGGCTGGGGTACTGTAAAAGAAGTCCGCCCCACGGCAGGTCATCCGGTAACTGTGGAAATTGCGGCGGCAGGAAGTGGTCTCGGTACCGAAATCGTGAAGGTGCCCCTGAACGGCAGCGAATACCTGCTGATCGAGAACCGTCAGCGCAGCTGGAACAAGGACGGCACGGTAGAAGTGGGCCATGTCCGGAATGCAGGTGAGCAGACCGAAGAAGAAAAGATTACGGTCCCGGTGGATAGCATCTCCAAGCTTTTCGAGGACAGCGTGTGCGTAAAGGGCAAGTGCAAGCCTAACGCGAAGCAGCTGAGCGGATTCATTCTGGCCCCCAGTTCTTTTGACGCGGGCCTGCCTGCCAGCGGCATTGCGGTTTGGAAGGTGAATGACTGGTACTTGCGTGAAACCTTGAGATACGGCGTGGCGAATTTCTGGGGTGGCGACACCCTGCGTGACCACCAGTTCGGAATTTCGCTTGTAGAGTCCGACGGAATACTTTCTATCGGCAAGTCCTTCAAGAATGCCCTGGGCGAAGATACCTACGATTACGGAAGCGGTACGGACTTGTTGCCCCACCTGCGTATACCTGCAAAGGATTCCAAGCAGAAGTTCGATACGGTAAAGACCATTGCCCCTACAGGGTATGCCAACACCATGACAACCCAGGGCGGCTACACGGGAATCAAGATTACGGTAAACGTACCCAAGGATGCCCGCAAAGAAAAGACATCTAACGCCTTCATGGGCGATAGCGTAGTGAACTATGCGGCTCCCATCATCAGCGTGACCATCAGCATTGACGACGGTAGTATCGAAGGGAGCAAGTTCCCTCGCGAGATTGGCTTGAATTCGGCGGTGCGTGGCGCGGTGTTTGTAGATGACCCGGAACATGAGGGTGAAAAGATTATTGTGGTGGGTGCCGAAGACGGAACCCTGCAGGCCTTTAATGCCCTGGGCGACACGCTATTCGTGGCAGACACGGTAATCACGAAGAAGTCCCTGACTCGCGACAGCGCCAAGGTGGAAGTGCCGCTGTACCGTGTGGGGCCGAGCAATGGAGCGCTGGTGGGCATGGCCAGTGACGGCAAGGACGTTTATAGCCTGCACAGGAAAAAGCTGGTGAAGACACGCTTTTTTGGCGGCATCCCGATACAAGACGAACTTGCGGTGGATTCCGCTACGGCGGGGCCTGTCATTCACGATGGAAAAATCTGGATAGCCAGTCGCGAAGGCGTGGTGATGTATGACGCGGTCAAGTTTGAAAAGAAGTTGACAATAAACGTTCATGAGTCCAATTCGTCTGCGTCCAAGATCTATACCGACATGGCCTACTGCAGGCAGGATGCTGGCAAGGGTATCGAGGGTGTACAGGTGTCCAGTGATGGTGAGCTCTTTACGACACAGGGATGGATCAAGCTGAACGGAAAATCTGGCGAGACATTCCGCATCGCCTGTACCGATATGGATCGCGACGACAAGGTGGATATCATTGCTGTGGGCAGTCGCGGGACAGTTGTGGCTGTAAATTACGATGAGGCCAAGAAGAGCTTGGTGACCCGCTGGATCAAAAGCTACAAGCGTGGTGCAGCAGGCTCAAGCGGCCTGAAGGACGAGACTTCGGGTATTGCCATCGGCGATGTCAATGGGGACAAGTATCCCGAAGTCGTATTCCTGGGAGACAACCTGGTGTACGCTTTGGATCGTTCGGGCTTGCCTATCGCCGGGTTCCCCATAAAGGTTAGCCGAGGCACACCGATTTATGGTTTCTTCAGCGACCCGATTCTTGTGGATGTGAACGGCGATGCCGATCCTGAAATTTTGATACCCAGCAACGATGGTTTGGTTTATGCCTATACTGGCAAGGGTAAGGCTTTGGCTGAAAAGGACGGATTCCCGCTGGCGGCAGGCAGCTTTGAGTACGTGGAGTCTGCAAAGCAGTTGAAGCCCATGAGCATCTTTGTTGCAGACGCCGTTCCTACGGCAAAGTCGGCTGGTCCCGAAATTTACGCCCTGCATCGGGGCAAGCTCTCGGCGTTCCGCTTGCGGAAGGCCTCTACTGGGGCGGTGGAATCTCCGGCGGCCTGGACGCTCCCTGCCGGCGGAAACGAGAGGACTGGATTCTTCGATGCTTCCAAGTTGGGCGCACCTGAGGCCTCTAAGCAGAAAGACGAAATTCGGGAATTCTTTGTGTACCCGAACCCTGTGCGTGGCGGAAACGCCAAGGCTCGCTTTGAGATTGGGAACAGCGCCAAGACGGTCACTTTGGAGATTTACGACATTACGGGTTACTGCGTTTACCAGCAGAAAATGTCCGGTGTTCAGGCGGGCCGAAACCAGTTTGAAAACCTGGACTTGAAAGCCTTGGGCAGTGATGTCTATACGGTCCGGCTGCAGGTGAAGTTCAGTTCCGGCAAGACCAAGCAGAAACTGTACCGCATTGGGGTGGTGAGATGACACATATGAGGTTTGTAGAAAAGTTTTTATTGGTGTCTGTTTTCGCAGCTTTTTTGGCCGCTTGTTCTGCAAGTGGTGGCGAACAGACTTTTGAACCCATAATCCCCGATGAAAACGAGCATCCCGTTAATTCTTCGGGGTCTATTGCTCCCCAGTCCTCTGGCGGTGCAGCTGAAGATACCTCCTGGGCATCCCTTATGGATTGGGCCGAAATTCCTGCGGCTAGCCTTACGCGGGGAACTGCAATTTATTCTATTTCTAGTTTTGAAATTACTACTACCGAGGTGACCCGGGGTGTTTACGCCAAGGTTATGGGGAATGTTCCTCAGCAGGCAAACGACGGCGAGGATTTTCCGGTAGAAAACTTGAACTGGTACCAGGCGGTTCTCTTCTGCAACGCCTATTCCAAATTGCTTGGTCGCGATACGGCCTACATTTACACTTCTGTGGGTGATGAATCTTACCTGAAAGACCTGGTTATCAATTATAGTGTCAAGGGAGCGATTCGCCTACCTACGGAAAGCGAATGGGAAGTCGCCGCTCGAGGTGGAACCACATCTAAGTATTATTGGGGCTCGGAAGAAGCAAGGAAATATGCCTATTACGGACAAAGTAAGGGTCCTGTGGCGGTAGGTCAGTACTTGCCCAATGAATATGGTCTCTACGATATGGCTGGAAATGTGGCCGAGTGGCTGAACGATTGGTACGGTTCTTACGAGAACAAGGATATAGTTGATCCTACCGGAGCCGATACAGGAACGAATCGCGTTGTGCGCGGTGGTGGTTGGGCTGATAAGGCGACCGCACTCGCCTCTAGCGAACGTGACAAGAAGGCTCCCCTGTATAAGGGCCATACTTTGGGCTTTCGGATAGCCCGCTCTACAAAATAGTCCTCGTAAAATTTTTAGATTTTAGCCTATGAAGATTTCTGGATGGATTCTCCTGTTTGGGCTATTTGTACTCTTTGGCTGTTCCAAGGAGGAAAGTGCCCCTGCTCCACTACCACCTCTCAAGAAGATTGAGGTTCCCGAAGGTGTGGTAGGCTTTTATTCGGGTCGGCTACCCTGTGACAGCTGCATGGCGAATATGGTCAAGGTCCAGCTGAAGGAGGACAGTTCCGTAGTGTTCATCCAGAGCATTGCCAGGGGTTCTACTCCAGATTCCATCGATACGGATACCCTGTCAGGGCGTTTTACTATGGCTGGCGACAAGTTGTCTATGGAACTTTCAGAAGGAAAGGTCCGTTACCATTTCCAGCAGGGGTCTTATGGCTCCTTTGCCTTGCTTACGGGAGCGGGCACCGTCTATAAGGATCAGGACGGATTCAAGGCAGAACTCATCAGAATTTATATCAATCCCTTGAGAACGGCCGACGATACTACGAAGGCTGATTCTGCGAAAGCGGTAGAGGACAAGTGATGCAGTGTACGGCTCTGATTGTAGATGATGAACCTCTGGCCCGCGTGCGCATGCGTTCGCTGCTTGCGCCCTATTCTTCAGAGATTGAAATTGTGGGCGAGGCCGCCTCTGGTGCAGAAGCCATCGAGAAAATTGGCCAGCTCTTGCCCGACGTGGTGTTTCTGGATATCCAGTTGGACGATATGGATGCTTTCGAGGCGTTGAAAGCCCTGGAAGAGGACATGCCGCTAATCGTGTTCACTACGGCTTATGATAACTTTGCCTTGCGGGCCTATGAGGAGAACACGGTAGATTACCTGCTGAAGCCTGTGGAGCCTGCCCGTCTAGAAAAGACAGTGGAGAAATTGCGGAAACGCCTTGACCAGGTGTCGGAAGAGAACCAGCTGCCCGAGAATTTCTCCTGGGATGCCTTTAGGCAGGTGATGGGGGCCGCCAATAACTACTTGCAACGCATTCAGGTGAAAATTGGCGATAGGATTCTGCTGGTGAACGTGGATGAAATCATCCGTTTCCAGAGCGAGGAAAAGTATACGACGGTCTATACCTTGAGCGGCCCGTACGTGATAGACACTCCTCTTGTGGACTTGGAAAAGAAGCTGGACCCGCGGCAGTTCGTACGAATCCATCGTGCGCATTTGGTGGCTATCGACTATATCGCCGAAATCAGAAAAACCGATATGGGCCGGCTGAACGTGGTGCTACGGGATAAGGACCATAGCCAGTTGCTGGTCAGTAGAAATTTTGTGAAGAAGGTGCGCAGCCTTTGAGTAGATTTAATTGAGTCTTATATGGAAAGTTCACCGAAACAGTTTTCGCCGAAAAAGTTTTTGAAAGGTTTGACACGGGAAATAATTGTCCCGGTGGTGCTGGCGCTGATTGTCATCCAGTACGTGATTCAGGCGTTCCAGATTCCCAGCGGCTCTATGGAAGATTCTCTGCATACGGGTGACTTTCTGCTGGGCCTCAAGTTTACCTACGGGTCGCCCATTCCTTTCAGTAACCAGCATTTCCCGGGCTATACCTTGCCTAAGAAGGGCGATGTGGTGATTTTCCGCTACCCGGGTGAGCCTGAATACCCGGACAACAATCCCGGCCGTTACACCCATCTGTTTAATGCCCTAATGTTTGGGAATTTCTACTGGGATCACGAGCCCGAAGAGGGCCAGCCCCATTTGATTCACTATGCCGACGGCCCCAAGGATTACATCAAGCGTTGCGTAGGTGTAAGCGGCGATACTCTGGCGGTTCACAAGGGCGTGCTCTATCTGAACGGCGTTCGGCAAGATTCTCTACCCGGGCATGGCAAGTATACCTCTACGTTTAGGACCAAGTCCCCTAAGGATGAGCGTGAGGCCTTTGTGGTTCCGTCGGTAGGGGATGTTTTCTATGTGGATTCCTTGCCCCTTGAAAAGTTGTGGTGGCTCCGTTCCTTGGTGCTGCAGGAAAATCCCGACAGCCATGTGGAACTGGACCTTTCGCTGTGGATAGATGGCGTAGAGAACAACAATTACGAGTTTGAGAAATTCTTTATCCCGGTGGAAAACGACCGTAGTCTCTTGATAAACGACATGCTGCGTTACAACCGTACGGTTTTGCAGCAACGCCTGACCCAGGGTGACACGATTTATGGGACTATGAGCTTTGCCTATTTCAAGGAGCTTTCGAGAATAGGGTTCCTGCCGATGCTGGACCCGCACCAGAAGGGCGGCACGACACGTCCGGTAAGCTACATCGGATTTGACGCCTCGGTGTTGCGGGATCTGGAAGGGAACGTAGCGCTGCTAAACCAGCCGGCAGATACGACCGCCGTGGACAGCCTGGTCGCGGATTCTGCAGCGATTGACACGACGGCTGTTGATACGTCGGCAACCCCTGCGGAACAAACTGCTTCGAAGTTCGAGATTCGCCGTCGCCTGCTGGTAGATGGCAAGCCTATCGAAAGCTACACCGTCAAGACTCCGCAATTCTTTATGATGGGTGACAACCGTGACAATTCTGCCGACAGCCGCTATTGGGGTTTTGTATCGCTCCGCAATGTTCGTGCGAAAGCATTTGTGATTTATTTTTCCTTCGAAAACGATGACCAGAAATTCGCCCTGGGCAATCCTTTTACCTGGTGGCGCATTCCCTTCAATATTCGTTGGAGCCGTATAGGCAAGATTATTCCTTTGATTTGATATGAAGTTTAGGACTGTTGCATATTGCCTTTGGACTATCCTTGCACTTGTCTGTGCAGGGTTTGTGGCCTGTGCCACACAGGTGGCGCCAGGCGGCGGTCCAGAAGACAAGCTGCCTCCCCGGATTGCGGCAGTCTACCCGGCTCCTGGTACCACGAACCACCCCAATGAACTTTACATCAAACTGGAATTCGATGAGTGGATTAGTCCCAGCATTCCGAGAAACGCTGTCTCTATTTCGCCGCCTATCGAGAAGAAAATGCGTTTCGAGGTTAGCGGCAAGACTCTGGAATTGACTTCCCGCGGGCTATTGGATACGGGCACTACCTATACGGTGACCTTTGCCAGCGGAATCAAGGACCTGCACGGTAACGCCCTTGCAAAGCCTTTCCAGGTGGTGTTTTCTACGGGCTCCCATATCGATTCCCTGAAGCTCCCTGGGCGGATCATGGTACACGATTCCATGACAAAGAAAAAGCTGTACCCCAGTGTCGGACTTTTCTTGATGGGTCAGGAACGCGAGGGCATTCGCTACTTGCAAAAATACAGGGACACGACTACGAACCTGCTGGACTCGCTCCCTATGCTTACGAAGGAACCGCCTCTATACACCACTCTCGTGGATAGCGCCGGAAACTTTGAGCTGACGGGCCTTAAGCCGGGCCGTTACCGCATAGCGGCATTCCTTGATGGCAACGGGAATCAGAAAATAGAGCCGTCGGCAGAGCCGGTAGGCTTTTGGGAAAAAGACATTGTGCTGACGGAAACGTCTTCTGATACGCTCTGGATTCCGTTAGCGGACCAGGATACCAGTTACTTGGAGTTGGAATCGGTGACCCAGCCCTTCGCCAACATTCTAGAAGCGACCTTTACCAGGCCTGTCTACTTCGATTCCCTTTTCAGGGATACGAACAACTGTTCTCTCACTTCCAATGCCGATGGGAAAAAACTGTACCCTTCCAAGGTGTATCTTGGACCGACGTCACAAAAGCCGCAGTTCTACTTTAGCGAAAAGCCTAAGAAAGAAACGATCTATAAGTTTGCCTGCCGCGAGGCGAAGGATTCCCTGTTCCGCCCTCTGGATACGCTCCGCAATTATGTGGAATGGGAATGGCAGGACATAGCCAAGGATACCCTTGCTTCAAGCATTGTGGGCGCAAAATTCACATCTAGGACCAAGACAGTATTCCCTCAGGATTCTCTGATTGTTTCATATGACAAGCCTTTTGGCGATACCCTGGCTCAGACTTTCCACATTGCCATCAACAAGGATACGGTTCAGGTGAACGTAGAGCCCCTGGATCCTGTTCGTTTGCTGGTAAAACGTGAAGAGGAATGGCCTACGGATGTGGCTATTGAAGTTTTGGAGGGCTATAACGATACGACCCTCGCGGCGGCAGACAGTAATGGTGTGCGCGATACGGTCATTACCTTGAAATACAAACGCCTAAGCAGGGTGGAATCGGTGTCCAAGCTGAAACTCGCCTCTCTCAAGGGGGCTATCCCAGGTGGCAACGCCCAGGTGGCGGTAAGGCTGACTTCTATTGACACCAAGGCTTCCCAGATTACCAAGTGCGATGAAGCGGGAAACTTCAATTTCCCGGCTCTGGAAGAGGGCGGGTTCTTTATCGAGTATTATTACCCGGAAGAGGGCCGCAATACGCCCGATGCGGGCAAGCTTATGCCCTTCAGGTTCGGCCAGCCTTGGCGTGCTCCCAGCGATACGGTTAAAATTTCCAAGGGCGAGAATGACCTGAACAAGTTGGTTCCCGATTTGCCGACATTGTCAAAGAAGTGAGATTCTTATGAACATTCCGACTTTTATTGCCATCGATCTGGAAACTACGGGCCTTGAATTTGACAAGGACGAAATCATCGAAGTGGCCCTGATGCGCTTTCAGGACGGGAACCCTGCAGAGTCCCTGGATTACTTGGTACGTCCGGCATCCGTGAAGCTCCGCCCCTTTATCGAGAGTCTTACGGGAATCTCCCAGAAGGAACTGGATGAGTCCGAAGACTTTGCTGCCCTTGCCGGAAAGATACGCAGCTTTATCGGCGATAGCCCCATTGTGGCCCACAATGCCAGTTTTGACGCCCGCTTTTTGAAAAGTGCATTTGCAAAAGTCGGTATTGATTTTGAGAACCACCCTGTATGGGATTCCCTGACCCTTTCGAGAATCGCCTTCCAGGACGTTCCCAACCATCGCCTGGATACGCTGGTGGCATCCCTCGGGATTGAGCACAGCCGCGCCCACCGGGCGCTCCCCGATGCCGAGGCCTGTGGCAAGCTTTTCGTGAAGGCCTTCGAGAAGATTGCGTCTATGGATTCCTGGCTTATGAATGCCCTTACCAAAGTCAGCGCCGAGACTCATTGGGAGCGTCTCTTTGGATCTGCCGCCGGTACTGCAGAATTTTCTCCGTCTTACAAGATTCCCGAGGTTTCTGGTGAACAGGGAGTGCCTTTACCAGCGAGTGGTAGGCGTGTCTCCGAATTTTTTGACGAGGGCGGATTGCTTTCCAAGCAGATTCCGGAATTCACTTACCGCAAGAACCAGGCGGAATACGCTTCCATCGCCGAACGCAATATGTACAAGGGTGGTCTCTGCGTTATAGAGGCGCCGACAGGGTCTGGAAAGTCTATGGCCTACTTGATTGCCGCCGCCAACAAGGCGGTGGCGGGCGAGCGTGTGGTTATCAGTACCGCTACCCGTGCACTCCAGGAACAGCTCTGGAATCACGACATCCCGCAGATAGAGCCTTTGTTTGACGGCAAGTTGAAGGTGGCTATCCTGAAGGGGCGCGACAATTATTTGTGCCTTCGCAAGTTCGAGCAGCTTCTGGAATGCTCCGCCGGTCTTTTGCAGAATGAGGAGCGGGATTCCTTTATGGCGTTGCTCCCCTGGGTAGAACAGACCGCTACCGGCGACATCAACGAATGTACCTCCTTCAACCACAACCGCAATCGCGTACTATGGTCCAAGCTTTCTAGCAGTGCCTCTACCTGCGAAGGTGAAAAGTGCATCCATTACGCCCACTGCCCCGCCATGGTGGCGAAGCGTCGCGCAGCCGCCTCCAACATGCTGCTGGTGAACCACGCCTTGTTCATGGCAGACCTGAAGCTGGATTTCGCCCTGTTGCCCACTTACGAGCATATCGTCTTTGACGAAGCCCACAGGCTCCCGGAAGTCAGCAACCAGGCCCAGGGCCGGTTGGTATCCTTCTTTGGTTACAGGAACATTGCAAAGACTCTGGTGCCTTCGCGTACGCGCAAGGACGGCCTTATCGCCGAAATAGAAAGCCGTATTCCTGCCGAAGAGACTGCGCTGATTGACGCCTGCGAAGAACTGATCAACGCTTTGAACGAAACGGAAAAATGCCTGCACCGCCTCTTCATGAAGATAGGTAAGCGCATAGGCAAACTCAAGACAGATAAGACTGGCCTTATCTACAGGAACGGGATTCTGGCAGAATATGATGCTGACCCCAAGCCTTTTGTGGATCAGTTCCTGGTATCAAAGGCCCAGGCTGATAAGCTGTTTGATTCCCTTGCAGCAGTTCCTGCGACAAAGGGCCTGGTGAAAGATGCCCGCGGCGCCATGGAAGACCTGTCCCGCTTTATGTCGGATTTTGAATTCCTGGTGAAGGCAGGCCGAAACGATTGGGTGTTCTATCTGGAAGAACCGTTCAATCCGCATACGCTTAAGATGCACGCTTACCCGCTCCATTCCGGCGATACCTGGAAAGAGAAGTTCTACCCTTGGATCAAGTCGGCCCTGTTCACTTCGGCCACCTTGGCAGTTCAGGGTGATCTTTCTTACTTCGTTCAGAAGATGGGCATGAGCATGGATTCTCCCAAGAAGCGCCCCTTCTTGAAGGTGTTCCCGGATACCTCTGCAATGGAGTCCCGCAGTTCCGTGATGGTGGCGAAGTTCCTGCCCAAGCCTTCCGCCCAAGAATTCGGCAATGCCCTGAATGAAACCTTGTTGCAACTTTTGCCGACGGTGGAAGAAAATACGTTGGTGCTCTTTACCAGTGTAGCCACTATGATGAAGGCCCAGGCTGTACTGGCCCCTGTTTTCGCTGAGAAGAACAAGCTTCTTTTGTGCCAGCATGTAGACGGTTCTTTAGACGGTCTTGTATCGATGTTCCGCAAGTCCAGGGGCGCGTGCCTGTTTGGTTGTCAGACTCTGTGGGAAGGTGTAGATTTCCCGGGAGATGCACTGAAGCTTCTGGTGATTACCAAGCTTCCGTTCCCCAACCCCTCTGACCCTCTGGTGGCCGGAATTTCTGCCGATATGAAGGCCAGGGGTGAGAATACCTTCAAAAATTATTTTGTTCCCGAAGCCTATATGGAACTCCGTCAAGGACTTGGCCGTCTTATCCGCACTGAATCTGATTCCGGAAAGATTGTGATTCTCGATAATCGTGTGGTGAACGAGGCCTACGGAAAGACCTTCATGCGTATCTGGAACAACAAGCAGCAGGTGGCGTCGTCTATTGATGATATCACCGCATTTGTTTCTTAATTGACGTGAAATAATTTTTTTGCTAAATTTGCATCCCTATTTGAGGGGATGCGCTATGATGAATTTGGCTGTATTTTTTGATGGGATGTCCAAGCCTATGTTGCGTGATGTTCACGCTATGGCCTATGGCAAGAAAGGCTTGTTGAACAATGCCCTGATACAGTCTGAAGTCTTGTCTTTTTATTCTGACCACGAACGTTTACAGGCCCTCCGCCAAAAGCTGGAACCCTGGCAACGTCATTGCCTAGACTTGATATACCTGAGTGGTTCCCGGGGATTGTCCTATAACGAACTACGGCTTTCGGTGCCTGCGGCCAAGAGCGCCGAGCTCCAGAAGTTTCTGGTATCCCTTTGCCGTCAGTTCTTGGTGTGGCGTTCTTCTACGGCCAATACTGTGGTCTATTACGGTTTTCGGGATTTTGAGGAATGCGTCAAGTTCATTCCCGAACCGGTAGATCCGTCTAAGGGTACGCATGTAGGTTACAGCACCTTGTTGGATTGGCATATCTGTAAGGTGTTGGGGCTTGCCCAGAGAGGTGAGCTGAAGATTAATGGTAACGGCACGTTGCACCGTCGCGGTAGGCAGCTTTGTCTGGATTCCTTTACGTCGGCCTCCAAACTGTGGACCAATGCCGCTGAAACGGAACTGGTTTTGATTTTCAGTTTCTTGACTCAGAACCACTGGCTAGAACTGGTGGGCACGAACTTGTACCCATCGGCCAAGGCGTTGGAATTTTTGAAGAAGAATAGTTTCCGCCTGCATCAAGATGTTCTGTCCTGGTGGCTTTGCGCTCGCTTCCAGAAAGACCGCAGACTCTGTAAGAGCATTTTCAAGAATCTTTCCACGATTACATCTATTCAAGACGCCACTCAGATTTTTTGGGTGCTGGACCCTACTTTCCGCATCCTCGACAAGACTAGTCACTTGGGCTGGGATAACTTGCCCAGACCATTGAAAGAGGCTTGGCTCCTTGGACTTGTGGATTTTACCCTTTCTGAGCAGAAGGGCTTGCATAAGGTGGCTCAGGTGGCGCTGAACGCAAGTGGCTTGGAATGGCTGGAATCTTCTGTGATGCCTATACCCGAAGCTTCTGTTTCTGTGCTTCCCAACTTCGACATTGTGGCTTCTGTAGGCACGTCGCCAAGAATCTTGTTTGTGCTTTCGACCCTTGCTACCTCCAAGAACGATGAGACCTTCCTCTGCTTTAACCTGGACAAGGAGACATACCTATCTGGGCTCCGGAGCGGGTTCCCCGAATCGGAGATAGAGCATTTCCGCAATTGCGTCAAGACTCCGGAGAATGTTTCCTCTACATTGGATGAATGGAACGGTTCCTTCTACGGGGCTCGTATTCGTACGGTGCGCCTGCTGAAAATAGATGATGCGAAGGCGTTGGGTGAACTTTCGGCTTTCCCCCAGTTTATGGAAAGCGTAGAAGAATTCATCCCCGGGTATGGTTTCTTGATTAAGCCGGAACAAGAGGCCAATGTGTTTAGCATTCTGGAAAGCTTCGGTTTTTGTCCCAATGCTTCCCGTATGTCGGAAGGCGGAGCGAAAGCCCCTGTGGAAGAATGGCGCAAGGATTTTTCCATTCCACATTACGAGACGGGCATTCCGGATTACGAGCTTCGGTGTGGCCAGGATGAATCATCCTTGCAGTCATCGCTGGATGCCACCAAGTACGGGAGCCTTTATCGCAAGCTGGATACCTTCGACCTGGTGAAGGTCCTACGTTACGCGAAGATGACGGGAACCATACTGGGAGCCCAGGTGAAGGACCCGGGCAAGCGTTCTGACAAGATGAGGGAAATCACCTTCTATGTTCATTCCCTGCATTTGTCCAAGCCGCCCTTCAATGCGGAAATCCAGGAAGTGGGCAGTGAGACTGGCCACCCCTTGCTTCTTTCCTTTATTCAAGAAGTCAAGGTTATGCAGAAAAAGTCGGTGTAGTTTCTGGATTGCTACCGGCTAGGGTAGCGTCTGGGCGTAGCCCGCTATATCCACCATTTCATCCAGCTCGATTTCGTCGTAGAAGGGATTCATACCTTCGCGGCTGTCATCGCCAAAGTTCATCTGGTACCAGAACGTGGGCATATCTTCGCGGGCTCTTTTTCCTAGGTAGGTTGGCCTTGCTTCCGTAGGGGTAAAGTCGACCCGCATGCCGTCTGTGCCATGGCAGCCCCTGCAATTCTGGTAGAAAAGTTTCTCGCCCCGCTCCAGGTTGGCTCCCTTTATCTTTCCGTCCTTGTCTAAAAGTTTGTAGACCAGGTAGGCCATACGCTTGTCCACCTTGGTGAGGGTGTCCCCTTCGGAACCTGGGGCCGGCGCGTTTCCGGCGGGTATGGAATCGCCAAAGGCTAGGCCATAGCCTGCAAGAAAAAGAGCAATCCACAAAACCCGAAACTGGCGGAGCATATTGGGAATATAGATAAATGTGAGGTGTGGGGTGTGGAATGTGAAGTGTGATAGGAACGTCATCCTGGAGGGGTGTAACCCCGACGGGATCCATATACTGTTCTGTTAACAGATGTTCGCCTGTGCGAACATGACGGGATGTCTTTCCTTCGTCATTCTCGCGAAGGCGAGAATCTATATGTTCTTTACATCCTATTCTTCGTTTATCTGTAAATATGTGTATATTTCTAATCGACACATGACTATAAAATACGCACATTTTGCCACTGCCCTGCTTTTGGTGTTCGGCTTTTTCACCTTCTCTTTTGGAGGTCCTATGAACCATCCACTCCTTGAAAACGTTCTCTTGACTGGCCGCTGGCAGGTTACCCCCCAGGCGCTTATGGCCAGCGCTCCCGGAGTTATGGTCCAGTTTACCGCTACCACGTCGGAGCTGTCCTTTGACCTAGAAGGGGAGGCACGTTACCGTCTGGATATCGATGGCAAGGAGTCCGAGCAGTTCACTATCGATGCCCGTGAGACTCACAAGGTAAAGGTCGTAGGCGACGGAGCCCACCAGTTCCGCTTGATAAAGATTAGCGAGTCCAACCCTGGTAAAGTCACTCTCTACGGTATCGGTCTAGGCAAGGGTGGCAAGTTCGGACCCAAACCCAAGGCGTCCAACCGCCGTATCGAGTTTATCGGCGATTCTTTTAGCGTGGGCTATGGAAATATGGCGAATGGTCCCGAAGATGGAACGGTTTTTGAAAAGACGGACGCTTCCCGTGGTTACGCCTTTTTGCTGGCGGACGGTTACAAGGCTGATTTTCAGATTAACGCGGTAAGCGGGCGCGGCCTTGTCCGTAATTACGATTGGATTGTCCCCGACTGGACCCTGAGCACCCTTTACGACTACACGCTTTTTGGCGTCATGGAGCTGGGAGAAAAGTCTGAACTTTGGAATTTTGAGTCTTTTCACCCCCAGGTTATCGTGATTTTTGTGGGTATCAACGATTTTCAGGGTAACCCGCCTCATGCGGACCCGACCGCATTCAAGACTGCCTATGCCACTTTGCTAGACAAGCTTCGCAAGTTGCACCCGGGTGTGAAGTTCCTGCTGGTTTCTACCAAGACCTGGCCTGACGATTCCATGACTCCTGCTGTGCAGCAGGTTTTTGAAGACCAGAAGGCCAAGGGGTTCAAGGATTTGGAATACAAGCTGGTCATGACAGAGAATACCGCCCTCCATGGTCACCCCTCGGCTCATTCCCAAGAAGAGCTGGCTCAGACTTTGAGGTTTACTGTGGGCCGATTGGGAGGCTTTTTGAGTCGGTAAATAATTCTTTGCGGGATAGTTTTGTATTATTTTTCCAATAGGATTAATGGTGTTTTGTAAATGTCTTGGTTGATGGAAAAGATATACGCACTGTTCAGGATGAACATCCTGATTTTCGTGCTCTTGGCTGCTACGGTCATAGCCCTGACGGCTTACCAGAAAGGGTTGAATGACATTCAGTTCCTGAATTTGTCGGATTACCCCTACATTATCGCTCAGACGGATTCCACGGATGGTGGCAATTCCGCCATCAAGCTGATGCGTACGGATTCCTCGGTAGTGGTGGATTATGAATTGCGTGAGGGGTATCCTTACCCCTATGCGGGTATCAAGATTCTGCTGGGCGATGGCAAGACCAAGGGTTGGGATCTTTCCCATTACGATAGCGTTTTCGTGTGGGTAAAGCCCCGTGGCGAGGGAACGGTACGCCTGTACCTTCGCACCTACGACGCCTCATTCTACCGTGAAGGAGATGAAGCGTCTCTGAAGTTCAACGAGGTGGAATTCTTCCCTCTAGAAGAGACCTACCCGGCGGTATTTGTCCCTCAGGAATTCCGTGTGGCTGGCTGGTGGGTAGCCCAGAACGAAATCAATGTCCACAAGGCCCGTGTCGATCTGTCCAATGTGCCCTTGATTGAAATCCAGACCGGAACTAACGCTCCGCTGGGTTATGGTACTATGGAAATCAAGGGCCTTTGCTTCAAGGGCAAGAAGATTGCGAAGCTGGACCTAGTGACCATCATAGTCGCCATCTGGTTTGTGACATTCTTGATTATCTTGATCATCCGCTTCTTCGACTACAGTCGTGAGCGCGCTGCCAACAAGAAAAAGCGCGAGGAGCTGGAAAAGAACCTGAGAGCTCTGGAAATCGAGAAGAGCGAATACGAGAAGTCCAGCAAGGAAGACCCGTTGACGGGTTGCCTGAACCGTGCCGGCTTTAGTAGCGTGCTTATGCGCGAGCACGAGAACCTGGTAAAGAACGGTAGCCCCGTTTCCTTCGTGATTCTGGATATCGACCACTTCAAGGATGTAAACGATACCTGGGGCCATAATGTGGGCGATGAGGTTCTTGTAAACCTCACCAAGCTTATTCAGGGCAAGATCCGTAATACCGATGCCCTAGTTCGTTGGGGTGGCGAAGAATTTGTGATCCTGTGTGGAGACACGCCTATCCAGAACGCCCAGTTCCTGGCCGAGAAGCTCCGTCATGCTATCGAGACGACCCAGCTCATTAAGCAGCAGGTGGTCACCTGTTCTTTCGGTATCGCCGAGATGGTTGCAGGCGAAGATCCCAAGCGCCTGTTCGACCGTGCCGACAAGGCCCTGTATGCTTCTAAGCAGGGTGGCCGCAACCGCGTCACCAGCGCTACTTTCAAGAAGTCCGAGTCCAAGAACTAAGTGGACTCAACAATCTGCTGTAGCTAGAACAGGAATCCGCCGAAGCGGACAATTACTCCTGCAAACACCACGCTCACCATAGTCATGAGCTTGATAAGGATATTCAGGGAAGGTCCTGCGGTATCCTTGAATGGGTCGCCTACGGTATCGCCGACGACGGCGGCCTTGTGTGTATCGGAGCCCTTGCCACCGTAGTTCCCCTTTTCCACGAACTTCTTCGCGTTGTCCCAGGCGCCGCCTGCGTTGTTCAGCATGGTGGCGAGGGCAAACCCGCACGCAAGGCCGCCCACCAGCAGGCCGAACACGCCTGCCACACCCATAAACAGCCCCACCAGCACAGGGACGATGACCGCCAGCAGCGACGGGATGACCATCTCGTGCTGGGCGCCTACAGTGGAGATTTCTACGCAGCGGGCGTAATCCGGCTGGGCGGTTCCTTCCATGATTCCCGCGATTTCCCGGAACTGGCGACGGACCTCTTCGACCATGGCGCTGGCCGCACGGCCTACCGCCTTGATGGTGAGGGCGCAGAATACAAAAGCCATCATAGCGCCAATGAATATGCCGCCCAGCAGAAGCGGGTTCATTAGGTTCAGGTTGTAGATGTTCATAAAGTCTACGTAGTTCGCTTTGCTGGCCACAAGCCCGATTAGTTCACCGCTGGCAGAGACGGCCCGGTTCCCGCCATCGAGAATCTTTGCGCCGTCGATATTTGCAACGGCGTTCACCAGATCCTGACTGTGGTTGGCGAAGGTAACGCTACCTACGTTCCAGAGGCCCTTGGCGGATGTGGCCAGGTGCCCAATCCATATCTTGATTTCTTCGACGTAAGATGCCAACAGGGCCATAGCGGTAAGGGCAGCTGAGCCGATGGCGAATCCCTTGCCTGTGGCTGCGGTGGTGTTCCCCAGCATATCCAGCTCGTCGGTGCGGGCACGGACGCTGGCATCGAGGCCCGCCATCTCAGCGTTGCCGCCGGCGTTATCGGCGATAGGTCCGAAGGCATCCGTTGCAAGGGTGATGCCCAGAGTGCTCAGCATACCCACAGCCGCAAATCCTACGCCGTAGAGGCCCATAGCCATGTTCTCGAAACCGCCTGCACACCCGAAGGCGGCAATAATCCCAATCACGATGGTCACTACGGGGAGCCCGGTAGAGAACATACCCACTGAAATGCCGTCGATGATGGTGGTGGCAGGCCCGAGCTTGGCCTGACCCGCAATACCTCTGGTAGGCTTGTATGCATCGGAAGTGTAGTATTCAGTGAACTGCCCGATAAGTACGCCTGCTGCAAGTCCCGAAAGTACGGCGCCGAAAATACCGAGCTCGATAAAGCCCAGCTTCACCATGACAAAGAGGGCGATGAGAATCATGATAGAGGAGCCCAGGGTTCCCGTAAGCAGGGAATGCAACAGGTTCTTGGTAGAAGCGTCTTCTTTGGTGCGGACCATAAAGATGCCGATAACCGAAAGCACAATGCCTATGGCCGCCACCACCATGGGGGCGAGTACGTAGTTGAGCCCTCCAGGAAGAGCCGCTCCCAGAGCCGCCGTCGCTAAGATGGATCCGCAGTAAGATTCGTAGAGGTCGGCACCCATGCCGGCCACGTCGCCCACGTTGTCGCCTACGTTGTCGGCGATGGTGGCCGGGTTCCTGGGGTCATCCTCGGGAATTCCCGCTTCTACTTTGCCCACGAGGTCGGCACCCACGTCGGCTGCCTTGGTGTAAATCCCGCCGCCCACACGGGCAAACAGGGCCTGCAGGGAGGCTCCCATTCCAAAGGTCAGCATGGTTGTGGTGATTTCTACCGTTTTGCCGTGGAGCCACACGTCATTTTGCAACAGCGAATCGCTCCAACCGCCTAATGCTAGTTTGTTCGCAATGCTGGCGCCAAACCCGAAGATATTGTGGTCGTAGATGTAGTTTAGCAGAATGAACCAGGCTGAAATATCCAGCAGGCCAAAGCCCACTACCACAAGGCCCATGACGGCCCCGCTACGGAAAGCGATGACAAGCCCCCGGTTCAGGCTGCTCATGGCGCCCTGTGCCGTTCGGGAGCTGGCGTAGGTCGCCGTTTTCATTCCCAGGAATCCGCACAGGCCGCTGAAGAATCCGCCGGTGAGGAACGCTACGGGTACGAAGGGGTTCTGGATGCCCATGAAGGCGAGCACCACGAATATGGCGAACAGTACCGCGAAAACGATGGAGACGGTCTTGTATTGGCGTCTCAGGTAGGCGAATGCCCCCACCCGCACAAAGTGGGCGATGGCCTTCATTTTATGGTTGCCGTCGGGGGCTTTCTTCATGGCCCGGTAGAACAGGTAAGCCATGGCAAGGGCGAAGAGGGCGGCAACGGGAACAAGGAACCAAAAACTGGGAATCGTAGTCATGGGAACCTCCTACTGGAAATCTACCTTCAAAAAAGGGAAAAAGCACAGAGAACCCTATTTATTTGCGATGAATCGGTTAAAATAGGGATAAAATGCGGATTTTGCACCTCTTGATTTAAGTATCTTTGTGGGTATGCAGTCTATTGAGAAAGAATCAGCTATTGCTCAGGACTATCTGTCCAAGATTTCTGTTCAGGCGGAAGCCCTATTTGACAAGTATCTCCCTCCGGTGACGGATCAGCCCTGTCGCCTGCACGAGGCCATGCGCTACTCCATGCTAGCTGGAGGCAAGCGCCTGCGTCCGGCCCTTGTCCGGGCCACCTTCGATATGTTTGGCGGCAAGGGCGAAAATGTGGAATATGCTATGGTCGCCCTGGAGATGATTCACACCTTCTCCCTGATTCACGATGACCTGCCCTGCATCGACAACGACGATTTCCGTAGGGGCAAGCCCACCAGCCATAAGCAGTTTGGCGAGGCTACGGCTGTTATGGCTGGCGATGCTCTGTGCGTTTTGGCATTTGAACTTATGGGCAAGACGGGCAACGCCCGCGCTATCGAGGTCTTGGCCCACCTGCTTAGCACTTATGGCCTTATTGGTGGCGAGATGATCGACATCGAGTGCGAAGGCAAGGAAGTGGACCTGGAAACGGTGGACTATATTCATTACCACAAGACGGCAGCCCTTATCGAGGCGGCCCTTCAGGTAGGCGCCATGCTTGCCGGTGCAAGCGACAAGGATATCCAGATTATTCGCCAGTACGGTAGGGCTATCGGCCTTGCATTCCAGATTGTGGATGACATTCTGGACATTGTCTCCACCACCGAGGAACTGGGCAAGGATGCTGGTTCCGACATTGAGAAGGGCAAGGCGACCTACCCCTCTGTGGTGGGGTTGGACAAGTCCAGGGAAAAAGCCAAGGAACTTTACGAAGAATCCATCCGCGCCTTGGATGGGCTTTCTTGCGACACGAACGTCCTTCGGGCCATAGCCGCATTCATTATTACCCGGGTTAAGTAATGGAACTGAAGAACATAAAGTCTCCAGAGGACATCAAGCATTGTTCTGTGGAGGAGCTTTATAACCTGGCGTCCCAGGTCCGTGAGACCATCATTAGCCAGGTGGCTAAGCATGGTGGGCACTTGGCGTCTAGTCTCGGGGTGGTGGAATTGACCATCGCCCTCCACTACGTGTTCAACGCTCCCGAAGACAAGATTGTGTGGGATGTGGGCCATCAGGCCTATGTGCACAAGCTTTTGACAGGCCGTTACGACCGGTTCGACACGCTCCGCCAGCAGGGCGGTATTTCGGGATTCTTGAAACGCTGCGAAAGCGAGTACGACTGCTTTGGCGCGGGGCATGCCACTACCTCTATTTCTGCCGCCCTCGGCTTTGCCGTGGCCCGTAACCACTTTAACCGCAAGAACAACGTGGTGGCTGTCATCGGTGACGGCTCTATGACCGGCGGTATGGCTTACGAGGCCCTGAACAACGCGGGTATTTCCAAGCAGAACATGACCATCATCTTGAACGATAACAAGATGAGCATCGCCCCTAACGTAGGCGGCTTTAGCAAGTACTTGAACAGGGTCATTTCGGACCCGGTCTACAACAAGATGCGTTCTGACCTGGACCGCCTGATGACAAGGCTTCCGGGCGTGCTGGGAAGTCGGTTCCGCGACCTGTTCCTGCAGGTGGAAAATGCGGCGAAGAACGCCGTGAAGCCCGGAACATTCTTCGAGGACTTGGGGATTCGTTACTTTGGGCCTATTGATGGTCACGACATCAACGAACTTATCATGATTCTGGAACGCGTCAAGTCCCAGCCGGGCCCCTGCCTGGTTCATATCTTGACGGAGAAGGGCCGCGGCTTGAACGCTGCCGAGCAGAATCCGACCAAGTTCCATGGAACGGGTCCCTTCGATCCCGAAAGCGGACTTCCTCTTTCGCCGGGCAGTCCAAACCCTTCTCTTACCAGCGTCTTTGGAAAGACTTTGCTGGAACTTGCCCGCAAGGACAACCGCATTATCGGCATTACGGCGGCCATGCCTACAGGTTGCGGCCTGGACATTGTGGCCAAGGAACTGCCTGAACGGGTAATCGATGTGGGCATTGCCGAAGAGCATGCGGTGACCTTTGCGGCAGGCCTTGCCTGCGACGGAATTGTGCCGGTAGTGGCCATCTATTCCAGCTTTATGCAGCGTGCCTACGACCAGATTATGCACGACGTGGCCCTGCAGAAACTGCATGTGGTTTTCGTGCTGGACCGTGCGGGCCTTGTGGGTGCCGACGGACCTACCCATCACGGGACTTTTGACTTGTCGTTCTTGCGGACGGTGCCGGGCATGACGGTTTTGGCGCCTTCAAACGAGAACGAGCTTCGGGATATGCTGAAGGCCTCTATCGACATGGAAGGCCCGGTGGCTATACGTTACCCCCGCGGCACGGCCCTCGCAGAAAAACTTTCGGAACCGCCTGCCACTGTAGACGTGAAGCTCCCGAAGGTTTTGGAACAGGGCAAGGGCATTTTGCTTTTGGGTGCAGGCTTTATGACCAACGAGCTGAAGACTACGGCTAAGATTCTCCGCGAGCACGGTCACAATCCCACTCTCGTGGATGCCCGCCTGGTAAAGCCGTTAGACCCCGAATGCTATAGAGATTTGTTCGAGAAACACGATATTATTGTCACTCTCGAAGACAACACTGTGGTTGGCGGTTACGGATCAGCCGTGATGGAGCTTGCCGCAGATCTTGGATATTCAGGCAAGAAATTCTTCCGGTTCGGAATCCCGGATAATTTCGTGGAGCAAGGTGAAATCAAGAACCTTTACAAACTCTTGAAGATAGACGGCGAATCTGTCGCCGAACAACTGATGGAAAAACTATGAGCGAAGAAAACAAGACCCCGCGTACCATAAGGAAGACTCTGGACCGTAAGTTCGGTGTCAGCGAAAGTCGCGAAGAACGTCGCCCCCGCCGCGATGACAAGAACGGTGATGATAGGGAATTTGGCCGTGGCCCTCGTGGAGCTCGCCCTCGTGGACTTCGCGAAGACGGAAGCCCTCGTGAGGGGCATTCCGGAGAACGTCGTTTCGATCGCGAACATCGCCCCTTTGATCGCGAACGCCGGCCCCGCCGTTTCGATGACAGGCCTTTCGGACGTTCCGAGCGCTTTGGCCGTTCTGACCGGCGCCATGAAGGCGACCGCCCCTTCCGCGGGTTTGACAAAGTCAACAAGCCCATCTACCGCCAGCGTCCAGAACAGAAGTCCGAGACCAATGGTGACGAGACTCTGGATGAATCTGTATTGGAAGCACGCGTAGCCGCTTCCGAAGCTTCCGAGGCCACAGGCTCCAATCCTCCCTGGTTCAAGAAGCTTCTGGCCCTCACTACCGAAAAAGGTCGTGAACGCGAAGGCCGTTTCTTGGGCGAAGGCGTTCATGTGGTGAACGAGCTGGTGACCAACCATCGCGAGCTGGTCATTGCGATCTACGCCGTAGAAGGTTTTGAGGATAAGGTTTTGATGGACACCATCAACGAGGCGGGAATCACTGTCCACGAGATGTCCGCTGAAATGATGAAGCAGATTAGCTCTACGGTAACACCTCAGGGCATTATCGCCCACTGCCGTATAGCCAATACCAAGCCCAACTATGAGTCCAGCCGCAGCGTGCTTACGCTGGTAGATGCGGTACAGGATCCGGGCAACTTGGGAACGCTTTTCCGTACCAGCCTCGGTTTTGGTTCCGATGGAATGATTCTTGGGCGTGGTACCGTAAGCCCCTTCAATCCGAAGGTGGTGCGCGGCTCCTCGGGAACGTTCCTGCGGGTGCCTTTTGAGTTTGATGTGGATTTGATTGACCAGATCAACTTCTTGCGCAGCAAGGGCTACACCATTGTGGCTACGGATTTGCATGCCAAGCAGTCCCTGCGTCAGATCCCGGAGCGCAAGCTCCGCAAGATGGCCTTCTTGGTAGGCAACGAAGGTGCGGGTACCAATCCCTACTTCATTGAACTTGCCGATGAGACGGTGAAGATTCCCATGAGCAGCGAGCTGGAATCTTTGAATGTGGCTGTGGCTCACGGCATTCTCAGCTACGAAGCGGCCCAGATTCAAGAGGATTTGAAGTAATGAATTTCCATGGACTTCTAGAACAGCGTATCGCCAAGTGCGGAAACCCGATATGTCTGGGTATGGATCCGGTCTTGAAGCTTATCGATCCCTGCTGCCCTGATGGTTCTGCCGAAGACAAAATCAAGCGTTTCTATTCCGAAATTCTGGAATGTGCCCTTAAGCGGGGCGTGACCCCTGCGGTAGTCAAGCCCAATAGCGCCTACTACGAATGCGTGAGCGTGCAGACTATGCTGGTACTGCAGCAGTTGATTGCCGATTACAGGAGTGCGGGCATTCCGGTGATTCTCGATGCCAAGCGTGGCGATATCGGCAAGTCCAGTGCCGCCTATGCTACCGCGGCTTACGACGTGTACAAGGCCGATGCTGTAACGGTTTCCCCCTGGATGGGTTCTGATTCTGTGGGTCCGTTCATTCGCGAGAATTCCGAAGGAAACGGCGCCTACGTGCTGCTCCGTACAAGCAACAAGGGCGCCCACGATTTTCAGGATATGAGCGTTGTTCGCAGTGATGACCCTCGTGACAGGGCTGAGGCTTTTTATTCCGTAGCTGACAAGATTATGGAATGGGATGGAACTCTCGGTTACCTGGGCGCTGTCGTTGGGGCTACCCATCCCGAAGAGCTAGAAAAGATTACGGCCTACTGTGCCGCTAAAAAGCACGAGATTCCCTTCCTTATTCCGGGCGTGTCCATTCCGGGCGTGCCGGGTGGCCAGGGTGGCGATGCCAAGACGGTTCTGACAGCCATTGCGAACGGCGGTGGCAGGCGTAAGTTCCACGTGCTCAATAGCTCCAGTGGTTTGAACTTCGCTTACCAGCGTAGCGGCAATCCGGCAAACTTTGCAAGTGACTGCATCGATGCTCTGGAAAAGCTTGCGGAGTCCTGCGTTTTATAGAATTATGCGTTACCTGATTTGTCTCATCCTTGCTGTTGCGGTCATTGCGTTCGCGTTCCATTACGCGAAACCCTTGCCCAGTACCAACTTTGATGAGACGTTCTTGCCCAAGGCCGACTACGTGAAGTATGTCGCTGCGGGTAATGACGCGTCGGTGGCGGGATTGTTCTGGATTAAGGGCCTTACGGAATTGGGCGATAGCTTCTTGTCGGGCAAGGAATATGTCTACCTGAGTCATGTGGCCAACCTTTGTACGGAACTTGATAGCCTGTTCTATACGCCTTACTATTTTGTGAGTGCCGTGACACCTATGGATACCAGGGATACGACGGATTACCTGGTAATGCGTCGGGCATTGAGGATTTATCCAGAGCAGTGGCGTCTCGCAGTAGCACACGCCTTGCGTTTGTCAAAGGGGCCTTTCCCCAACAAGACGGCAGCGGCCAATGTAATGCGCCCCTATTTTGATAGCCCCGATACCACCATTCCCGCCCATATTCGGACTATTTACCGGACTTTTGAACTGGATACCATGCAGACGGAAATGGCCGTGGAGATGGTGTTGAACGATGTGATGCAGCCCCGGTTCAAGAAATTCCGTACAAGCTTCTACAACAAGACGTATCGCATCCTCGGTTATCGGGGGAGAAAGACCGGTGCCGATTCTACGGTGTTTAACGAGGTATCCAGAACTATCGACTTGTTTGCCGATGGAAAAATTGCGCCAGCACAGGCGTACAGCCATTTGCTTCAGCTGAAAAAGCCCGAAGAGGTGAAGCCCGCACTCGATTCTACGGTGACGTCCGCTGCAGATTCAGCGGCAAATTAATTCTTTATTTCGAATTACTCTCCACAACGCTTGGCGTTGTTAGGGAGACCCATCAGTTCGAAGGCGTTTTTGCAACGGAGCTTCAGGTCATCCTTGTCCTTCTTTGAAACGCCCTTGAGCAAGGAGCGTTCCCAGAGGATAGTAGCCGTCATATAGGAGAAGTTGCTCTTGATGGCTTTTTCTTCGGCTGCCTTGTAGAAGGTCTCAGCGTCGGAATCTCCTAGCAGCCTAGAGACGTTTGCGGCCGTATAGGCGTAAAAGCCTTCGCCGTCATCACTGTTCTTTGCGGTCATCTTGAGAGCCTGCCTGGCATTGTCTTCATGCTTGTTGCCGGCGTGGGCAATGGCGCAACCCGAGTAGAAAGATGCCTTCAGGGTTTCATCGCATTTTTTTATGTCGGAGTCTTCAATAGACCTGCAGATCTTTTCGCCTTCGCCGAACTTCTCCCTTGCATTGGCCAGAGAGATCTTGTTGATGTTGAACATCAGCTTTGTGTTTTCATCCATCGCTTCTTGACGGACAACACTGAGCAGTGAATCTGCAAAGTCTAGGTCCAGACTCATGATGCGGACCTTCGCCATGGAGTTGAGGACACGCCCTTCGGCAGCTAAGTCCGCTTCTTTGCGGCTGGCAAGAAGGGCCCGCTCCAATTGACCGTAACCCTTGGCGAACTTCCCTTTGGCTATGGACTTTTGGGCGCGAAAGGCTAGCACCGAAGACTCGGAAGCAAAGCTCATTCCCGAGAAAATAAGGACCAGTGCCAGGGTGAAGATTCTATTTACCATAGGGTCTCCACCATAAAGGGGATGCTGTCGCGGTTGGGCAAGTTCCGATTGACTATCCACATGTTGGAAACGCCCTCCATCAGCTCGTCGGCGTTCTGCAGGGTGTTTTCCGTACTTTCCATGAAGTCCGAAAGCCCGATGGTGATTTTCCCGAGTTCGGCAATCATGTCATCTGCGCGGTCCACCGTACCCCCAAGCTTGCCCATAAGGGCGTCCACTTTTCCGGGTAGGGGCTTCAGTTCCGACATCATGCCGGAGACGTCATCCATCATGCCGGAGACATTGTTCATCACGTTGTCCATCCGGCCTATGAGGGGCGGGACGGTGAGCTGCAGGGTATCCATCAGGTTTGAAACTTTGTGGATGGCCCTTGTCCCGCTGAGGGTGATGTCATCCAGTCGAACAAGCTGTCGGTTCAGGTTGTCGTAAAGGGCGCGGGACCCAAACAGGGCGCCGATAGTGGTTCCCGTATCCATAGCCATGGATACCAGCGTGTCAGCGGCATCAATAAGCTGGTTCACTCGACCTAGCAGTTCGTTGGCCGTTTCCAGCACGGTTTCGATATCCTGAGCCTTGCCAGGGGGCAGAAATTCTCCGTCTTCTAGGACCCGTCCTTTGCCGCGCCGGGCTTCAATGTTGATGACGCGGGCAGAAATCACGTTCTGGTCGCGGATGGCGTACACCTGGGCGCTGTCGGTAATCCAGTTCTGGTACTTCTTGTAGATGGTAAATTCCATATACACGCCGTCACCTTCGATTTTCATGTCGGTAATCTGACCCACGTCTACACCGCTAATCTGGACACGGGTACCGGGTCTGAGGCCTAGGGCCTTATCGAAGGTACTGTGGAGCTTGTATTCCTCCACGCCGATCATTCCGCTGGTAAAAAGCTTTGTATAGAGCACAAGCCCGAATATCATCACGGCAACCGTGAAGAAGATACCGACCAAAAGGCCGGACATCTCCATCCAGTTTATCTGCTTGATGGGCTTGAACTTCATGCGGAAAAATATAGAAACAGGTAAGCCAGCCCCCTCGTTCCTGGAATCCAAAACCTAATTTTGGAATATGGATTTTCTTGAATTTTTGAACAAATCGGTTACGCCGTACCATACGGTAGAGTGTCTTAGGCAGTTTTTGGCTCCTGCTGGTGACAAAATAAGGCTTTTTGAGCGGGGTGGCGCCCTTATTGCGGTTAGGCCTCCTCAGACTGTAGGAGAGGAATCCAGATTCAGAATAGCCCTTGCCCATACGGACTACCCGACTCTGAAAATTACCCCCAATCCGGACTGTTCGGCGGCTGGGGTAAGGACGCTCCATCCTGAAATCTACGGAAGCCCCCTATTTACCAGCTGGCTTGACCGGGATCTTGGATATGCCGGTCTTTTGGCCTTTGAACAGGATGGCAAGGTACAGACCATGCTGGTCCGTGGTGACAAGCTGTTCCGCATTCCGCAGCTGGCGGTTCATTTGAACCGTAATGTGAACCAGGAGGGCCTCAAGGTAAATCCCCAGACGGACCTGAACGTTTTATGGACTGCCGTGGGTGGGAAGGAGCGTTTTGTGGAGGCCTTGCAAGGGTCGCTGCCAGAAGGCGCCAGGCTTCTGGATTTCGATATTCAGCTGTTTGATGCTCAGCCCGCTCAATATGGCGGCTTTGAAAACGAATGGATTTATTCGGGAAGGCTTGACAACTTGAGCAGTTGCCATGCCATTGTGGAGGCCTTTGCTAAAGCGGAACCTTCGGAAAGGGATTTCCAGGTGGCAGCCTTCTTCAATAATGAAGAGGTGGGTTCTACTACCCGTGAAGGCGCCGCAGGCAACTTCTTGAAGTCTGTAATAGATGAAGTGATAGGGTCGCGGGCCGCCCTTTCGGATTCCCTGGCCCTGTCCATTGATATGGCCCATGCCTGCCATCCGAGCTTTGAGAACAAGCACGAGGGCAACCATGCCCCTGTTTTGGGCGGTGGTGTTGTGCTAAAGACCAATTCTCAAAAAAGATATGCCAGCGATGTGTATTCCAGCGCCCAGTTCAAGCTGCTGTGCGAACAAAGTAACATTCCGTATCAAACCTTTGTTTCCCGCAATGATATGCCCTGCGGCTCAACGGTAGGCCCTGCGGTTTCGGCGAGTCTCGGAATACCGACAGTAGATATCGGCGAACCCATGCTCAGCATGCATAGCATTCGTGAAATGACAGCAGTAAAGGACCATCAGAAAATGACGGCCCTGGTGTCTGCGTTCTATTCGTAACGTGGCTTTACGAAAGCCACTTGAGTAGGCGTATGACGCCCATCTTTGCACATTCGTTATGGGCCGATACGTTTGTCCGGTGTTCGATAGCCTTGCGGTTCTGGTGGTAGAATTCGTAGGCGCGGAGCAGCATTTCTTCGTTGGTCTTTGTCGGCTTGAACCCGAGCTCGCGCTTGACCTTGGATGTGTCAAAAACGAAGGTGCTGGCAATCATTTTATACTGGTAGGGGCCAAGCGGCGAGATGCCCAGCTTGCTTGCGAGCTTCATACAAGGGATGATAAACCACTTGGGGAAGTGGGCCAGTTTGGATTTGGACTTTCCGTGTTCAATGACGTAGCTGTATACTTCGTTGAAGGTTTTGACGTTGTCTGAACCGATGTTGAAGACGGTGGTTCCCTGGTAGTTCAGCGCCAGTTCACAGGCGTTCGCGAGATCCTTGGCGTAAATGAATTGATAGTGGTTGTTTCCATCCCCCACCATCCAGAGCTTACGATTTTCGTCGATAAATTCAAAAAGAATGGAGAGTAGCCCGAGACGTCCTTCATCCATGATGGTGGGGCACCGGAAGATGACGGAGTCAAGCTTGTCTTTGTGGGCGAAGAGTATCTTTTCGCCTTCTAGTTTAGATTTTCCGTAAATCTCAATGGGGTTGGGTTCTTCGGCTTCGGTGACAGGGTTGTCGAAATTTTTTGCCCAGAGGCAGTTTGATGATGTGAAGACCAGCTTGTTCACGCCGTGGCGGACACAGGCGTCGGCGATAATCTCGGTGCCATCGACGTTTGAAGTCCACAGGTCATCGATTCGCTTGCGGTCATGGGCTAGCATGGCGGCTAGGTGGAAGACGGCATCGAACTTGCTTTCGCTAAAAATTTTTTCCACTTGTTCCTTGTCGCGGATGTCTCCCAAGATGCTGACTAGGTTCTCATGCTTGTCGGGGTCGGGACAAAGGTCGATGCTTACGCACTTGTGGCCTTTTGCGAGAAGTTCTTTCTTGAGAATGGAACCGAAGAATCCGGCACCGCCGGTAATCAGGAAACAAGACATCATTTACACCTTACGATATAGCGTTTGGCTAAAATTACTAACTTTTTTTCGATGGATTTAGATAATTCCATATTGGGTAAGATTAAATCGATGCTCCCGAGCCGACAAGGAATAGTTGGGCAGTTTTTACGGTACTTTGTGACAGGTGGTCTTGCCTTTGTGGTGGACTTTGGGGCCTTTGCCCTTGCCCTCTACTATTTTGACATCCACTATCTTATCTCTAACTTGATTGGTCTTGCTGCAGGGAATGTGGTCAATTACCTTTTGACTATTCGGTGGGTTTTCAGTACAGAAAAACGGAAGATGGAAAAATATGTCTTTCTGGAAGTTACTGTTTTTGTCTTGATTAGCCTCTTCGGAATGGGTCTGAACGAGTTGCTGATGTATATTTTTGTCGGGATTCTCCTTATTCAGGAAATGGTATCCAAGGTTGTTGCCGCGATAATCGTACTCCTGTATAATTTTCTCGCGAGGAAGTTTATTCTGTTTAGATCGGGAAATAAAAAGTCTGATCTCCAAGGAGCTTTATGAGCGAAAAGAGAAAAATTGCGGTCATTGCCGGTGCAGGTCCTGCAGGCCTTACCGCCGCTCTGGAACTGTTGCGCACAACGGATGTGAAGCCCGTAATTTTTGAAGCGGAAGATGTCATCGGGGGAATTTCCCGTACGGCACGCTACAACGGCAACCGCATGGATATTGGCGGCCACCGCTTCTTCAGCAAGAGCGATACGGTAATGGACTGGTGGCAGGGAATTTTGCCTCTGCAAGGTTCTGCAAGCAAGGATGACATCGCTATCGGGCGCAGCGTTCCGCTGGTCACCGGCGGCCCCGATCCCGAGAAGACGGATTACGTGATGCTTTGCCGTAGCCGCCTTTCCCGAATCCTCTTTTTGCGAAAGCTTTTCAATTACCCGGTAAGCCTGAATGGCGACACCATCCGGAACTTGGGTCTCTGGCGTATGTTCAAGATAGGCGTAAGCTACCTCAAGGTGCAGCTGTTGCCCGCCCGCAAGGAAAAGAGCCTCGAAGACTTTATGATTAACCGTTTTGGCGTGGAACTCTACCGCACTTTTTTCCGGGACTACACCGAGAAGGTGTGGGGCGTACCCTGTAGCAAGATCAGCCCCGATTGGGGTGGCCAGCGCATCAAGGGACTTTCCATCACAAAGACGGTGGTGCACGCGCTTAAGCAGATTTTCGCCAGCAAAAAGAAAAAAGCGAATGGTGCCGAAGGTGCGGATATTCGCCAGAAGGATACCGAGACAAGCCTTATCGGGCAGTTCCTGTACCCGAAATTCGGCCCTGGCCAGCTCTGGGAAACGGTGGCCGAGAAGGTGCAGCAGCAGGGCGGCGAAATCCATATGAAGGCGAAGGTCATCGGTGTGGAGCGATCTGCCGACGGAAAGCGGGTGGAAAGCGTTGTCGTGGACTCCGGGAATTCCACCGAAACCATACCCTGCGACTATTTCCTCAGCACCATGCCGGTGAAGGAACTTGTGGCTGCTATGGACAACGGGAAGAACCCCGTGCCGGCAGAAGTCAAGCGCGTTGCCGACGGTCTCGTGTACCGCGACTTTATTACCGTGGGCCTGCTTCTGGACAAGCTTTTGATCAAGAACCCCGCAAAGCCCGGCACTCCCGAAAGCAAGCTCAAGTTTGTGGCCGACAACTGGATTTATGTTCAGGAATCCGACGTGAAGCTGGGCCGTATCCAGATTTTCAACAATTGGAGTCCCTACCTGGTAGCAGACCCGGAGAAGGTTTGGATTGGCCTTGAATATTTCGCTACCGAGGGCGACGAGATGTGGCGTATGCCCGACAAGGACTTCATCAAGTTCGCCATTGCGGAGCTGGACAAGATTGATGTGGCAAGGCCCGATGCGGTGCGGGATTCCGTGGTGTTCCACATCAAGAAGGCATACCCCGCCTATTTCGGTACCTACGGCGAGTTTAGCAGGATTCGTGAGTACGTGGACCCGGTGGAGAATCTATTCCTGATGGGTCGCAACGGTATGCACAAATACAACAATATGGACCATAGCATGCTTGCCGCTATGGAGGTGGTAAAGTGTATCCGCGAGAATTCTACGGACAAGACGGCCCTCTGGAACGTAAACAGCGAAGAAGATTACCACGAAGGGAAAAATGCCTAGAAAGATTTTAAAGTATAGGGAATTATTTCTGCTGCTGGGGGCGTTGGCCATAGCGGTCGTTTATTGGCTTCTTTGCCCCAAGACAGATAATGTAGTCTTGCATAGGAATGGCGAAAACAAAGAGGTGTCTTCGCTGGTAAGTATCCCTATGCATAAGGGCGAGGTCTTTGGTGTTGAAATGGATGTGGACGCCGGCGCTGTCAAGACATTTGATATGGAAATACATCCGGATGATTGCGTTCTCTCCTTTTCTATCAACGGAACAAAGATTCCTTTCGAGAAATATCCGGGACATTGTGATTTCGGCAAGGGATTCGTTTTATCCAGTTCCGAAATACATAAGCATTTAGGCTCGAACACGTCGAAATATCATTTAGACTTGTCCATTCGGAATAAAGGTGGGCTTGGGGGAATGAATTTTGAATTTCATCCGAAGAGCGTTTTGTTTACCGTTCTTTCCGTGGCGTTTTTCCTTTTGGTGGGCTGCAGCATTTTCCTTTTTGGAATGAGGTTCAATATTGACCGGCGCTTACTGATAATTTTCTTGTTGGGCATGTTTATACGGGTGGTCTATACGCAGGAAACGGCGTACAATGAGCGTAGCCATGACGTAGAGGCCCATGCCAAGTATATTGAAATTATTGCGATGGATCATCACATTCCCAAATCCGATGAATGCTTTGTATGCTACCATCCGCCGGTGTACCACGCCATTAGTGCCGGTTTCTGGAATGTTTCTCGCTGGCTTAGTCTCGATTCGCTAAGGGTCGTGATGTGGTTTGACTTCTTTGTTTCCCTAGTGGCCTTGGCCTTTGGCATGGCCTGCATTCGGGAGAGCCTTTGGGGAGGGACCCGCTATATTGCGGCTCTGTTGTGGAGTCTTTGGCCGGGCTTTATCCTAGCGTCTCCAAGAATAGGCAACGATGTCCTCTTTTGCGCTATGCATGTTGTTGCCTTGTGGGCGTGCATTTGCTACCTCAAGACAAATAAGGGCAAATACCTTTTAACGTCGGTAATTGTGGCCGCAATAGCCTATTGGGTTAAATCAACTGCGGCCATTACCTTTGGAATTGTCGTTTTCTCCATCCTCATGAGCGCCATTCCGAGAGTGAGAAAGGGCCTTTCAAGGCTGGAATGGGTTTCTATAGGAATCTTTGTGATTACTGGCCTTATTGTCGTGTTCCGCGTAGCCACTGCCAGTGTGGTAGGAAACGTTAACGAAGTGGATGTGAATAGCGTGGTCTACGTCAATAACAGTCCTGGAAATTTCCTGTTTTTTGACATTCGTTCGTTCTTGACGAATCCCTACACTAGTCCATGGAACGACGCATTGGGTCGCCAGTTCTTTTGGAATTACCTTGCCAAGACATCGTTGTTTGGGGAATTCCGCCTGTTGACTACTCCTGCAGGGAATTGGCTCGCCACCCTCATAAGCGCCAGCTTCCTTGCCTTGCTTGGTTTTGGGATTCGAGGTCTGAGCAAACTTAAATTGAGCAAGATCAACGTTCTGCTCGTTGCTCAGGCAATATTCTTCTTTGCGGCTGTCTTTGCCTTGCGCATCCAAATTCCCTACTCGTGCAGTAACGATTTCCGCTTTATTATTCCGGTCTTGCTGAGTTGCCTACCTTGGGTTGCCACCGGCATAAGCGGAGAGGGGACGTCCCTGAAAATAAGGGCGCTTGGCGGCATTACGGTGGCCGTCTTTGTTGTGTGCTCGTCTTTGCTGATGTTGAGCCTGTAGTCGGCTAGTCTTTGTAGCCGACTACGTAATCCCCGGAGATTTTCACCTGGTATCCCAGCTTCCGTAGCAGGGATGAGCGATCATCCTTGTTTTCTAGCAGGTAAACGTGATTGTGGCGAGAGGGAATAATCCTGTCGGTGAAAATGTATTTGTCAAAGGAAGACACGTACAGGAAGGCGCTGGGAAAATTCGTGTATTTAACTGTCGAAAGATAGGATTCCAGATCGACTTTCCCGAAGAATAGAATTCGTGGGTAGCTGGTGCCGGGATCCACGACAATTCGGGTATTATCGGGGGCCTTTGAAGAGGCCAGTTCTACAGCTTTTTCCAGACCGTTGCAAAAATTATGCCCGATGGCTTCTTTGTAAATGGTGAAGTAGTTCTTTTCAAAGCCTGCAAAACAGAGAAGGTAGGCTACAAGAGGAATAATGATGGTTTTAGGGTGTATGTAGTTGAACGTAAGGAGTATCCCCTGCATGGCAAGGATAACCATAGGAATAAAAAGCAGGTTTACTCGGTTGATGTTCACGTGTATGAGGGCACCGATAGAAAAACCTGCCAATAGCCAGATAAGGACAAAAACGTTCAGACCGAGTTTACGGTGACGTATGTCCAGGATGGCGTACCTAAGCGAAGCAATAAACCCGACAATGAAAAAGGGAAGCGTCGCCTCGTAGAAGATTCCGTATCCTCTAATCTGGTTCCAAGGAAGTCCATCGCTTTGTGTTCGGAGGATATTCCAGAGGTTTGCAATGTTTTCAGGTATGCCCCTGAACGAGATTTCGCTGTCCCGCAGATAGACAAGCTTGGGGATACTCAGGAATGGCAGGCGGATTTCGGCGATGATTCCCTTGTTGACCATCAGGAAAAGGGCCAGTGGCAAGGCAAGCACGACGAGGATGCCCAAGGAAATCCAGAGATACCTGTTCTTTTTCAGGGAGCGGGTCCATATGGCGTAAAGGACGCTTGCGAGAATGATAAAGGGAACGGCGGTCCAGATGGTGGCGTAGGCGTACAGGGAGAGCCCGTAACAAAGTGCCGAGGGTATTAAAAACTTGGGCTTGTCGAGCCCCTTTATAAAAAAGAACAAACCGAACAGGACAAATCCGGGGGCCAGATTAGATTCGAGGGCCCATCGTGAAAGCATAATATGCCAGGGGCAAATGGCAAGGAAAAGGAGCGTAGCGAGGGCTGTTTTTTTATCGGAGAAATGCAGTACCATCTTGTATAGGGCTACAAGGGAGAGTATTCCCACGATGACCATAGGCAAACGGATTGCCCAAACCTTCAACCCGAACAGAGCGACAAAGGGAATCATCAGGTAGGATTCCAGGGCGTTCATGCCGGAACCCCATGCCGTAAGATAAACGGGCATCCGATATCCGAAGGAATCGGTGGCGTGATGCATCAGCGTCCATGCGTTGTAACCAGCAAAGGCTTCATCCTGGTTGATATCCCCCGGAACTTCGCCGAACATAAATGTTCGGGCGAAAATGCCGATAAGTAGAATAATCCAGAACGGCAGGTGACGCATAGCTATTTCTTTAGCGTGAGAATCGGGTTCAGCCAGTCGGCGTGGTCGTAGGAATTTTCACCATTCGCGTCTATTTCCAGAATGATGTGGTCAAGTCCGGAAACATCGACCTTGCCGGGGATGGGTGGCATACTGCCGCGGACAACGCCACTAGACCAGAGTTCCTTCTCTTCAGATTTGACTATGAACTTTACGTTTCCGCCGCCTGAAACTTCGTCATCGACACCTACGAGGAACTTGAGGCTCTTGGCATTGTTGGGCAAGTAGAAAAACAATTCGGAGTGGGCGTGGGAACCGATACCATGGGTGTATTGGCGGTTCTTGACGGTAAGGGTTTTACCTTCGACGCTCCTGTTGATTCGGGGAGTCTTGTACTCCTGGGTAAAGTGATCTATTGAAATATCGGTCAGGTAGATCTGGTTGTCCATCAGTTCCTGTTCTAGCGGCATGGCGTCTTTTATGTTGCACGAAAGTTCCAGGACCAGGATGACACTCAGCAGAACGTAGGGCGCAAAGCCGGGAATGGAAATTTTGGAAATTAGGGATGCGACAAACGGGAGTAGCCGCGGTGCCAGTGTGTGGATGACGGCAGCGATAAAGAGGATTACGGCGATCCAGGATACCCAAGGCCAAAGGTCACCCCCGTGGAACCCGTTGATAATGGAGATGTTCATGGCGCATAGGGTGGTGATGGATACGGCCCATAGCCATGCCTTACGAGAATTTAGGGCGAGCCAGATACATGCGAAGGGAACCGCGTAGAGAAGATAGCGCTCGTGCATTCCGGGCAATACCAGGAAAAAGGCGAAGGCACTCCATGTGGCAAGTTCAAAAGTCCGGTGAAGTGTTTTGGTGAACAGGGCGCATTTCAAGATATAGAGGGAAATAATGACAAAGAGGATTTTGCCAATCCAGGCGGGAGAAAGCAAGAAGCCGATACCGTCGGGTGAAAGGTTGAAAAATGGAGTGGTGTCATGACTCAGATTTCCGACCGTAAGCATCCAGAGGTTTGCGGCGTTGTAGGTCGCGAAGGGGTACTGGCTTGTCGTATTGACGTACGCCCTGGATAGCATACCGGACAGGTTCCCAGAAATGATGAAGGGCAAGAAAACGAGGGCTATCGCTATGGCCATTCCGGGGAGCCCCTTCCAAGATACCTTGTAGCGGCGGATGAATATCCCACCGAATACGGGAAGCAGAAGGATCATCTGGAATTTTGCGAGGAGCGCCAGGGCAAAGAATAGGGAGGCGTACTTGATTTTGCGATTGAAGTTGATGCAATAGAGGGCTGCGACTCCGAATATACAGGGGAACAAGTCAACTTGCCCCCATATGGGACCGTCCAGTAAAAGGGCTGGGTTCAGGGCTATCAGCGCGAGTATAAAGTGTGCCTTGAAGGGCTCGATATTTGTCCTTGCTACAATTCTGCTTATAAGGTCCACAAGTCCGAGATGGGCAAAATAGATGGGCCATAGGCAAAGGAATTTCAGCATGAATGTCTTGTCGACGGGAATATCGGCAAGGACGTATATCTTAGATACGATCCAAAGCCAGAAAACATAGAGGGGCGGGTAGTTCCCGTTGAATCTTTCAAAACCGCCATTGGCCAATTTTTGAATCCAGTCTGCCCAATAGCCCTGGTCTCCGCCAAAGGCGGAGGCGTTTGTACAAAGCAGATTGGCGAAAAGGCAAATGCTTCCCCAAATTAAGAAGAAGGAGGTTGCTTTATTGTTTTTCATGAGTTATAGACATATGGGGTTTTGCTGTAGATTGATAAGTTAATAATATTTTGGTAATGGTAAGCCTTTTTCTTTTAAAAATAGGTTTTTGGGGGTGCTTTTTTGTATATTCTAGGAACTTGAAGGCGAAGGCTCAAAGATGCGTTTTTTTGTGATTGTGGTATGTGTGCTGTCGGCGGTCTTGTGGGCAAGGCCGATAAACGACGGCAATAAACTGTTCAAGAACGGCGATTACGCTGGAGCTCTGGCTCAGTATATGAAGGCCCGCGAGGCGGAGCCTGCAAATCCGCTTCTGTTCTACAATATCGGAACTTGCCAGTATAAGCTGGGCAACTACGATGAGGCCAAGAAAGAGTTGGAAAGCGCCGTACGTATGCCTGACAAGAAAATGGCGGCAAAGGCGGCCTATAATCTGGCCAATACCCATTTTCGCATAGGTGAAAAGTCCTCGGAAGGTAGCGAACGCATTGCCGCCTGGCGAGAATCAGTGGCCTATCTGAAGAAGGCTATAGACCTAGATAACGGTTTCGAAAATGCCAAGAAAAATGTGGAGATTGTTCAGCGCAAGCTGAAAGAGGAACTGGATAAGCAGAAGCAGAACCAGGAACAGAATCAGGACCAGGACAACGACCAGAAACAGCCTCCCCTAAGCGAAAAGGCTAAGGAAGTTCTGGCTCGGGCATTGCAGCTTTGTAAAGACGGCAAGTACGCCGAAGCAAAGGAAATGCTGGAAAACCTGATTGCCGAAGATGAGACGGCAGGCCAGCTCAGCGGCCACGTGCAGCGCATTGACGATGTGATTGAGATCAAGGCTGGACGCAAGCCCAAGGCAAAGATTGACGCCAGCAACACCGACAACGACCTGGAGGTAATCTGATGATGAGACAACGAGTGTCAGATTACAAGCGGTTGTCACCCTGGAGCAAAGCGATAGGGTCCATTGTTATGATTTTGGTGTTGTCTGTCGCCGCCTTCGCTGCCCCCAAGAGCGCCAGCGCCTACTACAGCGATGCCGCCTTCCAGTATATTGAAAATCGTTTGCCTTCTGCAGAGATTACTTGTAACGAAGGCCTGCAATATTACCCTAATGATCAAAAATTGCAGATGCTCCTAGACCGTATTCACGAGGCCAAGGACGAGCAGAAAAACGAGAACAAGAAGAACGACAAGAACCAGGATAACAACCAGGACCAGAACCAAGATCAAAATCAGGATCAGAACAAGGATGATGGCCAGAGTTCTTCTAGCGGCGAAGACCAGAATCAGGATCAGCAGAATGGTCAGGACGGTCAGTCCAGCAGCTCGGATGCGGGAAGCTCCGATAGCGAGGGCGGTGCCGGTGAACAGCCCGAACAGCAGCCCGAACAACCGGAGGAAAACTCCAGCGATAGTGAGGGCGATTCCTCTAATGACGGTGGTGAGGAGCCCGAGGAGCAGCCTGTGCCCATGGGTGAGATGAGCCCCGAAGAGGCTGCCCAGTTGCTAAAAGATTTTGACGAACAGAACGGCGAACGTAAACCCTGGAAACCCATTCGCGGCCAGGCCAGACCCGCTAAGGACTGGTAAGGTGAAGCGCAAGGACTGGTAAGGATGCTTATATGAAGACAATGCAACTTCTTTTCGTTGGTGTACTGGTATGCTCGGCATTGTTATTGTCGGCGTGTACGCACAAGTCGCCTTCTGATACGGGGTCAGAGGATGATTTCCCGGTAAAACTTGTCCCTTCAAAAGAATTGTCCACCAATTACACCCTGCTGGACTTGTTTTATATCTATGGACATACCCGTAACGAGATAGAGGATAGTGTTGAAGCCTACGTCGGTGAGGGCTCCGCTTTGGATAGCAAGAATGCTTTCGGAGAAAAGAGTTGTACCAAGGGGTACTTTGACGTGTGCTATATGTACAACCAGATGGATGACCCCTACACGCGTTATTATGATCCGACATTGGCCCCAACAATACTGGCAGCTATTGAAGAATCCGAAAAAGGCTTGAAGATAGTTGGGATAGAATCTGCTCCCTATGATGAATTTGACGCGGAACTGTTTGTTGTGACATCGGTGACTGAAGGGGCCAGGAACTTCGGTATTCAAGAAGGCGACCTTTATTCTATGGATGACCTAATGATGGCCTATGAAAAATATTCTGGTCAGGATACGATTATGCTGAGCATAGCTCGTCCGCTCAGTCCAACGGCATCTTCTCCGGATCAGTTCAACCTTGTTACGGTTAAGGTTGTTGTTGAAGAAACAGGCAGGCTTCCTACGGTATACCTTCATTACGAAGAAGATGGTATGGGCGATTACATACCGGTTATCAAGATAACGGAATTTGACAGTAAGACTTTGAATGATTCGGGTACTTATGGGGAATTTGCCGAAGCCCTGAAAAAGACAGCGGGGGCAAAGTCCACCATCATAGATTTGCGCAATAACGGTGGTGGGGATACAGAACATTGTATCAATGCCGCAGGGGAATTCCTTTCTGCAGGAGATACTATTGTCATAGATATTTTTTCCGATATGGATTCTATTTTGGTTGATGGTAAGCAGAAGTACATCCAGAAATTGGATACTATGGCTGTTGTTGCAGATGAGGATGGAAGTGCAAAAGACAGATATGTTGTCATACTTGCAAACGAGTGGTCGGCCAGTTGTGCGGAATTGATGCTTTCGGCTATTGCCTCCAATAAGAAGTCCCCTGTGGTGGGAACCTTGACTTACGGAAAGCAGATTGCGCAGGCCGTGATTGCTAAGGGGGAGGAAGACGAGGATATCCCCATTGCCATGCCTGAAGGACTGGCAATTATTACGGCAATGTATTCCTATGATAAGGACTGGAAGCTTTACCATGATTTGGGAATAGTCCCTGATTTTGAAATAGAAACCAGAAAGGCGCAAATGGAAAAGGCTGTTGAATTGGCTAGCTCGGCGACCTATAGGCGCACTGCTGGATATGGTACCGAAAGGCTTGGTCACTTTGCAAAGCCTGCTGCTCAGATTGGGGGAAGAACCTCACTGAAGGCCATGAAGATGCGCTACAAGATTATCCGCTGATTTCATGCCCTCCCGCACCTACGCCGCCATAGACCTCAAGTCTTTCTTTGCCTCGGTGGAATGTATTCTTCGTGGCCTTGACCCTTTAAAGGCAAAACTTGTGGTGGCTGACGAGAGCCGTACCGAAAAGACCATTTGCCTTGCGGTGACGCCTGCGCTGAAGGCCTACGGGATTCCGGGGCGGGCGCGGCTTTTCGAGGTAAATCAGAAGGTCCGCGAGGTGGAACGGCGCACCGGCGAGAAGGTGGAATTCCTGATTGCAAAACCCCAGATGGCCAAGTACGTGGAGTATTCCACGAAGGTCTACAATGTATACCTGAAGTATGTAAGCGCCGAAGATATCCACGCCTATTCCATCGATGAATGCTTCTTGGACTTGACGAAATACTTGAAGCTGTATAAGAAGACAGCCAGGGAATTAGTGAAGACCATCATTCAGGACGTGCTTGCCACTACGGGAATTACGGCTACAGGCGGCATCGGCTCAAACCTGTACCTCTGCAAGATTGCTATGGACGTGATGGCTAAGCATGTGGAGGCCGATGCCGACGGCGTTCGCATTGCGGAATTGGATGAGATGGGTTACCGTAGGCAACTTTGGTCTCACCGCCCCATAACTAGCTTTTGGCAGGTGGGCCGCGGGATTGCGGATCGCCTGGAAAAGTGCTACCTGAACGGCGGTCGGGGAATTTACACTATGGGGGACATCGCCCGTGTCAGCGTCAAGAACCCTGAAGGCCTGTACAAGCTTTTCGGTGTGAATGCGGAAATCTTGATTGACCATGCCTGGGGTTACGAGCCTTGCACCATCGCTGACATCAAGAAGGCCAAACCCCGCTCCCGTAGTACGGGGGAGGGCCAGGTTCTGCAAGACCCATACCCCTTCGACAAGGCCCGCCTTGTGGTCCGCGAGATGGTGGATACGGTATCCATGGCTTTGGTAGAACATTCCCTGGTGTGTAACGGCATGGTTCTTACGGTACAGTACGACCGGGAGAATGTAGACAAGGGTATCTATTTTGGCGAGACGGTGCAGGACTTTTACGGGCGTACAGTACCCAAGCCCGCCCACGGCACGGCGAACATCGGGTATTACACCAGCTCCCAGTCGGTCATGGCCGATGCCACGATGAGGCTTTTTGACAGGATTGTAGACCCGAAACTGACGGTACGCAAGCTGAACCTGGTGGCCATCAATCTGGCGGATGAAAGTCATACCCAGTACGACCTGTTCACCGATGTGCAAAAACAGGAGCGCGAAAAGAAACGCCTGAAGGCGGAACTGCTCATTAAGAAGCGTTTCGGCAAGAACGCCATCGTGAAGGGCATGGACCTGCAGGAGGGCGCCACCACCATTGAACGGAACGGTCAGATCGGAGGGCACAAGGCATGACCGACTACAAAGACATTGTTGACCAGCCCTACCCGAGGGACGATTGGAATTTTCTCATGAAGCACCCCCGCATGAGCATGGAGTCCCGTGCGAAGATTTTCGCCCCCTTTGCGGCCCTGCGTGGTCACAGCACCGCCCTGGCCAAGACGGCAGAGCAGAAATTGGACGACGTGGCCCACGAATTGACCCTGGATGACCAGGAATTCGGCGTGTAAAACGGCTGTTTTTCGCTGAAAACCGCTTTTTTATTTTGAAGCGCTTTGTTAGGATTTTTTTTCTAGGAAAAAGGAGTTTTTGAATATATATTTAAGTTATGCGTAAAATTTATATTCCCCTTTTATTGGCAGTGGTCTCTGCAGAGGCTAGCCTGAGTTTCTATTACAACCAGGCGGGTTACGATTCAGACGGTCGTGGTAACCTTGTCGTTTACAGCAGCGAGGAACTTGAGGGCGCTGAATGGCTTATTATGAAATCCTCTGATGGCGGGGCATACTCTGTGGAACGGGGAACTTTTACCGCAGGAATCAATCCCGATAACTGGCTTTCCAGTGGAAAGTATTATACAGTAAGTCTACCGTCAACCCTTCAGGAGGGGGAATATTACCTCTCTACTACTGAAGGGGGCGCGCCTTGGTCCGAAGTTGTTCCTTCCAATTCTGGGAAATTTGAAATATCGGCTGGCGAACTCAAGGCCAAAACGTTGGGACCGGTGCTGGGCTATTTCCGCTCGGATAGGAGCTCTGCAACGTCACACACGTATGTATATGTGGGTACTTATGCCAGTGCTGGTGTAGATGTTCACGGTGGCTGGAACGATGCCTCTGGGGACTATGGTACCTATCTTTCCCACTTGTCTTATGCCAACTATATGAACCCGCAGCAGATTCCGCTGACGGTATGGGCGTTGGCTTTTGCCAATGAGCGTATTCCCGCTGCAGTAGAGTCTGCTACAAGTGATGCGGAATTTGCTGTTGATGAAGCCTTGTGGGGGGCAGACTTTCTGGTACGCATGCAGAATGAAGCCGGCTATTTCTATATGACTGTTTTCAACCAATGGGGCCAGAGTTCTTCTTGGCATCTTTGCGCCTTTTCGGGAAGTGGTGGTGAAATGTCCAACAATTACCAGACGGCCTACCGCGAAGGTGGCGGCATGGCCATTGCCGCTCTTGCCCGTGCTTCCACACTAGGGAAAGATGGCAGCTATACGGCGGAAAAATACCTGGAAGTTGCCAAGGCGGGTTTTGAGCACCTGGAAAGCAAGCAGACCCTGGGTGGGGAATGCTCTTATTGCGATGACGGAGTTGAAAATATCATCGACGACTATACGGCCCTTATGGCGGCAACGGAACTTTCCATTGCCACAGGCCTGTCCAAATACATGACTGCTGCTCGCAAGAGGGCGGAACACCTGATTGGCCGCCTGAGTGACGATGGCTACTTCTGGAGCGATAACGATAAGACCAGGCCGTTCTTCCATGCTAGCGACGCTGGGCTTCCTGTGGTGGCTTTGCTTCGCTACATAGAAATGGAGAATAATATCGCATATGAACCCTGCCCGCCAGAGGCAAATTGCATCAATCCTGGCGAAGTCTTGATGAAAAAAGCCGCCGAAGTGGTCAAGAAACACCTGGATTGGATGATTAGCGTGACGGACCGCCAAAGCAATCCCTTTGGCTACGCCAAACAGGTGGTTAAAACTCTCGGCAAAATCCAGACAAACTTCTTTATTCCCCACGACAACGAGACGGGATACTGGTTCCAGGGAGAAAATGCCCGACTGGGCTCCCTTGCCGCAGCGGCAGTCTACGCTTCCAGAATGCTCGGCTATGCGGATTCGGCAAAGGCATTCCAGTATGCTGCCGACCAGCTGGATTGGATTCTGGGAAAGAATCCTTACGGTTTGAGTTTTATGGAAGGCGTAGGGACGAAAAACTCCACGCGTTACCAATCATATTCAAATACGAAAGGCGGTATTGCCAATGGTATCACCGGCAAGAACATGGATGGCTCCGGCATTACCTGGGATAACGTTTCGGATATTGCTGGTCAACTTGAGGCCTTACGTCAAGATGTTGCAGATTGGCAGACTTGGCGCTGGGAGGAACAGTGGTTGCCTCATGCCACCTGGTACCTGATGGCCCTGGCCACCCGCTATGATGAGCACCCGGTCAAGATTGTCGTTCCGACTTCCAGTTCCTCTAGCCAGGGCGCCAACAGTAGCTCCTCTAGCCAGACGGGTGGTTCTTCTAGCAGTTCTGCAGGGAATACGAATGTCTCTAGCTCTTCTGGAGATTCAGACACGGATATTGAGGATATTGACGAAAAGTCTTCTAGTTCCAGGAGCAGGGGAGGCAAGAAAACCGACGGCGTTTATCAGATTGCCTCCGTCGCAGGTTTCTCGGTGCTGCAGTCCGGGAATACCTTGCAGGTGTCCTTCGCAAGCCCTGCCCAGCGAAATTTCCGCCTGATGGATGTGCATGGCCGCGTGGTGATGAACATTGTCCTGTCGGATGCTGCCAATACTGTGCAGTTGACGTCCTTGCCTAAGGGAATCTACCTGGTGCATGTCCAGGGATTTGCCCCGAAGAAAATTGTGGTGAAGTAAATTCACTCTTCTTGTCATTCCCGCGAATGCGGGAATCTAATAAAAAAGCCCCCGATGTATCGGGGGCTTCGCTTGTATTCGCAATTCTGTGCTTATTTCAGGCGGATGGCCTTGACCATCTTCTGGCTGCCCTGACGGATGACCAAGAAGGCGGTGCCTTGGTAACTTGCTTTCAGCGAGACGCTGTTGGTGCCGCGGGCAGCGTTCATATCCTTGCTTGCAATGACCTGGCCCAGGCTGTTCATGAGAGTGATTGTTGTGCGACCTGCGGTAGTCGCGTTAAAGCTTGCTGTAACCATACCATTTTCAACAGAGAGATGAACGTTTTGGGAAATGGAAGTGGCCTTTGCAATGGTGGTAGATTGATTATCTGGATTTCCCTCGGATTCCCCTTCGGGATTCCCTCCGGACTGTCCTTCAGGATCTCCCCCGGATTGTCCTTCAGGATTGTTTCCGGAAGAACTGCAGCCTTGCGTCTTTTTTTCTATGAGGCTAGTTCCTTGAATTGCTGACAACCCATAGACTTCACGAAGGGCGTTGATAACGTCCAAGTCCACAATGGCACCGACGGTACCGTAAGATGACTGGCGCCTGATGTATGCCATGTTGTCATATTCATCTTTTTCATTACCCATGTCCCACAAGACGGGAACGTGGCCGTATTTTTTTGCTGCTGTCGCTACATCTTTGTGCCAAAGGACTCGCCCGTTCATATGGCGCTTTAGATCATCGCAGGTAAGGTCCGGTGTACGGATGTTTGCCCCGTATTCCCCGATAATTACAGGATAGCCCTTGTCGGTAAAACTGGATTTCATATTGGAAAATTGTGTTTCTACGTGGGCGTTGGTGTAGTAATTCTGGTCCACGGAATGTGCCCATGCGTTGTAGCCCGCATTCCGTTTAGGATCGGTCCCGATAAAGTCTGCCCCATAATAGTATTGGGGGAGGATTTCCTCATCAGCGCTCCAATTTTGTGGGGTTCCCATAAGCGTGTACTGGTAGGGGTCGTAGTAGTGGACTTCGAACATCAGGTAGCCCTGCTGATTATCCTTGTCGGTAGGGAACAGGTTCGTGGTTGCAAATTTTACGGAGTTGTCAATATTGGTGTTGGGCCCCTGGATAATCAGGGTGCGGGTTTCGTTGTTACCGCCTGTGGCACGTACCGCATTGACAAATGTCTGGTAATAACTCATAAGCGTGTTTACGTGTGCCTGAGTCATGTTCCCGTCGCCAATGTTGGAACCCGGTTCGTTCGCACCGGCAAAAAGCAAGTGCTCATCGTAATCCTTGAACTTGGTTGCGATTTGGGTCCAGTAGTTGTTCAACTTGGTGTTGACGTTGTCATCGACACTTGTGCCGATATGCGTCTGGAACCATCCGCCGTTCCCTTCGTGGTGGATGTTCAAGATAACATAGAGGTTTGCGCTGATAGCGTAATCGACAACCGTTTTCACGGAATCCAGCCAGCTGCTGTTGATAACGCCGCCGCTAGCGTGGCTGTCCCAGGCGCAGGGAATGCGAACGGTGGAAAAACCGGCAGCCTTGATGGAATCCATTAGGTCCTGAGAGGGGAAAGGGTTTCCCCAGCCTGTGGGGTTGCCTGGAACATCCATGGAGTTTCCGATGTTGAATCCTAGTCCCATGGGTTCTACCAGTGTGGACGCCTTAGGTAGGGCGGCTAAGGCGAACGTACCGCTGGCCGCAATGGCCAAGCCAAACACGGCGGTCTTTTTCAAGATATTCATACTCAATCCTTTTTTGTTGTTATCCCATAGTAAATATAACTTGAACCGCTAAAAATTCATAGGTTGGTTTTGTTTACGCTGTGGACATATTGTCCAAAACGGCTGTTTCGTAAGAAATAGGTAAGTTATAGCTTGCTTTTGTATTCTGCAATGACCATTCCCGAGACGATTGCGACAGCCCCGGTCCAGGCCATGGGAGTGATGCGTTCTCCGATGGTCACAAGGGCTGTGATGATGGTGACCAGCGGTATGGCGTAGATGTAGTTGCTGGCAAGGACTGTCCCGATTCTTTCAAGGACCTTGTTCCACACCAGGTAGCCGAACAGGGATGAGAATACGGAAAGGCACAAAAAGTTCAGCGTCACCACGGGTTCGGCAAAGTTTGCCCACGGGATAGGGTGTCCGTCCAGGTATTCAAGCACCACTAACGGAATGGAACTCACGAGGCTGTAGAAGAAGATTTTCCGCGTAATGAACAGGTTGCTGTACCGCCCGTTCAGTAGCCGAAGGCTTAGGGAATAGACTGCCCAGAAAACGCCTGCCACCAGGGCGAGAAAGTCCCCTAGTGGCGAAAGTTTCAAGATGAACTTTCCGTTCAGTACCACCAGTACCATACCTACGAAGGTGAGGAGCGTTCCAAATATCTGGCGTTTGCATAACCTTTCGCTCTTGTAGAGAATGCTTCCGAAAATCAGAATCAACAGCGGGTTGGTGCACACGATGAGGGACACGTTGGATGATGGCGACAGGGACAGAGCCACGTTTTGCGTCCAGAAGTAGAGTGTGCCGCCAGCAATGCCGCTTATAAAAAGAATGAGTTCGTCCTTTGCGCTTTGCGCCCAAAGCTTGCGGTGGCACGCCAACAGAAGAAGTAGGTAGGTAAAGATAAACCGGATGAAAAACACCTGCACGGAGGTGAAGCCATGTTCCAGTAAAACTTTGGTGCTTACGAAGCTCGTGCCCCAGAAGGTCACGGTGATTATGGCCAGTATGTGCCAGATTGTAGCACTGTTTTTCATCGCGAGAAATGTAGAAAATCAAAACAATTCCTATATTCCCTGCGTATAACCCGGAGTTTTTTATGGAAATCAAATGGCTTAATCCCGATGCAAAGTTTGATCGCCTGGTTTTGGCAGGCGATATTGGCGGCACCAACACGAACCTCGGCCTCGTGGGCTACAAGGACGGCAAGTTCACGGTGATCCTCGAGACGGTTTGCCCCTCCAAGGATATTGACGGCCTGGAAGCCCCCATTCGCGAGACGCTTCGGATTGCGGCTGAGAATAGTGCTGACCTCAAGCCCAGCCACGTGTGCATCAGTGCTGCGGGCCCGGTGGCAAACAACAAGTGCGTCATGACCAACCTCCCTTGGAGCGTAGATGGCGATGCCCTTAGTGCTGCGACGGGAATCCCGACCCTTGTCATCAACGACTTTATGGCTATTAGCTACGGCATTCCCACTCTCGACGTGGATGACCCCAAGCAGATTTTCAAGCTGACCCATACTGACGGCAGCCAGCCCGTCCCGCAGAAGGCCACCAAGGCGGTTATTGGTCCGGGTACCGGCATGGGCGTTGGCTTCCTCGCTTTTGACGGTGAGAAGTACATTCCTGCTTCTTCGGAAGGCGGACATTCCACTTTCGCTCCCTTTGACAAGGATTCCCAGGAATTCCACGACTATATGGAAAAGAAGATTGGCATGGTCCCCGGCGTGGAACCTCTCGTGTCCGGTATGGGACTGCGCAATATGTACGAATGGTGGAAGGAAACTCGCGGCGTTCCCGATAACGAGGCCTTCAAGAAGATCGAGGAGACCGAACCCAACGATCGTCCCAAGTATATCAGCCGCGCCAGCGATACCGACCCGGTGGCAGCCGAAATGATGCGCCTGTTCGTGAAGATGCTGGCCCGCTTCGCAAGCGATGCCGCTACGCTGTTCTTGCCTCTTGGCGGTTTCTACCTGGCTGGCGGTACGGTGCAGAAGGACTTGCGCTGGCTGGAACGCGACAATCTGTTCATGAAGTACTTTGAGAAGAACTACAACCCGAACATCCGCCCGCTTTTGAACAAGATCCCGGTGTACATCATCAAGGATTATAGCATCAGCCTGTACGGCGCTGCCAACGCCAGCCTGAACTTGCAGAAATAACTTTAGGGGCTAATATTTATTTTCTAAATTTGGCCCCATGCTTTTTTCTGAACTCCCCCTGGCAAATTCCTTGCAGCGTGCGGTCCGTGCCGTAGGCTACGAACAGCCCACTCCTATTCAGGAACAGTCCATCCCGAGTTTGCTCGAGGGCAAGGACTTGCTTGGAATTGCCCAGACGGGAACAGGAAAGACGGCGGCATTTGCTCTCCCAATTCTGCAGCTTCTTCTGGATTCCGGGAAGTTTCGTGCGCCTAAGACATGCCGGGCTCTGATTCTGCTCCCCACTCGTGAGCTTGCCATCCAGGTGGCGGATTGCTTTAAGCAATACGCTCAGTTTACGGCTATTTCTACCACCTGCATCTTTGGCGGTGTAGGGGATGCCTCCCAGAAGAACAGCTTGATCCGTGGCGTAGATGTGCTTGTGGCCACGCCGGGCCGCTTGCTGGACCTTATCGGACAGAAGGCCGTTTCCTTGAAGGCCCTGGAATTCTTTGTGCTGGATGAGGCCGATCGTATGCTGGATATGGGGTTCATCCATGATATCCGCAAGGTGGTGGCACTGCTTCCGCAAAAGCGTCAGAACTTGTTCTTTAGCGCCACCATGCCCGATGACATCACTAAGCTGGCTGCCACCATTCTGCGTCCGAACCCGGTTCGGGTAGAGGTTACGCCCCAGAGCACGCCTATAGAGCGCATCCGTCAAGAACTGTATCGCATCGACAAGCGCCGGAAGGGTGCGCTCCTGAAGGAGCTTTTGCTTGAACACTCCGAGATGAAGAAGGTACTGGTGTTCAGCCGTACCAAGCACGGCGCCGACAAGATTACCCGCGTGCTGGAAAAGGCGGGCATCAAGTGCGCCGCCATTCACGGCAACAAGAGCCAGACTCGCCGTCAAGAGGCCTTGAAGAACTTCAAGGATGAGAAGATCCGGGTGCTGGTGGCTACCGACATCGCTGCCCGGGGTATCGATGTGGATGATGTCTCCCACGTGTTCAACTACGACCTGCCCGATGTTCCCGAGACTTTTGTGCATCGCATAGGCCGTACGGCTCGTGCCGGCAAGGATGGCATCGCTATCTCGTTCTGCGCTCCCGATGAGGAGCAGGACCTGAGGGCTATCGAAAAGCTGACCAAAGTAAAAATACCCGAAGGAGACAAGGCTATATTCGAGAAACTTCCGCCACCGCAGAAAGAGACTCCTGAAAGCGAGATGCGGAACGCCCGCGGCCGTGGCTTCCCCCGCCGCGAGAAGTCGGCGCAGAACCCTTCCAAGGCTCCCAAGCAGCCTGCTCCAAAACCGGTTCAGCCTGCGCAAAATTCCGAACTGCCCCAAAAGCCGGGCCACCAAAAGCGCCGTCGCAACAGGCCTGGCTCCCGCGCCCGCCGTCGCATGCGAGAATCGGGCAATACTCCAAATTAGAATAGTGCAATCTGACATTTGAAAAAAGGGACAATAGGCATATTTTTTTCCTATTGTCCATTTTTTTGGAATATTTGCCTTTTTTTTATTTATTTTCAAGCTAAATAAAAAGGGAGATGTCCATGAGAAGAGCCTCTTGCCCGATAGTGAAAACCCTGGCCCTGTTTTTCTTGATTGCAGGGGTGAGTCAGTCCTTTGCAGCTTGGGATGGAAAATCCAAGACTGAACCTAAAAAAGAAACCATAGATAAAAAGGAATATTACCTTATCGAAAACGAGGCGAACCTGGCCTGGTTCAGGGATGCGGTGAATAATGTTCCCTTTAAAGAGAAAAAGGATACCGTAGTCAAGATAAATGCGAAACTTAAGGCCTCTTTGGACATGGGTGGCAAATTGTTCGTTCCTATTGCTGTCGGAACAGGTTCAGTCAGTTTTGGGGGAATCTTCGATGGAAACGGGTATTCCATTTCCAATTTGTACCTTGATTCGGAGAAGTTTGGAGAAATTGCAAATAAAAGATGTCCCGAAAATAAGCCAAAGTGTAATGCTCAGAATGTTGGCTTTGTTGGAGTTTTGGGAGGGGGCACTGTTAAGAACCTGAATTTGATAAATGCGAATATTGCCGCGTCTGCCAGTAAGGGTGTTGGCGGGGGCGAGAACAATCCTGTTTCTGTTGGACCTATAGTTGGCTTCCAAAAGACAGGTACTGTCGATAATTGCTACGTGTCTGGAAAAGTCCTTACCAGTGGCCAGGGAAATGGTATCGGCGGCCTTGTCGGTAACATATGGGCTGGATCCATTACGAATAGTCTCAGTGCGGTCGATATTCTGGTGAGCGGCAATGAGTCTTATGTGGGCGGCGTTGTGGGCTACGTACGCAAATCAGGGTCCGCTACCATTGACGCTTGCGCATACGACGGAAATATCATCATAAATAGCGGAGACGGTGTAGCCGGAGGTGTTGTAGGTTTTTATGAAGAAGGTAAGTTAACAGTTTCAAGGACCTACTTTGATACGGACGTGGTTGCTAACGGCTTTGGGAAAAAGACCGATAGCCTTACCGTCGACGGGACTGTTAAAGGTGTTAAGAATGTCAATGCGCCAAAGGTGGTGTGTGACTTGAATGGAGGCGAATGGAAGGATAATTCTTGCACCAAGGGTGGTTCTTGGAGTGTCGGCGATGTACATGTTGTACTCAACGGGACAAGTCGCGACAACAATGATGATATTATCTATGAAATTGTTTTTGATGCCAATGGCGGAAGCTTCTCTGCCGATTCGAAGACATCTAAGTTCTTGAAGCCTGGGGAAAAGATTACCGCCGATGAAATTTCGGTACCTGTCCACGGCGATACTGTTTTTGGTGGTTGGGCATTGACTCCCGATGCGACCGGCCCTGCCAAGGATTTGGGGAAGGTCGTTACACCTAAAACTGTTTATGCCTATTGGAAGACGATGATTGGAATCACCTTTGACGCCAATGGCGGTATCTTCCCCGACAGCTCCACCACTAAGACAAAGAGCGTTGCCGAAGGCGGTACCATAGATATAGACGGTATTGAGCTACCCGTATCTTACACCGAAAGCGAGAAGACATATTACTTTGCAGGCTGGGGCAATGGGGCTGATGCTACCAAAGCTCTTGCAACGCTCGGGACAGCGAAGACGGAGACAACATTCTACGCGATTTGGACAGAAGCCCCCACCTATACGGTGACCTTCAATACCCAGGGCTATGGAACTTCATTCGTGCAGGTCGAAAGTGGAGCTAAGGTCCGCGCCCCTGAGGCCCCCGAAGCCGATGGATATACCTTTGGCGGGTGGTTTACGGAAACTAAATGCACTACACCCTTTGACTTTGATGCGGTTATAACCGAGAGCAAGGTGGCCTATGCCAAATGGGCTGCCGATACGTTCGCTATTACTTACGAGTTGGACGGAGGAACCAAAAATAAGGGCAATCCCGATTTCTACACCATAGAGAGCGAAACTATCAAGCTGAAATCGCCGACAAAGAAGGGCTACATATTTGAAGGATGGTACTACGATGCCGATTTCAGCAATGCCGCATCGCAGATTTCCAAGGGCTCCTTCGGCGACAAGACTTTCTATGCAAAATGGAGAGTTCGGACATATACCATCACCTATATGGCCGGAGCCTACGGTTTAGGAATTGTTCCTGCCGAAGAGAAGGTTTTTGACAAGCCTATCACCCTGCAGGGCGTATCTTACCTGCGAGATGGATATGTCCAGACGGGTTGGTCAACCGAAGATGGCGGGGCCAAGACATACGACCTCGAATCGGCCTATTCTACCAACGCCAAGCTGACGTTGTACCCTTACTGGGAAACGGAATCTGCATCTATCCGTTATGGGGAGGCTGGTCGCCTGAATGCCTTCTCGGTGGCTGTCCAGGGCCGTACTTTGGATATCCACGGGATGAAGGCCGGCGCAAAGTGGGCCGTCTACGATATGAGCGGGAGCCTGGTTGCTCAGGGTGTCGCCCATAGCGCCTCTAGTCGGGTGCAAATCCAGAAATCAGGAAACTACGTTGTCCGTATGGGCGGCCAGTTCCAGACGGTGCGCGTTCGCTAGGTCTTTTTCCGGCTCATCCAGCTGAGCACCAGATTCTGCCAGACAACGTAGCAGGTGGGGGCAAGTGCCACCACCGGGCCTGCGTACAGCGTAGAAATCCAGATGACCAGCGTGGTATTTTTCTGGCCCATACTCTGGGAACCTTCTATAGGTCTCCGGTTCCTTTCACAGAACCAGCCCAGCCAGAATAGTAGAAGACATAATGCCAGTGATATTCCCGCCATCCAGGGGAGTTTTCCGCTGTTCCACAGGTCGGAGAATCCCATTGCGCGGATATCAAAACTTGCTTTAGACAAGATGATGAAAACGGAAAAGGTCCATACCGCCATGGTGTATTTCTGGAACTTTGCAGCCTTGTCGGCAAGCTCCGGATAGAAGGCCCTAAGTCCAAGGGCAAATGCCAGCGGGATGCTGATGATGGGTTGGATGGAATTGAAAATCTTCCAGGCGATTTCGGAAAGGCTCGCCTCGGCGCCGGTCAGGTAGCCAAAAATCAGCGGGATGGAGAAGCAGGCGATCAGGTTTCCGCTCAAGAAAATCTTCAGGGCAAGGGATGCTGAGCCACCCAGCATCTTGGCCATGGCCGGGGCCGCATTTGCTGGCGGGCACAGGGCAATGATGGCGCCTCCTAAAAGAACTTCACGCGGAAGCTTGAATAAAGTAACGGCCGCCCATAGGAGGGCGATAAGGATTAGGCTTACGATAAAGGCGCGGATTTCAATCTTGAAGGTGTAGCCGTGGGTCTGGGGCGGGATTTTTGTCACGAAGGTTAGGAACATCATGATTCCGATGAGAAACGGCATCAGGGGCGACAAAAAATGCGCCTGCGGGAAAAGAATTCCGAGCAGTATGGCAACGGGCATCAAAATAGCGCGCAAGTTTTTCATAACGGCCCCAAATGTAGAAACTTAGGGGTTAGGTGGTATTGCTATATTTGCGCACATGTTGCGCTCCAAGTACCAGGGCTCCCGTTTTTCTGAGAGTCCCGTAGTCAAGAAGAAGCAGAATAATCCCATCACGCTGGTGGTGTTGGGCTACCTGTTGCTCATTGTAGTGGGCGCGATTCTTTTGTCTTTGCCTGTTTCGCTAAACCACCCGATTTCCTTTTTGGAAGCCCTCTTTACCTCGACTTCGGCGGTATGCGTGACTGGGCTTTCTGTGCTGGACATCAGCAGTACGTTCTCCCACTTTGGGGACTGGGTGTTGCTGGTACTGATGCAGCTGGGCGGTCTTGGAATCATGACGGTATCTACCACCTTGATTCTTTTAGCGGGTATGCATCCGGGCTTTAACCACCAGTCCGTGCTTCTTTCGGCGTTTTCCCAAGAGGGAAACATCGACCCGTCGAAAATTTTGAAGGCGGTTCTGCCCTTTACCTTTATCCTTGAGCTGATTGGTGCAGCTGTCTATTTTACCCAGTTCTCGGGGGCAAGGCTCTACGACCGCATTTTCGTTTCGGTTTTCCAGGCGGTCAGTTCCTTCTGCAACGTGGGATTTACCCTTTTCCCGGATTCCCTGGTGCAGTTCCAGCTGAACCCGGTGGTGAACCTGTCCACCTGTGTGCTTGCCCTGGCAGGTGGCTTTGGATTCTTGGCGGTTACGGAACTGCGGTACCTGTTTGACTTTAAGCAGCACAAGGTCCGCAAGATTTCGCTCCATACCCACATTGCTACTGTCGGTACCCTGTTCGTGGTGGCGGCTAGCGTGCTGGTGTTCAGCCTTACGGAATGGAGTAACGCCCTTAGCGACCTGAGCATTGGCCAGAAATTGGAAACCACCCTGTTTATGGCCTTTACCAGCCGTACGGCTGGCTTGAATACGGTGGACGTGTCGGGCCTTTGCGCAAGTTCCCTGTTCTTCTTTATCGTTATTATGTTCATCGGTGCAAACCCCGGTAGCTGCGGTGGTGGCGTCAAGGTGACTACAGCGGCGGTAATCGGGCTCTTGGGTTTTAACCGCCTGCTGGGCCGTGAAAAGACCCAGGTTCTTGGACGGACCATTCCCGAAACCACGGTGGATAAGGCGGTGCGAATTTTCGTAGTGGCCATCGTGGTTATTGTACTTGCGACACTGCTGCTCCTGTGTACTGAAATTCCTGGCGGGGTTTCCGGTGCCGGACAATCATCCTTCTTGAAGGTCCTGTTCGAGGTGGTAAGCGCCTACAGTACCTGCGGGCTTTCCATGGGTCTTACCGGTGAGCTTTCCACCGTTGGCCGTGTGGTCATTTGCTGTGTGATGTTCATTGGCCGTATGGGCCCCCTCTTCTTGATTTCTGCCGTGGCAGGACGGGTCCAGAATACCACCTGGTTTGCCGAAGAAGACATCATGGTGGGCTAATGCGCCCATGGCGCAATTCCGAATTATCTATTATTAAACCATGGCTTCTAAACAATTTGTAATTATCGGACTTGGGAACTCGGCCATCTTTTTGGCCAAGCACCTGACATCTTTGGGTCACGACGTGATGGTTATCGACTGCCACCCCGACAAGGTGCAGGACATTTCCAGCTCTGTATCCCAGGCTATTGTGGCGGACAGCACCCGAATCAAGCAACTTGCGTCTATCCCCCTGAACAAGGCGGATTCTGTAATCGTGTGTATCGGCGAGAACCTGCAGGCCTCGCTCCTTACGGTGCTAAACCTGAAGGAACTGGGCGTCAAGCATATCATCGCGAAATCCAGCAGTGCCGCCCATACCAGCATCCTGGAAAAGCTGGGCGTTTCCGACATCTTCCACCCTGAGAGGGACTCCGCCATCAGCCTTGCGGAGCGGCTTAACCGCCCCAACATGCTGGACTTTTTGCCCTTTATGGAAGGGTTCTCCATTATCGAGATTGTCTGCCCCGAGAAGTTCCAGGGCAAGACCCTTAAGGATTTGTCCTTGACCCACAAGTACGGCATCCAGGTAATCGCCATTCGCGACCCGCTGGAGTCCGTGCCCAAGATCGGTAACATCGCCGACTACGTGCTCAAGGAAAACGATGTGCTGTTCCTGATAGGCCCCAACGAGGCCCTGGACAGCTTCAAGGCATAGCGGCCTCGCCGGCATTTTCACACATCAGACCCGCCCAGGGGCGGAGAGGAGACACATTATGAAGGTATGGGTATGTAAAGTTTGCGGCTACGTGCACATGGGACCGGAAGCTCCGGAAGAATGTCCCCAGTGCAAGGCTCCCAAGAGCAAGTTCTTCGAGAAGGTGGAACAGCCCGCTGGTGGCAAGATTGTCTGGGCCGACGAGCACAAGATTGGCGTGGCCCAAGGTCTGGACGCCGAGGTGGTCCAGGGCCTAAGGGAAAATTTCGCAGGGGAATGTACCGAGGTGGGAATGTACCTGGCCATGAGCCGTCAGGCGGACCGCGAAGGGTTCCCTGAGGTGGCCGAGGCCTATAAGCGTATCGCCTTTGAAGAGGCCGAGCACGCCGCCAAGTTCGCCGAACTGCTAGGCGAGGTGGTCTGGGCTGATACGAAGAAGAATCTGGAACTCCGTGTGGCCGCCGAGGCCGGTGCCACCGAGGGCAAGCTCGCTCTGGCCAAGCGCGCCAAAGAGCTGGGCTACGACGCCATCCACGATACCGTCCACGAGATGTGCAAAGACGAGGCCCGTCATGGCTCCGCCTTCCAGGGTCTGCTGGGTCGTTACTTCAAGTAAATAAAGAGAAAATTAGTCTTTAAGGGTCGCCCAGTCCAGGACGCCCTTTTTGAATACATAGAGGTAGCCAGCTTCCAGGATGACCAGGAATCCAAGCAACACTAGCAACAGATCCCAGCCACCGGCCATGAACTGCACGGCCCAGGGGTACAGGAACGCCACTTCCAGGTCGAATACCAGGAACAGCATGGCCACCAGGTAGTACTTGACGGGGTAGCGCTCGCCGGCGGTACCCGAGACGTGGGCCAGGCCGCACTCGTAGGATGTGCCCTTGATGGCGGTACCCTTGATTTTGCCCGGGTGCAGGAACCAGTTGGCCAGCAACAGGGCTGTAGGGATGCAAACGGCCATAATGACCAGGATGGTCACGGCGAAAGTAGTGTCAAAAACCTCTACATTGCTCATAATGCCGAAAAGATAGTATAATTTTACGTGCTTTTTGGGTCGCACGAGATTATATTTAGGCTATGAGTGCATTGAAAACATGGATTCTGTTATTTGGTGCGGCCTTTTTGCTGGCTGCCTGTTCTGATGATGGCGGGACGGTGGTCCGGGTCGTTGAAGAGGGTGCTGATTCTACTGGCCACAAGACGCTGGTGGTGGTGGATTCCAACGGAAATGTTTTTATCACGGATTCCATAACCGTAACGGATGCGGAATGGAGCCCCTATTATAGTAGCGGCGTTTTCTGTTGGACTGATGGCTGCGAAAAGAATTTTTCGGGCAGTTCGACGGCTAAGTCCTCTGCCTCCAAGGGCAGTTCCTCTAGTGCCAAGCCTAAGTCTTCCAGTTCCTCGGCAAAGCCGAAGTCATCCAGTTCTACGACAAAACCATCTAGTTCTTCAGCGAAACCGTCCAGTTCCTCGGTCGCGTCTTCTTCTTCGGCGGTTCCTCCCACCGTAAAGGGTAAGGAAATGACGGACAATCGCGATGGTGTTAAGTACAAGATTGAGCAGATTGGTGATGTTACCTGGATGGCCGAGAACTTGCGATTCCAGCCGTCATCGGGAACATATTGCGATGCGACAATAGAGGTGACGGTGAAAAAAGAAGGCCCTGGTGGAGGTGAAGGTCCTGGTGGCGGAGAGGGCCCTGGGGCGCAACAGGCCGAAGAAACTACCACGGTAAATGTCTGTGACTATTACGGAATGTTCTACACTTCGCTTTCCGCGGCAGAAGCAGCTTGTCCTTATGGATGGCGCCTCCCTACGAAGGATGAGGTGGTGAGCGCTTTGGCTGCAAAAAAGAGCAATTGGTGGACCTTGGGAGGACGTTTCGACTTGGAAACTTCGGGTGATAAATATGATTTGAACAAGGTTGAAAAGGAAGGTCGCCTTTGGATTCAGACCACCACTGACAACAAGAACTGCGTGCAGCTTATGAACTATGGTGGCGGTGAAGGTATTACTCCAGACTATCTGAATGCGGGTGATGGTACAAGAGCGTTCAATGTCCGCTGCGTGATGGATGGTGGAAATTAATTCAGGCTTTTAGGATTTCGTGTCATGCCCGCCTTGAGCGGGCATCTTTATTTATACAGCCCCAGTATTTATGCAAATATACGCATAAACGCATTGACGGAGTGATGCGCCTTTTACTATATTTGCCGACAGGTTAATACAAGAGGCAAATATGTCCAAGATTGAAACTTTGTGCGTACAGGGCGGCTGGCAGCCGAAAAACGGCGAACCCCGTGTACTTCCCATCTACCAGAGCACCACATTCAAGTACGAGTCCAGCAACGCCATGGCCGACCTGTTCGACCTGAAGGCATCTGGCTATTTCTATACCCGTCTGCAGAACCCCACCAACGACGCCGTGGCGTCTAAGATCGCGGCTCTCGAGGGCGGTGTGGCTGCCATGCTCACCAGCTCCGGTCAGGCGGCGAACTTCTACGCCGTGTTCAACATCTGCGAAGCGGGCGACCACTTTGTGAGCACTTCCGCCATCTATGGCGGTACCAGCAACCTCTTTGCTGTGACCATGAAGAAGCTCGGCATCGAATGCACGTTTATTGACCAAGATGCCAGCGATGAAGAAATCGAGAAGGCCTTCCGCCCGAACACCAAGTGCCTCTTCG
>CAMIWK010000002.1 GCA_946402415.1 uncultured Fibrobacter sp.
GCTTGGCTTCGTCGATTGCCAGGCTGCCACCAATTTTTACAACCACTTTTTTCATTTTTTGCGAGGTCCTCTCGTTTTATTTTTACGGAGACAAATTTAGAAAAAGTAGTCAGTAGGAAGTATCACAATACACAAAAGGGGGAAGAATCCCCCTGATTGCAGCCTCAGCGGTGTCATCCTGAGCGAAGTCGAAGGATCTAGCCGAGGCTTCCATCACCCCTTCGCCTAGGGGCTCCGCCCCTAAAACCCCGATTTAGGAATTAACGACTGAAGTAGGCGTCAAAACATTCTTTTTGTGAAATCCGACGTTTATCAGCATTAGAAACACAGTCTGTTTTTTCTTCGGAATCTTTACTAAACTTTGTTTTCATCACCATTTTATTTCCATCGTAGAAATCAAATTGGCCATGTTTCACCAACTTATTTCCAAACATGCCACTCTTACAAATTCCGGTAACTGAGATAGAATGTCCCTTAGCCAAGCTCTCTCCATAATTGATTGTAAATATTTTTCCATTTTTGACTTCAGGTTTGGAGCAAATAGCGCTCATCATCGAGTCTAACGGGTGTACATCTTCTTTAGATTCTACAACTTTAACAAATCTGTCGGTATTTCCATTTGAGTAGGTAATACTTTCAACCTCGCTCTTCTTGATTGTATATACAGGACCTTCTAAATTATCCAAGCGTTTATATTGAATTTGAGATTCTCCTATTTCAGTCACCTTCACGGTGAGCGAGTCTCCCTTATAGAAACGAACCACATCCTGACCAAAAGCCAGTGAAATTAACGGCAGTAAAACCATAACCGCCAAAATTCGACAATTCATAGTTTATCCTCTCTTTTGAAGAATCAACTACCCGAACCCATTCTGGGCAGCCCTCCGGAATGTAAAAAAAAAACAACATTTGTCAATTGGGCAATTTTTCTCAATTTCACAACATAATTTCCACGTTTTCGCCTATTTTTTTATATCTTTAGGCCAGACACAAACCATACACAAGAGGTAAAATATGGCTATTTCTAAAGTTTGGCTGGACGAATCCAGCGACGAATGCGTATCTTGCGGTGCCTGTGAAGCTACTTGCGACGCAGTGTTCGAAGTTCCCGAAAAGATGAAGGTCAAGGAAGGCGTTGATTTCTCCGCTTACGAAAGCGAGATCAAGGACGCTGCTGACAGCTGCCCCGCCGGCGTGATTAAGTACGAGTAGTAACAACTATTCTCGTTAATAGCAAAATTAAAAGACCTCCCCTACGGGAGGTCCTTTTTTTCCCTATGGTTCTAGTGCAGCCGGTTCCACTTCTTCATCTCCTTGTCCAGGAAGGTGTCCACGAATTTCGCATAAATTAACGTGGTGTCTAAATTACGATGACCCAGTAGTTTGCTGGTAGCTGGCAAGGGGATTCCCAAAGTAATGCAGGTGGTGGCGAAGGTATGCCGGGCCAGGTGGCAGTGGATATGCTTGTAATAGCCCAGCTTCTTGGCGGCACTTCGCAGGGTGCGATTGAAATGGGAATTTTCAACCACGCGAAACACGTTACCTTCTTCCAACTTTTCTGGCAACAATAGCCGGGCCTGCACTGGGATTGGAACATAGACCGGATCCCCCGTCTTGTGCATCTGCTTGCGGATTTTCCAATCAAAAATTTCGTTCGCATTAAGAGACTGTAAATCACTGTACCGGAGTCCCGTAAAGCAGCTGAACAGAAACACTCGCATCACGTCTTGCTCCGTCTCGGTAAGGAATCGACGTCGGTCCATAAAGTTAAGGTACAGGCTCTTGAGTTCCCGTACCGTTAAAAAACCTCGCCGGGTATAGACCCTGCAGACCTTGATTTTATCGAAAGGCTTGCCACTCACCAGACCATCCGTAACCATCTTGTTGGTAAAGATACGGAAAACGGACAGGGCCTTGTTTACCGTAGCAGGCTTGTTTCCCTGCTGCAGCATATGATTACGAAACTCCCTAATCGTAGCCTCATCCACCGAGGCACATTCCAAATCGGGCCTGAAATACTGGATCTTTTTCAAATTCCAATAGTATGTCCGCACAGTAAGTGGTGCTAGATTTTCCTTTTCTTTCGCCAAATACTCCTGCGCCTTATCGTAAAAAAGCATATCGCCTCCTTGTCAATAGTGTTGGCATTTTTCCGATAAAAAACACCGGCCCGCTTTTTAGCGAGACCGGCGAAACAGAGAGAATTAGAAAAACTTGGGCTTATTAGGCACGCTTGGAACGTTTTCTGAAGCTCTTAACCAGGAGGGCGGCGAGAATGCAGTACATTTTTATCCTTTATTTTGCGGTTTTTTGCCCGTTTTTCCCAATCGGGCGGCCCAATGATAACAAATTTTTACCTTCTCGACAAGGGGCTTGTTAAATAATTTTTACTTTATTTTTCTTACAATTCTCTCCCACGCCATCAACGCGATTTCAGCCTCGCTTATTAGCCCCAAAATGCCGAATTTTGTAAATTTGGGGCCATGAAAAGACTGTTGTTGATCCTTCTCTGCCTAGCTGCCTGCGTAATGGCACGTCCATCCCTGCAACTGGACAGGGAACGTGTAGAATCGGGCAAGGCCTTTGGATTGCAACTCGTTTTCCCCCTGTCGGAGCTTCCCGATAGCCGTAGTGACTTACAGATGGAAACCGCCAACGGTTTCTCGCTGGTGGGAATCGACAGCACCGACCAGGTAATCCGCCCCAGCATGGAAGACATGTTCAACTCCTTTTTTGGAGGCGGAAGCCGCGGCGGTTACAAGGCCCGCATCTATACGTTCAAGCTAAAAGCCCCAAAAAAGACCGGACGGATTAGCGCCGGTCAAATCTACCTTACCATCGACGGACAGAAACGCAACCTTACCGGAGACGTTCCCATCAACGTACAACGGGCCTTCACCGACGAGGCTCTCTCCGTTAGCCTCACCCCAAGCAAGAAAACAATATACGAAGGGGAACAGTTCTACGTAACCCTGGGATTCCACACCTACGAGCATTTCGAAGGAAACCTCCAAGCTACGGATATGAGCACGGGAAACGACTTCATTGTCCACCGGGGAGACCTTTCTAATATGGAATTCAAGCCCGTAGAGGGAGCACGCCGAGAAATGCAGGCCAGTGCCAAGTTTGCCTGGCTCTCCCCCACCAAGAACGGGAGTCTTCAAATTCCGCCATTCAAATTCAAGTACACTAAGCGCGGCGAACCGAAAATTGTAGAAGAAAAAAAGCAGATGGGAGGTATGTCCTTCCACGCCCAGTCTATAAAGCAGGAATCCGTCGAAGCCGAAACCCAGACACCCACCGTCACCATCAGTGTAAAGCCCCTCCCCGCCCAGGGCAAACCAGCAGACTTTAGCGGTATGGTAGGCGACTACAAGTTTAGCGCCGACTTCGACCGCACCAACCTGAAGGTGGGCGAAGCCCTCACCCTTTCCGTGAACATCAAGGGCGATGGCACCCCCGGCACCATTACAGACCCCAAGCTCCCCGACTTCAGCGAGTTCCGTTCCGTTCCGCCCGAAAACAACATCTCCAAGAAAATCTCGGGAAACAAGGTGGTTACCACTAAGGACATCAAAGTGTTCCTCTACCCCAAAAAGAAAGGGACCTTTGAAATTCCAGCCATTAGTTATTCCTGGTTCAACCCTGCCAAGAAAAAATACGAGACCACAACGACGGGCCCCTGGACCATCGAGGTGGAAAAGGGCGATGCCGGATCCGAGGCCATATTCCAGGGCCCCGTGGCCGGAGCATCGGGCCCCAGCGCCGTCCAAAAACAGGATATTGAATCCCTAGGAAACGACATACGGTTCATCCACCCGAACATGGGAAGAGCCGAATCTACAGTCCCCTATAAGAGCCTCCTATTCTGGATACTTTTTACGGCAGCGTTTCCGTTCTACGTCGTTGCCATCCTGATAATCAAGATCCGCCGCAAACGCCGCAGCAACGCGGCTTTGGTCCGCAAGGGTCAAGCGAACAAGCAGTTACGCGAACGGTTTGCCCAGGCCCGCGAGGCGCTGAAGACCGGCGACGGCAAGGGATTCTTTGCCGCTCTGGAAAATGGATTGGTAAACTACCTAAGCGACTTGACCAACTTGGAATTCAATGGCATGACCCGGCCGCAAATGAAGGCCGAACTTGAAAAAATCGGCGTTCAAGAAGAGACCATCGCCGCCATTGATAGTTGGCTCGAAAAATGCGCATTCGTACGCTATGCACCCGTAACCGCATCTACAGAGGAGCAGAAACAGATGCTTGCCGATGTGGAAAAACTATGCGAGAAGTTGAGGTAGTTCGGGAATATGAGACGTCTTTTATTTGTTTTGTTCGCTATCATAACGGCATTCACAACTTCTAATGCGGCAGAGCCTTGCTCAGGCCTCGAAGCAGGCACCAAGGCCTACAACCAGGGCGACTATGAGCGTGCCATCGATGAATGGCGTTCTTGTGCCGACGACGGTCTAAACGATGCCAACCTCTTCTACAACCTGGGAAACGCCTACTTCAGAAACGGCAAGCTGGGATTTGCCATCTTCTATTATAAGAAAGCCCTGCGTCTCCAGGCCAACGATGAAGACATTTTGCACAACCTGAAATATGCCCAGGCTATGACCCGCGACAAGGTAGATGAAGATGGCGAAGAAAACCCGATACTTGCGAGCCTCTTCCGAATCCACCACGCCATTTCTCTCAAAGTCCAACTCTGGATTGTACTTGGGATTTTCTGGGTCATTGCCATAGCCGCCGTCTTTATAAAGCTCTCCCTCCGTGAAAAAACAAAGAACATCTTCACGGGCGTCATCTTCGCGCTGACAATTGCCCTATGTGTTTTCGGTGCAAGTGCGGGCTACAAGATTTTCGTGCTAGAAACAGACATTACGGGAGTGGTCACCGCCCAAAGTGCCGACGTGACCAGCGCCCCAGATGACAAGTCCCAAACTCTGAATACCCTTTCCGAAGGAACCGCTTTCCAAGTTCTTTCTACCCAAGGGAACTTCGCCGAAATCAAGCTAGGCGAAAAGATCAAGGGCTTTGTCCGTCTTTCGGACGTCGGGATTGTAGATTAATCGAATCGCAGCATCAGCGCTATTTCGAACTGCAGGATCTGCCGTAGGTGCGGAGTTTCATCATCTAGCTTCTCGTGAATCTGCCGATACTCGATGTAGCTGCTCATAGAGGCGATACGGTTGAACTGATAGCCAGCACTGGGCCGCACGAACCATTCGTGGGTTCTGGAAGGCACCGTACGATCTGTCTTGTGGAGTTCCGGCTTGTAGACCACATAGTCGTAACCGTCAATAGTCCACTGCCTAAACACTCCATCGGTACCGCTGGACTTGTTCCACATGTCGTAACCAGGATCCGGGTCGTATTCCTTGCGAATGGTCTTGTTGTAGTCGTAGCCCGCCGTAAACCTCAGATCGATATCGTTATCCAGCTTGAAATACCATTTCCACAGCTGGAACCCACGCTTGGTCTTTAGCGGGTAAGAAATAGTCAGGTCGTTTCCGATATTGATGGCGAAGTCGTTGTACAGCGAGGTATGTATCCAGGGGGTATCCCAGAAATAATCCGTAGTATCCTTGACATTGCCATCCTGGTTGGGCCAGTAGGGACTGTCGATCACCTCTTCCTTGGGCCGCCTGTCTGTTGATTCTATCTTCAAACGGACTGCATTATCAATCCTCATATTGCTCTGGGTCAAGAAAGACAGGCGGATCAGCGGGTTAAAGTTCCACTGATGGGCCCAGGAATCTTCGGCACTCTGGAAGGGCCGCACCACGGTAGTCCTGGTATAATCGAAGCGGTGGTTGGCACTAACACTCTTGAAACCATTCAGGAACGACACCCGCTGAGAGAAGTTCGGGACGTTCACACCTATGCCAATCTTCGGCCAGACCGTAGTAGTATCTAGATACAACGGGTATTCCCTAGACTGATTAAATTCTTCACGCCACATCAGGTCACCAGTAACGCCGATATCCCAGAAAGGCAGCGTGATACCCGAACCAATCTGGAACTGGCGTGACACGGAATGGCGGAAGTTACCCTGATAAACGAGGGTATCTACATGGTGGTTGCGGTACTGGGCAAAACGGGTAAAGTCATCACGGTGGTCTAGGCCCATATCGCCCGTAACAATATTCCAGAAACCTCGATTACGATATCCGTTTCCAAGACCAAGGCCATACAGGTAGTACTCCATCGGAGTCACCCCCTGTTCTTCGTATAGCTGCGAAAGCGTAAAGTTTTCACCAACCGTATTCGTCGTGGTCTGCCAGCTCATACGGATTTCATACCACTTGATTTTTTCGAGAGAGGCGGCCGCTACATTGTCCTTGCCAAAATTCTGCAAGAAATCAATAATGCGGAAGGTGGGAGCGAATTCAAACCTGTTTGTCTGGGAAATGGTCCAGTAATTCTTCTCTATGTCAGAGGCGTCCAAGAAATCATATTCATCGGGAATAGTCTTTTGCTGGTTGAAATCCGATGAAAAAGTCGTGTTGAACGGAATAAAGGGAATAAGCCTTGGGTTGAAGCCTATCTTGAACTGCTGGGTACGAGCACGTTCATTACGCAAGATTCCGTAAGACCGGCCATATTCTCGTGTACCCACGCTATCCACACGGTAGAACGAAGACGTATCGTAAAGGATTTCGTACGTTTCTGGATTCTGCATGTCTATAGCCCATTCCCTACCATCAGCCATAGTTTTGGCCACCGTATCCCGAGGAACAATCACCACACTATCCTTGGATACATAAACCTTGCGGTCCGTATGGTCGTAATCAAACACGTAATCGCTAGCAAAAAGGCCGCCCTCCTTCGTAGTAAAGAAGTTTTCCTTCACAAACCCTTCACGGTCGCCGCCACCCTGCATATCACGGGAAATGTTCAAGGAATAAGACGTATTCAACCAGGTCAATATATTCCACCGCATATTCAACTTGTGGCTCAAATCTGCCGTATAGGTCACCACCTTATCTACCTGGGGTTCCACAAAGTCAGGATCCCTATCCTGGTCCACATAGCGCACATAGTGGAAATCAAACAGAGTCACGTCGAAGGTCTGGGGCCAAGGCTCAAACTCCGTGGCAGCCATAGCCTTGCTGAAAGCATTGTCAAACTGGGAAAGACCCTCGAAAGGTTTTTTCCTGAACAGGGTAAACGTACCCAGCTTATATTCCAAGATAGTCCTGTAAGAATAGGTGGAATCCGCACTGGTGGTGGCCCGACCTTCTGATTCCGCATAGGAGTAGCTTGCCGCCGGGCGTTCCAACAACACCTGATTCAGCACCTCCCCAACAGCAGTTTCAGAGGCCTTGTAATCCTTGCTGTAGCTTACGCTGAAACTCTTCTCCCGCACATACGACTCATAGCCCTTGGATTCGGATTCATCGCGCAGTTCCTGCTCTTTCTTGTTAGAGGTCACCGAAAGATCGTTCTGGAACATATCTTTGGTCAGGTTCGAGAAACTGCTCTTTTTCAGAAGCAAGTCATCGGTGGGTTTCATATAGGGGCGCTTGGTGGTGCTGTTGTAGCCAAAGTTCATGGGAATATGGAAACCAAGACTATCGTTCAAGAACTTGTTCAAGCTCAAATTCAGGTCTCCAGCCACATCGAGTTGCGAAGCGGCATCCGAAAGTTTCGGCTTCGGAGAACCTCCTGTCGTTGAAAGGGTGGCAAAGTCACCATCCTGATAGCGAACCGCACCAGACAGCGAAATGAAATCGGCAAACTCAATCTGGCCAGAGGTACGGGCCGCATAACCCCATTCCGTATCCATATTGGAAAGCCGCAGGTCATCAATCCAGAAAGTTCCCTTCAAGTCAGCAGGAGACGCATCTGCGTCGGCAATGATCACAAAACGGATCCAGTCGATATGAGTCACGGAGGGATTACCCACTAGGCGAATCTGTTCATCCCTAGCACTTCCGTCAACCTTTTTTACCGTAGGTTCCAAGAAAGGCGGCTTGCGGCCACGTTTCATATTGGAGAAATCAGAAAGATCCATAGCAAAGGCGTTGTCCAGCCAGTTCTGTTCATGACAATCACTGGCGCGGTCACCGGAATTGCAGTTGTAGCGAACCGGACGGAAGCTCCATTCATAGTAATCGCTGGAGCCGTCCAGGGAACCCTCACCAAACTGGATGGCGAAACGCACCGGAACCTTAGCCGCCTCTGTCTGGTAGTGGATTTCCATCTTGATGGACTTATAGCTGGACAAATCCTTCACGTCGTTTTCAAAGATGCGGGTCACTCCCACTTCCTGTCCGGGATTCATGTTCTGGTAATCCAGCACCAGGGCAGTCTCTTTCAGGGGCGCGTTGGTCTCGGAGTCTCGCTCTGTCTTGGTATTGGGAGACTTGGTATAAATGTTGGAATCTTCACGGTTGTTAATGGTGGTGACCTTGATGCGGCTAGTGTCGCGGGTATCCATAGATTCCTGCACCTGAGTCGGTACCCCATTCACCTCCACCACCTGGGAATTCTCGGTTGAGCTGGTTTTGTAAAGGTCAGCCACCGTAGTCTCTTCCCAGGAATTTCCCACCACAGCAAGACTTACAATCTGGACCTTGGATTCGGACACACCCGGATTCAGGTTACCGACCCAAAGTCTGGAATAGAGGGCCTCTGCCAAGATAGTCTTGTAATCGCTACCCGAGGGCGAGACAATGGTATCGTACTGATTCAGAGGAATGCGCCACTTGCGCCAGCCGTTCTTCAATTCCTCGTAATCCACGTGGTCCGTGCTTGACAGGTCTATGCGGTAACGCACAAAGCTTATATCTGTATCCAGAGAGCCGTTCTTGTTGATGTCTTCGGTATCGTAGAGGCGTTCACCGGAGTTATCTTCGGTACCGTTAATATGCACCGACGGGTCACTCTCATCTTCCAAATCCTCATCGTAGTTATCCTGAGCAATGTCCGTAGCAGAGGCATCGGAATTGGCGGCAGTAATTTCCGTAGAGATACACCCCGAAATACGGCAGTCCCACACTAGCCTAGTTTCATCGGAACCGGAAAGTCCGTCCACACCCTTGTCATGAAGCGCCGTTGTGGTCCCTAGGTCATTTTCGCCATCGTAGTTCCCATTAGGTTCATAACCGTTAATCGACAGGTCCTCACTCATCAAGCCCAAATCCAGATAGATGGATCCGACATTTCCGCGGGCCACCACTTCCAAGTATTTCATTTCGCTCAAGTCCTGATAGTACGAACTGTTAGGCCGCATAATACCGCCCCAGGAATTCCCTACCAGGTTGTCATTTGCGCGGAGGGTCAGCTTAAGCACTGTCAGATGCTGGTTGTCCACATCGGAATTACCAACACTCGGATAAATGTATTTGTACAGTTCCGTGGTATTGCTATGCCAGATAAACTCACCCTTATGGCGGTAATCCTGGTTCTCGATATAAGTAGAAGGCTGGCTAGCGATACCGCCGGGAGGCGATGCCGGATACCAGGAAAGCCTTGTTAGCGGATAGGTCAGACCCGAAACCGTAGATTCAAAATCTTCCACCAGAGCCTCGTTATCACCGCTGGTATTGGCGTTGTGCCGGCTAGCGGCAAACTCCGCCTCGAAACGCCAGTTGGACTTTGCTTCTGTCTGGATTCCAGGAATCATATTCACAAAATCTGTCAAGGCCTGCACCGTATCCTGCAGGCGAAGGTTCATGCCCCACAGCACGCTGGAGAAAGGTTCGTTGCCAAGAGTTGGGGTCTTGGCCGTAGTGCTCTGGCTCTTGTAAAGGGCCGTCACGCCGAACAGGGAGCCATCGCCAAAACCATAACGGTTCAGTGGAAGTTCTGCACGGGCTCCCAACAACAGCTTGTTGTCTATCTCGAATAGCGGTTCACATTCAAAGGTAACCTTGATTTCCTTATTGGGGTCCAATGCCCTTTCACTCAGGAGCTCGATCTGGCCCAGCTCATAGTTCACCTCATAATCCGTACCGCGGATAAGAGTGGTAGACCCGGCAGTCAGTTTTTCAGTACCTGGGGAAATGTCCATACAGGATCCCGCGCTCACCGAATAACTGGAGTTAGGGTCACGAACGCTGATGATGGAATTGCGACGCTTACCAACAGACTCGAAATAGAAGCGGCTGGTAAAGCGGTTCAACTTGTAAACCGGCAGGGTATAAAGTTGGCCTATGGTGCCCGTAGAATCCAGCAGGCGCAACGGTTCAAGACAGTTCTCCCGAGCCCGTTCCGTGGCCTTCGGGCCGGAATACTCCGAAAGGGGTTTACAGGGGAGCCACATCTCGCCGGTATAGTTTCCAGAGGCATCCTTCTTGAAGATGGTAGCGTCATTCACCAGCGGGCTTCCGGTAGATGTATCCGCCACCCCAAGAGTCTTGAGGTAAGTACCCGTCATGCCAGACTTGTTCTTAAGGCGGAGCACGAAACTACTGGAGCTTCCATCCGAAATTCCAACAGAATAAACGTTGCGAAGCATCAGCTTCTCGATGTCGGCGAGTTCCGAAAGGGTGGCGTCCCACTGGATTAGCACCATCTTAGAACCATTCCTGATGGTGGTTCCGGTACGGCCGGTACCATCGTTACTCCAGCTGGCGGCCACCAGCGTATTGCGGTTCACACCGTTAATCTTTATTATACCCGTCTTGGGATCGTAGGTGTAGTCATCGGAGGGGATTTCCTCCATACGCTCCACCAACTTTTCGATAATCTTGCCTGATGGAGTCTTGTAAACTACGACAATGTTATCCACCACGTCCTTGGCGTTGTTCAGATTGCTGCGCTTGAACAATTTCAGGTTCGTCGCCGGGTAGTTCGAAGAAGAGCGCCCTGCGATAGCCGCACTGATATAGTTGTTCCTGGCGTCATGATTCAAGAAATAGTAACGGTAGGCAACGAACTGCTTATCCAGAATCTGGAATTCTGTAGTGGACTCGTTGGCGTTGATGGTGTATTCCTCCTGGGAACCGCCATCCTGAGAAGCAATGGTGGTTAGCCTCCAGTCGCCCAGTTTCCAGTCCGCCTTGATACCGAAAAGGCCCTGATGGTTTTCAGAATAACCCGTCAGTTCCGTGCCCGAAAGGGAAAGGGAGGTAGTACCGGCCTCCACCCTCTGGAGGATGTAGTCCTCAAACTCATCCTTGTAGGATTCCTCATAAACCACCCTCACCTGGTTCTGGATACCGAGTCCGGTCTCTACATTGTTGATTTCCACGGTGATGTATGGCCCAATCTTTCCCTTGACCATAAAACTCGGGTCGTAGTGCAAGGAAAGGGATGGCACAAGGCTCGTATTGGTACTGCCCTGAGCGTCATCCTTTTCACCATAGCCCTTTAGACGGATATCCATGGTTCCCTGCAGCATCAGCTTAGGCTTGTCCAAGCCAAAATCCTTCATCCAGGCGGGCATGGTCACCGGTACCGTAATGTCAAACACCGATCCCGTCTCAGGCGTCTCGTAACCACCGTCCCTCTGACCCACCAGGCCATTCAACCACAGGTTCTTGCGGCCAATGTCGTACATGTCGGCCACATAATCCGTCAGTTCCGGATAGTGAGCTGTCCAGAGTGTCGTGGTGTCACGGGAAATGCTGTTCACCCGCTTTTCACTCACATCCATTTCACGGGTAGCGATGTCGATATCGTGACTATAAACTTGACCTCGCGACGTACTCATGAGCCTAGGCGACGCACCAATACCACCGAAGGGAAGCATCCCGTTCAACGGAGTCGATGAAGGCGGCAGGGACATATACTGGTAAGTGGGTTGCCACTCCGTTTCCGCCGGGTCAGGTTCCTCTGTCCGGGGCACATAGCCGCTGGAGTCCGCCTGGGCCCACAGGGAAACACTTGCCCACAGAATGGACAAGCCAAAGGCGAACACCCCCAAGGGGGTTCTATGCAAGAACCTTTTCAAAATATTCCGTCACAAAATACTGAATTCGGGGGTCCCAAATCCACTATTTTTTCAAGATTTTTGGGGAAATTAGAAAAAAATGACAAGGGAGGGGTTTCTCCCCTCCCTAAAATCCTTCCGACACGCTCGTAATTACAGGAACGTCTCGATGCCGCCGCGGCACTTTTCCCAAGAGCGGCTCTTCTTGCACAGAAGATCCATCATCTTGTCGTAGGTGGCCGTGTTGGCAAAGCCCTTCCACAGGCGGCGTTCCACCGATTCACCGCTATCCTTGTCAATGGTGGTGATGGTATCGTAGTAGGCCGGATTGTCCTTGAATTCAGAAATCAAGATTCCCTTCAGGTCTTCGGTATATATACGGGAAGCATACCTGAGGATTGAATCGTTGAAGTTCAGCTCATTCTCCACCAGCCATTCGAAATCCTGGATGGGGTCACCATAGACAAGCCAATGCTTGAGGGCGAGAGCCACCACCAGGTCCTTCACGGCACTACGGAAGATAAACTTATCTTCAAGACGGCCATTGAAGGTAATCTTGGTCAGCGGGTTATCATCGTTAGCCTCGATAGACACTCCCTTACCCGGGGTCACGCGACGAATCTTGATGGGCAAACGGCTAAGGAGCTGCCATGCCTTGGTAAAGGCGATTGTCTTGCGAACGAAATCCTTTTCCTTTTCAGGGGCCACGCGCACAAAGGCGCCGAAGCAACGCTGGTACAAAGTTTCCTTATCGAAGATGCAGTCGCTGGAACGGCATTCAGAAAGCTTGCCATCCATCATGAACAGGGTCTTAGCCAGTTCGGGGCGCATACGGACTTCGAGCTTACGGGTACGGGCCTTCAGTCGGACACCGTCCTTATAGACATAGGTGAAGCCTTCTTCCTGGTAACGCTGCCAAATAAAGAACTGCAGATCATCGGCGGCACGCAGGTGATAGCTGAACACCGGGTTCTGGCGGTTGTTGGCCATAGTCACCTGGTTCAAGAAGTTGTCGGCACCGGGGTACGGCACCACCACCTTCACCAGCACCTTGGGGTTCACCGGCTTCTTGCTCTTCTTGGCGTAATGTTCGTAGGTGAACAGGGACTGAGCACCGTTAATGATCTTCGGGCGTTCAATGTAGAGCACCTTCTTGCCATCGCGTTCCTTGAGACGCAGGTCATCGCCCGTAAGGGTCATACCGTTGTGCAGGAACGGGAAGTCATCCACATTCACATTCTGGTCGTCGTTGCGTTCCATGGTCTGGAAGGCATCGATCAGTGCCGCATTGGTGTGGGTCAGGTTACCCAGGTAAGTACGAATGTTACTAGAAACAATGGCCATGTTGTGCTTGGTCTTGAGGCGCTTACCAAGGTTCACATGGTAGTCAAAAATGGTGCGGATCGGGCAGAAACCGAGGAAAAGTTCGCCATGATCGCTGGTAAGGTGCAACGGGTCGGAATCCATCACGATTTCAAGCTTGTCATCGGCGCTACGGAAATCGCGAGTCAGGTCATCGTGCTCGGCAATGATGTCCAACTTGGCCTTGACTTCGTTCTTCCAGATAGTGAGCTTACGACGCATATCCTTGAGGGTGCGTTCCAATTCACTATCGGTGATATCGCGGGTAGCACGGGTACGAAGCACCGTGATCTCGAGGGTTTCCATGTAGGGGCGACTTGCAGGAGCATCGTCATCTTCTTCCTCGTCATCATCGCTAATCTTGTTGACTGCCCAGGGGTCGGCTTCTTCGCGGAGAGACATGAAGAAGGGGTTAGTGGGGTCACTAGTGCGGAAAACAGCTATCTGGAGCTGCTTCAAATCGGCGTTCAGGTGGGAGACCACCTTCTCGAGGGGGGTATCCTCATCCAGGAATATAAAGAATTCCATGAAACCCTGGGAGTACTGGAAGCCATGAAAGCATCCGTCCTCATCCAGATTCAAGTGCCTAAGGGCCTTGATACGATCATTAGGGTCATTGGGGTTCAAACTCAAGAGGCTAGCCACAAATGCTAGGCGTCGTTCCTGGGATTTTGTCAGTTCCATTTTTTCCTCAATTATAGGCTTCTGCCATATTTTGCCATTAAAAATAGTTTCAAAAGCCCTACTTTGGACATAAAAAATAGTAAATCTTAAAAAAAAATTCCATCCAGAGTCAGATTTAGTGAACAAACGAGCAAAATTTTGCATTTTTGCCTATATTTTACCCCCCAAAGCCCTTTTTTTTCGCAAAAAAGCTATGATTTATGATGTGCACATAGGAGAGTCTTATGAACCTGCTTGATATTATCAATAAAGCCAAGGCCGAAAAAGCCAAAACCCTGGACCTATCCCAGCAGGGACTTCGCCTGTTACCCCCCGAACTTTTCGAAATTCCGTCCCTGGAAGAACTGAACCTGGACCGGAACAAGCTGGTGGAACTTCCCGATGACCTGGGGATGCTCACCAACCTAAAAAGCCTTTCCGTCAGCGAAAACGACCTGATGGAGCTCCCCGACACCATCGGCAAGCTCACCTCCCTGGAACACCTTTACCTGGGCTACAACAGCCTTTCGGAACTTCCCAGTACCATAGGGAACCTCGTAAACCTCCATACAGTAAACATCGCCAAGAACCAACTTTTGGAATTGCCGGCTGAAATCGGCAACTGGGTCAAGGTGGTAAAGCTCTCCCTCCACGACAACATGCTCTCCTCCATCCCTGCCTCCATCGGCAAGATGAAGAGCCTGGTAAAGCTCTACCTGGACAACAACGACCTGACAGACATTCCCGCCACCCTCGGAAATCTTGGGAACCTGGAAATCCTGATGATTTCCGGAAACCAACTGACTGCTATTCCCCAGGAATTCGGCAAGCTTTCCAAGCTCAGGGAACTGGTGCTGGACGCAAACCAGCTGGAAACTCTCCCCGAGGCCCTAGCCGACTGCGCTTCGCTCACGACCATCTCCATCAACGAGAATCCCATGGAAGACGGCCTACCCCGGGCTTTGCTTGACAAGAAAGGCCTGAAAATAGACCAGTAGTGCGCCGGAGGCGTAGTGTGATTTCACATTCCTCATTACACATCGCCATTCTCTCCCTCTTCTTACTTGTTGCCTGCGGTGACTTTATGGAGCCGGTGGGAAGTACTCCTGAGCCGACCGCCTATGAGTTCAATTACTGGCTTCTAAACCAGACATATCTCTACGAGGAAGATCTCCAGAATCTACCTGCCGAAGGGGACAGCATCCCCCTGCTATACAGCTCCCTCAGTGACAGGTACACCCGATACTACCCCCCATCCAAGAGCGAGGCTGCTGAAAGCCATATGAACACCTCCATCGTGGAAGGGGATCTTGGCATGGAATACATGATGGTCTATCAAGAAGGACGTATAGACGACTACCCGATTATCATCTCAAGAGTTTACCCTGAGAGCCCCGCCGGGAAAGCAAATGTCCCCCGCTATGGAAGAATTTTGGCCGCAAACGGAATATCCCTAACCGGGCCAAATGCCAAATCAGTGTATGATTCCATAGTAGACTACACCGCCGAAATATCGCTTATAGTCTTTTTTAGTGACAGCATCTATCATTTCGACCTAGTCAAAGAGACAATCTATGCGCCGACTGTATTCCTGGACACCATCGAGGGAGTCACCTTCGTGACAATCACAGAATTTAGGCTCTCTACCTCTGATAGGGAAAATGGTACTTTCGGCGAACTGAAATCATATATAGACTCCACTGCAAACGTTACCTCTCCGCGGGTTCTGGACCTGCGAAACAACCCTGGCGGGCTCATCACACAGTGCCTGAGCGCGGCAGACCTGTTTGTAAAAGAAGGAGTCCTTTCCAGGCGCAAATTCGTAATGTTTTCACCTGAGGGAGAAAGGACCTACGAATCCATGACCAACGAAGCGAAGCCCGGGGACTCCGGCGAAAACGGAAAATTCCTGATGCTCGCCAACCGAGCGTCCGCCTCCTGTGCCGAAATCTTTATCGCCGCCCTCAAGGAACAGGGGAATGTCCCCCTTGTCGGCGGAACCACCTATGGGAAAGGTATCGGGCAGAGCCAGTGGAAAACCATCGAAGGTGGCCTCGCCGTTATCACCAACCTGGAGTTTTATACGCCCAAAGGAAATTCCTACCACAAAAAGGGAATTAGCCCTGACTACGAATGTTCCGGAGGGCCTTCTCGAAGCTGTGCCCTGGAAATCATCGGCCAGTTGTACGGAAAGGAAACATCATCAAAGGCAAGCACCGAAATCCAGAATAATCCGGCAGAAGCCCAAATCGTAAAGAACTCTCTCTTGAATTCAAAAGAAACCAGAGCCCTGAACAAGTCCGGCTTTTTTGCAGGAGGAGCCCTGGATCCCACCATCAAATATGTAAATTACCCCTATTCTCCGTAGGTTTTCTATGAACTTTAAAAATTTTGAAAGGATCTTGTTCCGTTCTCTAGCGGTAGTTTCACTTACCCTATGGACCGCCTGCACCGTCAAGAACGCCGACGAAGAGATTATCATGCCGTGTATTGATGGTTACTGCGGAAACCAAGGAAATCAGGAGAACAGTAACCTCTCCGATGCCGAACAGGAGATGCTCGATAACTACTACCTGCTCTCTGTCTACTACATCAATGCCGAGAAAAAACTGGGCGACATCGATCAGTACATCGGTTATGGCGAAAAGAACGGCTATTCCCCGGTTTATTACGAATATCCGGACATCTACTACATGTACGGACAGATGGGCGACCTATATACGCGGTATTTCGGGCCCTATTACGCATCCAAGTATGACTTTGATTCCGCAACCGACCCGATTTACAACCTTGCCGTCAGCCTGGATTCTGCGAATTCCAAACTGGTCATCACCCATGTTTATCCGGACGGCCCCGGCAGCAAAGCCGGACTTAAAGAAGGCGACACCGTTCTCTATGTCGGAGCTTCTGCACCGGGCGACATCAACGGTTTCAACAGGCTAACCTCTGGAAAGGATGGCGACAAGATTGAACTGACCGTCTTGAGAGGAACCGAAACCCTGGATATTTCGGCCCAACTATTCTGCTATCTGGAACCTACGGTATCCATCAGTTACAAGGATTCCATCCCCGTCATCAAAGTGACCGGTTTTGAAGTCTATAGTGCAATGAGCTGTGCGGATGCAACCAAATCCAGCACCGCCAGGGGCACAAAAGATGAAATCAAGGATGTACTCGGCAAGACCAGTGGGCCTACGGTAATCGACCTAAGAGGCAACCCCGGTGGGTCAATTCCCCAATGCGTCGCCGCCGCAGAGCAGTTCCTCTCCAAGGGGGATACCATCGCCATTTTTGAAAGCACTGACCTTGCACCCGATTCCGTCAGCCAGATGATTATCACCGAAAGGGTGGTCGCCACCGAGGACGGTGCCGGGAAAGGACGCTACTTCGTATTTTTGGCAGATACGGCCAGCGCAAGCTGCACAGAAATCATGTTGGTCGGAATCACCCAGAATCTAAAATCCCCAATTGTCGGTATGCGAACCTATGGAAAGGCTATCGGCCAGTACTACATTCCCACCTTTGTAGGGGGGTACGCCATCATTACATCCATGAGATTCAATGACAAGGATTTCTTCTTCTATCTCGACAAGGGACTTCTGCCAGACTACGAAATTTCGGACCCCACTAAGGCTTTGAATAAGGCCATAGAACTCGCCAAAGGCGGCAAGGAAAAAAGGACCAAGGGTTACGGCACCGAAGACCAAGGGCATTTCAGCAGTTCCTTCAACAAGACCGCCGCCACAAGGAGTGGACTCCCCAAAGGTGGAGCGTACAAGATTATAAAGAACCCGCGAATAAAGTAGTCGGCAGAGTTTAGATATAAGCTCTAATCATTTACCACACGCATATGGACCATGACATCGGTGGTGTCGTTGGCACGAACCGCCGGCGCCGCCTGCGTAAGTTCTATCTGCTTACGAATTTCGGACACCTGCTTTTTCAGCCGGGCAAGACGGGCGCCTTCCAGCTTGGGCGTTGCAATCATAGTCTTGCTCAGGGGGTTTATCCAGGCGCCATTCGCATCTTTGAAACCAAAGTGCAGATGCGGACCGGTGCTACGGCCCGTGGAGCCTACACGCCCGATGGCCTGACCCGGCGAGACTTTCGCCCCGACGGCGACGCCCCGAGACTGGAGATGCATATACCAGCTTACGGAATTGTCCCTGTGCTTGATGGCAATCTTGTTTCCGCTCAGGTCATCATAGCCAGAAACAGTCACGTTTCCTTCTGCAACGGCATGAACCACCGTTCCTGTAGGAGCGCCATAGTCAACACCATAGTGGACCTTGCGCTGGCCCGTAATCGGGTGTATTCGGGAACCGAAAGAACTGGTAATGCGCAGGTGTTCCAGCGGATAACGGAGTCCGTCAAAGACCAGGGCATCGCCCGCTTCGGTATAATGGGCGTTATAGGAACTCTTGGGGTCTTCATCCTCATAGCGGAACGCCTCATGATGGCCTACATTCCTTCCGTCAAATTCGGCATAGATAACCTTGCCTCCCACCCAAATGGAATCCTGGTAATAAGAATCTTCTAGAAGAACGCGAAAGCGGTCCCCGGGGCGGGCCAAGGGGAACGCCACCTTACACTGGAGCACGCCACTTACGATTCCCACCATACGTCCGGGAATGCCCACCTTGAACAGGATTCCGTTCAACGTGCTGTTTTCTTCGAGTGTTCCCTCATAGAACGACTGTTTCTTGACAACGGGTTTCTCGATAAGCTGATAGGCAAAGCCCGTATCTGTTTTACTTACCAAGTGAACGGTTATGGGATTGGGCGCATAGCGGAAACGCTGCACTCTGTTGGAGGAATCTACGGAGACATAGAAAATTTCACCTACGCGGAGCTTGAATTCCACACTGTCCTGCATAGCGGCATAGACGCGGCCCAAGTCCTCTTCGCCGTGGCTCACCTGAGCCTTGAGTCTTGTAAACAGGTGGAAGGGGCCCTCTCCTGCGCGAACCGTATCACGGATGACGCGAACGTTCCGGACCATGGACTCCATTTTGCCGATTTCTCTTTTCAAGGAATCTACTTGTCCCTGAAGGATATTCCCTTCTGCTTTCAGGTTTTGGATAACCTCTTCTTCGTTACAGCCAATTAGAGAAAGTACAAAAAACAAGGAAAGGGCGATATGCAGCAGAAATCTCATAGAACAAATATACATAATAAAACAAATTCTAAATTAAAGTCATGCTGTTCCGGTCGTACATCCGAACACTCCTGCTTTGGAGTTCGGCACTTTCTATAGGTGCCTGTTCCGTTAATCTGATCCAAGGCGACAAGATTGCGGATACTGAACCGACACAAACCGGAAAGCCCTTATTCAAAAAGATTTCGCTCTCGCTCGGTAATGACACTTTATGGCTTTCCCAGGAACTTCTGGAGGCCTACAACCGGGCCGCCCCCAATGACCTGTACCCGAGAGATAAATGCGACGGTTCAGCAAACATCCAGGCGCAGGTGATGCAAAATGCACCTGCCAATCCCTGGAGTATTCCCCTGCTTGTTATTCCCATCTGGCCCATCACCCCCATAGATGAGACCTGGATCTACCTTCTGAAGGTGCAAATTTCCTGCGATGGGGTGCTGGTCAAGCAGGCCGAATACAGAGAAGAAGAAACCATTCGGGCGCAGTGGTACGGAAAACTGCGCAGCGACCTTCTGAACAACGCATCGAAGGATATGCACCGCAAGTTGGTCCAGAGACTCGCCTTTGAACTGAACTACCCCTATAATGCCGATATGGGAACGCGGAGCGATTACTAAATTTAGACTATGGCTCACACCTTATACATCGTGGCAACTCCCATCGGGAATATGGAGGACATCACCTACCGTGCAGTCCGTATCCTGAAAGAAGTCCCCCTGGTGCTAGCGGAGGATACCCGCCACACACGGATTCTTTTCGACAACTACGGAATTTCCACCCCCATGGAAGCCTATCATGACTTTAACAAGGAAGCCGTCACCCCGAAGTACGTGAACTACCTGAAAGAACAAGGAGACATCGCCCTGGTAAGCGATGCGGGTACACCCGGAATTGCGGACCCGGCTTTCAACCTGGTACGAGAATGCGTGCGGGAGGGTATCGATGTGCGCGCAATCCCTGGCCCATGCGCCATGGTCACCGCCCTGGTAAGTTGCGGTATGCCCACAGACCATTTCGCCTTCCAGTACTTTTCTCCCAAAAAGAGCGCCCAGCGGTTGCACCTTCTGGAAAAGCTGAAAGATGAAGAAGCCACCCAGATTTTTTATGCCAGCCCCCATAACGTGGATAAGTTCGTAGATGAGATCCGCACCATTTTCGGGGACATCAAGATTGCGCTGATGCGGGAACTGACCAAAAAGTTCGAAGAACACCTAATCGGCACCCCTTCCGAGATTCTAGAACACTTCAAGAGCCACCCGCCCAAAGGGGAGTTTGTACTGATCTTCAATCCAAAGGACAAAAGTGGACTGTGAGAAAGGTGATTAAAGCCCTGCCGAAGGCGTACTGGATTTTTCTCGGGCTCCTGTTCGTAGCGGAACTGGGCGTATATCTGATTATTCCCGATATGCCTGGGCTTTACACCTGGAAAGCCCAGTACATTCCCTTCATTGTCGCCACCCTCTTTCTTTTTGTCAGGGACGCCCGTAAGCCTTTCAACCGATTCATCTATAGCTACGCAGCCTTCGCTTTCCTTTTTCTCGCCCTGGATTACCTAATCGCTGGCCACGCCGGACTCATCCAAATTTCGGTCACGTTCATTCCCCTGGGGCTTTACCTGCTTTTCCGATTCAGCATTTGGAATGTCAAGAAGCTACGTGAAAAGGATTCCCGGACAGCGCTCCTGCTTTCTACCATCGCCTGGGGTGCCATGGCCCTGGCGTTCCCACCTCTACCCCTGGGGCCCGCCGCCCTCCTGTTGCTCGTACCCTGGTTCATCGCCCTGAACCACTACAACCGCAGCTCAGCCATCTTTGCCACTTTCTGGGCCAGCATGGTCTATAACGGTGTCAACTACTACTGGATATTCAACGTCATGAATGTGGAGACCGCACCATCGGCCATCATCTTCCTGGGCGTGGTACTGCTGGTAGCCTTCTTTAGCGCCTATAGCGTGGTGGCGGCCTTTGTCTATACCCTTGTCAAGGATATCCGAATCAAGGGCTACCGAGTTTTATGGATTCTCTATCCCATTTTCTACGCGGGCCTGGAAATGACACGCACCCGCGGCGACTTCGCCTTTCCCTGGAGCCACTTGGGGTATGTGTTCGGCAACTACCTGGAACTTTTGCAGGCCCTTTCTTTTGTCGGAATTTTTGGCTACACGTTCTTAGTTGTTATAAGCAATATGTTAGTTGCCGATGCACTTGACAAGCCCGGCATCAAGAGCAAGTGGCCCTTTGTTCTCCCAGCCTTGATCCTTGCCGCATTATTCGTTCAAGGCAAAATCACATTGTCCGCTCTCGATGCCATTCCCTTCCATGGTAGCGCCAGACCAGATACACCCCAGATTGCCATGGTGCAGCCCTGCATCAAGCAAGGTGAAAAATGGAGCAAGGAGCGTTACGACCGCATTATCGACAAGACCCTAGGTATGGTCCATGACAGCGTTAAGCGCGGAACCGATCTGATTATTCTGGCTGAGACAGCAATCCCCGACCACATTCGTCGGCAACCCACCACCATTGACCGCATGCACAGGGTGTCCAACCGTATGAACGCAAGTATTCTCGTGGGAGCCCTTGACTTCAAGCGGAACAAGGAACCGGATGCCGTCCGTCGTTACGAGGTTTACAACGCCGCATTCCTGTTTACTCCGGGAGACAAGCATTTCCCCCAGCGTTATATCAAGAAGCACCTGGTACCTTTCAGCGAACGAATTCCCTTCGATGACATATTTCCCATCTTGAACTACGTGGATCTGGGAGAAGGGGACTTTGTCCCTGGCAAGGAAACACCCGTTTACGAGCCCTTCCTGTGGACTCCCTTCATATGCTACGACGCCATTTTCGGAGACCTGGTTCGCGAGGCTATTCGCGCAGGGTCAAAATTCATGGTGAACATTACCAACGACGGTTGGTTCGGTCGCAGTACCGCCCCCTACCAGCACGTGAACCTGGTACGTTACCGCGCCATCGAGAACGGGTTCCCTGCGGCAAGGCTTGCCAATAGCGGTGTATCCGTATTCATAGACCAGTATGGGCATATGGACCAGAACACGCCCATTTTCGAAGATGCTGTCATCCAGCGCAAGATGCAGTTGAAATCCAGGGAGACCCTGTACCAGAATATCGGAGACAGGGTTGAAGATGCCCTGCTCTATTTCTTCGGAATATATCTGGTGGCTGCAATCGTGTGCAGCCTTGTCATCCGCCTTAAGCAGGATAACTAAGCCTACAGCAACAGCTGCGGAGGCCAGTGGCCAGCCTTTGGCCGTTCCTTAAAACTTGCGTCCGGGAGGAATTCCCGTAGTTTTAGCGTCTGGGATGGAGGTACAGCCCTATCCATACGACCATAAAGGACTTCCATATCCTTGCTGTTCTCGATAGTTTCCGTAATCTTGTTGTCTGCCAAATAGGAAATGCCCTTGGCCAACTTTTCGGCGCACATCTTTTTAGCGCAGTCCATCCAATCATCCTGCCACTCCCCAAACTCATCTTCGAACTGTTCAGCAAAGGAGTTCAAGCCTGGCTCCACAGTCGTCAAGATCTGCCTTGCCATAAAGTGGAGGTTTGTCTCCGTCCAGTCGCTATCCTCATCACAGAAGTCGGCATAGGGAGAAAGCAAAATCCATCTTTGCCCCGCCTGCTTTTTCTTGTGGTTCTTCAGCAGGAGGAATGCACCCATACCCCAACCCACAACCACACCGGCCTTAGCAAGACCTGAAATCTTGAACGGGTCTTCTAGATTGTCGGCCATAGTCTCATAGGGAACAAACGTGTGGCTGGCAGAAGATTCAACTTCTGTCAGGTCGTCTTGCCACAGGGACAAGTCCGACGCCCAGTCCGGCAACCACAGCCATGTTTCACTCGACTTACCCATACATCAATCCGAAGGGGATCAGAATCAAAAAAATTCGACACCCCTTATAGAAAGATATATAGTGAAATCAGGAAAAGAACACTTTTTGAAAATTTTTATTACTTTATGACATAGTTGTATGTTTTTTCGCAGTTTTTTTTGCCATTTTTTGATAATTGGCACCTTTTGCCTCTGGGGAAATGCCCTCGCCTCCCCTCTGCGCCTCCATGATGAAAACCGAATTTTGAGCGCGGCTCAAGGCCATTACCTGGAATTTTTAGCCCAAGAGCTGGAGCAAAAGGCCGGATTTACCCTTACTATCGTTTTATTGGACGACGGCCGCAACAAGCGGGAATTCTTACCAGGCGACAACGATCTGCTGCTGTACACCGCCTTCAAGCAACAAAAACACTTTGTAAAACTGGGCAAAAACCTGGAATCCGAACTTTCCACAACTGAAATCGAGAAGTTCCAGCAGAAATTCCTGTTCCCAGAATACAAGTCCGCACGCTACGACAGGGGGACGCTGCAACTGGCCTATCAGCTTACAAAAGCCCTTGTCAAGAAGAAGGGTGGCCGCTTAGGCATCCTCCCTCCAGAATCTGCTCCGGAGGGGTCGCTCAATGGGGCCGGCTGGGCCTTTGTCGCCATCATCTTCGCCCTGCTGTTTTACGCCCTCTACAGAAGGGGACGGCACAGCCGCGTATCCAAAAATTGCAGGCGTTTCCAGTACGGACGGTTTGGCTGGAGGTAAACTTTATGAAAAAACTACTGAGCATCCAAGAAATAAAGCAGTCCCCCTGGCCAAGCCGGTTCACCGAAACCTTCGGAGACAACCTGGTTTCCGCCTTTTTGTACGGGGACTGTCTGGAAGAAGGATTCAGTGCCCTGGAAGCCCCCTGGACCGTAGCGTTTATTTTGAAGGACGCATCGACTGTAGAAGTCCACAAGCTAAAATCCTGGAGCAAGACAGCCAAGCGGGAAGGTCTGGTATTTACCTACGTATTCTCCAGTGCAGAAATACTCTCGAACCTGGACCTGTTTCCGCTGGAATTCCTGGAAATGTCCCGCCGGAGCCGAGTCCTGTGCGGGATTTCCCCTCTGGAAGGATTCTCCCCCAACCGGGAGTCCCTTATCATCCAATGCTTGCGGGAATGGAAGGCCTTTTTATTTCACAGTCGACTTTCATTCACGGGCAGTTCCGAACTACAGGAACTCTCACCACTGCTAAGCGGCCTCTACTACCTGAAAAACGGGAGCTACCCCGAAAGCCGGCGCCAAGTACTTGACGCTTTCCCGGAACTCAAGTCCACAGAAAACCTGCTGGAGTCCCTACAAAAAGTATTCGACCAAGTTTGTTCAACCCCGAACCACTGACATTGAACTTTTTAATGAAACAGATTCTTAAAAAGACCGAACTGAAAAACGGCATCACCATTCTCACCGACTATATGCCCCACGCCTATTCTGTGGCCGTGGGCGCCTGGATTCCGCGAGGTTCTAGGCACGAGGCCCCAGATGAATGCGGACTCAGCCATTTCTATGAACACCTGGTCTTCAAGGGTACGCAAAAACGCTCCGCCCTGGAAATTGCCAGGGCCATTGAGGACCGGGGCGGCAACCTGGAAGCCTACACCACCAGGCAGGAGACTGGCTTTTACGCCCAGGTGGAAAGTAACGATTTGCCATTAGCCATAGATGTCATCGCCGACATGCTTATGCACCCCCGCCTCGAAAAGAAGGAAATGGAAAAAGAGCGGAGGGTCATCATCGAAGAGATACACAGCTACGATGACATTCCCGAAGAACTGGTGGGCGACGTTTTCAACTCCATCCATTTCAAGGGCTCGGGCATCGCCCATTCCATTACCGGAAATGTGCAGCAGGTCAAGTCCCTCACCCACCGCCAGATGCTCAAGTACAAGCAACAGGTCATAAGCCAGATTCCCATCTTTGTCTGCGCCTCGGGCAAGGTCTGTCATGACGCCCTGGTAAAGCTTTGCAAAGAAAAGTTCGCCGAAAAGACTATCGACGGGAGCTACCCCTCCGATATTTACAAGGCCACCCAAAGCGTGAAGGTGGTGCAGAAGCAGGACATCACCCAGTCCAACCTTTTCTGGGGTCTCAGCTTTGACCGAAACCTCATGGACGATCGGGATCGTGCCGCCCTATCCATGTTCAACGTGGCCATGGGCGCCGGGATGGCATCCCGCCTGTTCCAGAAGATCCGCGAAGAAAAGGGGTTGGCCTACTCCGTCTACTCCACCGCCGACATCTACCGGGACTGCGTAGACTGGGGTATCGCCCTTGCAACGGAACCTCACCAGCTGAAGACTGCTCTGGAAATTTCCGTCGACGAGACAAAGAAGTTCCTGAAGCACGGATTCAAGGCCGGAGAATTCGACCGGACCCGGGCAAACATCCTGGGCGGTATGCACCTGGGCGCCGACAGCCCCGAAAAGCGGCTTGTGCGTATGGCCGAACAGATGCTGCACCTCGGGGAATTCCGTGCCATGGAAAAGAGCGAGAAGACGCTAAAGTCCTTAACCGAAGATGAAGTCGTCGCCACGACAAACAGGCTGTTCAACGCCTCCAAATTTTCAGCTGCCGTGGTGGAACCCAAGGGCAAGAAAAAGACCGCCCTCGACGTGAACTTCTTTTAATGAGGTAATGGCGAGGGCCCAACCTTGGATAAAAAAAATAAGACCAACCTTTCGGTTGGTCTTATTATACCCCCAAGCGGTTTCGAACCGCTGTTGCGGGAATGAAAATCCCGAGTCCTGGGCCACTAGACGATAGGGGCGTTAAGTAAGGCCAAATATAGGAAACTTTATTTCTTTGTAAAGGGTGGCCCCTTAAAATTTTTAAATTTTCGCCAAGGATGTTGAAAAAGTGGCTCAAAAAATCCTTTTTGAAAGGCATTTTGCGGTTCCTGCCGCTGGCGATAGCTTCTAGCGCTGCAGACGGCGCCCTACTTTGGGGAATCCGTTCCTTTATGGAACTGCTCTCCCAGGAATCCCCCTTCACCCTCACGGAATGGGTGGCCCTGATGATTCTTTTGACAGCCCTTCGACTTATTTTCCTCTTCGCCAAAGTCCGACAGAACGAGACCTGGATTTTTCAGATCAGCTCTTCCCTACGAAGCTGGTTTATCCGCAAGCTTAGGAATCTCTCCCCACGATTTTTCCACGGCAAAGACAGTGGCGCCCAAACCGAAATGGCCTTCGACGCCATCCATACCATCCAAAGTAACGGAACCGTCTTTTTCCAGGCGACCCAGGCGGCCCTGCAGCTGCTGATTTTTATTCCGGTGCTGCTCTACATTTCCTGGCCACTGACCCTGTTCCTTTTCCTGATTATCGCTCCCCTAGTGGCATGGCTCCAGCGCAAGATACACCGCATGGGTCCCGAAGAAGAATCCCTGTTGTTTGAAAGGTCGAAATTCCGGAACAATTTTGACATGACCCGAAGGCTTTTCCGCACCTGGAGCGCTCCCCAAGAACGTGCCATCCTTTCATCGAACCTCCAAAAGAATTCCCGGGAGCTGACCCAGAATACCAAGCGTTTCTCCATACGCAAGAACGGACTCTCCCTGGTGATGGAATCTGTCTCCGTGCTGTCCATGATTTTCGTGCTCACCTTCTGCGCTATCCTCATTGCCCGAGGCTGGATGGACAGCAAGGGGCTTATCCTGTTCTGCTCCGCCGTACTCCTGAGTTACAAGCCCGTCAAGGAATGTTCCCGCGCCCTGCCAGAATTCCGAGCCCTGGTAAGCGCCTGTCATTTTCTTTTCAAGTTCGAAACCGTTCCCGAAAAATCGACCGCCCCGAGCGCCAGCGGCGAAAACCTTTCCATCCGTCAGGGTGCATTCTCCTACGGAAGCTCTGACCACAATGGTGACACCCCCGAGACCTTGGTCTACCGCAACCTGAATCTGAACTGGAGCGTAAAGCAGCCCGTACTTCTGAAAGGGAAGAACGGCGCCGGCAAGACCACGCTGTTTAGGCTTATCGCCAATCTCGAGGAATGGAACCAGGGTGATATTTGTGGCCCCTATTGTAGCGTACCCGACGGGATTTTCCTCATGTCCCAAGACCTGGAGCTCCCACCGAAAAGCATCTTGAAAGACCTGTTGGCACGCTCCCAGTCCCCCCTGTTGCAAGACTTCATAGAGACTTTCCGAATCCAGAAGTTACTCTCCAAAGAAGCCCTCTCCGGAGGGGAGCGTGCCAAGGTGGCCTTGCTGTGGGCGCTGGCGTCCCCTTCCAAAGTCGTGCTACTGGACGAGCCTCTGGCAGGCATCGCCCTCGCCGACCGGGCCCCCATTCTGGAAAAGCTTTTGGAGACCTGCGAAAAGCTGGGCAAATGGCTTTTGATCTCTAGTCACGACCGCCTGCCCGAAACACTGGAAAATAAGTTCCTGCTGGTAGATTTGGATTATGAAAAGAATCTATAAGTGGCGGGGTTTTATTCTGGGATTGTTGGCCCTGGGGTTGTTCATCACTCCTGCAGCACCGCTACAATATGGGCCCACAACAACAGCGGCCCTTCTCCTAATCGTTGGAATTCTGCTCCGGGTTTTTGCAAGGCGTACCATCGGTGAGCACACGCGGGGAGTCGTTCATACAGCGCCTACCTTAGTCACCACCGGAACCTACTCCCTAATGCGGCACCCGCTCTACGTCTCCAACACCCTCATCGCTAGCGGGGCCATCCTTTTTCACCTGGATTTTGAAGTTTGGGCAATTCCCTTCCTAGCCGTTTTGCTTTCTCTGGAATTCGCCCTTTCCAAGGCGGAAGACCGTTTCCTGGAGAGTACCTTTCAAGACGATTGGAAAAATTGGAAGGCAAGAACCTGGGCCTTTTTCCCAAATCCGCGGAATTTCACGCCAACCCCGCAACCCAGAAGTTTTTTCCAATCCCTATGGGCCGACCGTTCCACCTGGCTTTGGGTCTTTTTGTTAATTTTCGCACTGTACGGTAAAAAAGTTTTTCTTGGAGCGTAGATGTTCAACGCATTCAGTATTGTTCGCGAAGTCGCAGGTGTGGTGGCGGTCGCCACCACCAAAATCCCTGCCATCGAAAAAAGGTTCCGCATTTCGGAAAGGCTGGACGGCAACTGGCCCGAAGGCCCGTTCCTGTGGTTGCATGGGGCAAGCCTCGGCGAATGCCGGATGCTCCTTTCCCTCGCCGGATTTTTGCAGCAGGACCTGCCCGGCTGCCCGAAAATTCTCATCACGGCACAGAAGCCCGAGGTCGTAGACTTCTTGAAGAATTCGGGCAAGGATATCGAAGCCGCCATGGCCCCCGCCGACACGCCCACTTCCCTTGCAAAGTTCATTTCCAAGGTAAAGCCCGTGGGCCTTGTCCTGGGCGAAAATGAACTCTGGCCAGGCTACCTATCTGCCATGCGCAGGCTTTCGTTGAAACCCTCCGTGGCTATCGTGTCCGGCAGGTTCCGCATGGCCCTCCCCTTTATGGACTACAGCCCTGTCGGGTTCGCCGCCATGCAGACCGGCGCCGATTCCAGCCGTATCCAGGCGGCCTTCGGCGACACAAGCTCCACAAAGGCCGTCATCGGCGGCGACTGGAAGCTGCTTTCCTGGGCCAAGGCTGGCAAGCAGGTTTCCGCTCCCGAAAATCCAAGCGTAGACACCGTATTCCTATCCATGCATTTTGCGGAATGGGCAAGCCTCAGCCGAATGATTCTTTCATCGATCAAGCGCCAGGAATCCGTGGTGCTGGTGCCCCGCAGGCTCGAAGAGGTAGAGACCTTCCGCAAGGCTCTCGTAGAGCAGGAACTCATCGTCACGGAATGGCCCCTGGTCCAGAAGGGCGCCGTCTCCATGGTCACGGAATTCGGTCTTGTTCCGGAGATCCTGAAAAACTCACGGTCTGCTGTTGTAGGCGGTTCCTTCAGCCTGACCCTCGGGGTCCACGACTTCTGGGAACCCCTCCAGAACGGAGTAGCCACCTGCGTCGGCCCCTATTCCAGAGGCCAAAGGGAAACCGTTTGCACCCTGGTCCGCGAAGGCGTACTGACGCAGCTTCAGACTACCGCAGGATTTGCCGACCGGAACAAGGCGGACATCCGGATGGTCCAGTCTTTCCTGGAAAGGGAACGGCTCAAAATTACGGAGTCCTACCAGCAGCTCGTAGAATTCTTAAAAGACCTGCTCCAAGCACAAGGCTAAAAATTATGAAGAAACTGATTCTAGCGACCCCCCGTGGATTCTGCGCCGGAGTGGACCGCGCCATCCATGTGGTGGAAAAAGCTCTGGAAAAATTTGGCTCCCCCATCTATGTGCGCCATGAGATAGTCCACAACCGCTATGTGGTGGAAACCCTGAAATCCAAGGGCGTCATCTTCGTGGACGAGCTGGACGAAGTCCCCGAAGGTTCTGTCGTCATCTTTTCGGCCCACGGAGTAGCTGACCACATCTACCAAGATGCCGAAGCCAAGCACCTGAAGGTGGTAGACGCCACCTGCCCGCTGGTGCGCAAGGTCCATTTCAGCGCCAAGAGGCATTATTCTGCCGGACGGCATATTATCCTTATCGGGCATGCCGGACACGCCGAGGTGGAGGGCACCCTAGGGCAACTTCCCGAAGGGGCCATCACCCTCATCCGGAACGAAGCCGATATCGAGAAGCTAGCCTTCCAGGATGACAAAGAAATCGCCTATATCACCCAGACCACCCTTTCCGTGGCGGAAACCCGAAAGATTATCGCCACCCTGAAGGCAAAATTTCCAAACATCATCGGACCAGAAGCTGGAGACCTGTGCTACGCCACGGGTAACCGCCAGGCCGCCGTCCTTGACCTGTGCACCCAGGTGGACCTGCTTCTGGTGGTGGGTGCGAAAAACTCATCCAACTCCTCCCGTCTTATGGAACTGGGACTTGAACAAGGCATTAAAAGCCACCTCATCGAATCCGTAAGCGACCTGGACCCGAACTGGTTCCAGGGGGTGGAGACTGTGGGCGTCTCCAGCGGGGCCAGCGCACCGGAAATACTAGTCCAAGAGGTGGTGGACTGGATTAAGACGGAATTTAGCCCCATAGAAGTGGAAAATTTCGTAAAATTGGTGGAATCTACCAAATTTAACCTGCCAAAAGAATTACAAGACGCCCCCCAGTCTTGACAATTCCCCCAGTTTTAACTAAAATTGGTGTCCGTAAAAAACAACGGAGTTTAATTATGAGCCGTATTTGTGAAGTCACCGGAAAAGCCGGCCTCGTGGGCAACATGGTTTCCCACTCCAATCGCAAGAAGTTGATGAAGCAGCTTCCCAACCTCCAGAAGAAGCGCTTCTATATCCCTGAAGAAGATCGCTGGGTTACCCTCCGCGTAAGCGCCGCCGGTCTCCGCACCATCAGCAAGTGCGGTATCCAGGCTGTCGCCCAGGAACTCGGCATCTAATTTTTCCTCGAAATTAACAAAAAACCACCAGAGTCTCTCTTTGGCGGTTTTTTATGTATTCAAAACAATCTACTTATTTATAAACTGGGGTGTGCCCTTGTACTTAGCGAGGCTCGCCATGATGTTTCCCAGTTCCCAGTCCTTTTCCTTGAACCGGCGGCGGAGGATGGCTACGAACACCTCCATGAGCATTTCGCAGTCATAGACGGCGCGGTGCATCTTTTCGGAATCGATATTCATAGCAATCTCGTTACGTCGCTTGAATAACCCCGCCATATAGCCCAGCTTGTGGTTTTCCAGTTCAGGTAGGATAGTCCTTGATACAACGAGACTGTCAATCACGGGGTTTCCCGGCACCAGCTGGGGATTCTTGGCATAGGCCGCCCTCAAAAAGCTGGCGTCAAAGTTCGCATTGTGGGCCAGCAAGATGGAGCCCTGTCCACAAAAGGCGGTAAACCCCTTGAGGCAATCCCCTACAGGAGGGGCGTTCTCAACATCCTTGTCGTAGATGTGGTTCACGTTGGACGCCTCGGCAGGAATCAGCATATTGGGCTTCACAAAAGTCTCGAACTCCGAAAGCAACTTGGGCACCACCTTGCCGTTCTTGGTTTCTACGGTGAATTTTACGGCACCAATTTCAATAATTTCATCTTTCTTATTATCAAGCCCTGTGGTTTCAAGGTCAAAAGCAACAAACTTTGGAGGTAATGCTATCACGGTATATCTTCCTTTTTATCATCTTGTCTTGAACGTTCACAAAAATACTTAATTCTCACGACAATTGTTGACATGGGAAAGGGAATTACAAACCGGTCCCAGCTATGCAGGCTGAAGTGCCTTCCATACTGGACCTGGATTTCCCACAAAGGGCGTCCCGATTTCCTTGACAGCCAAAGAGATCCAGGCTTTGCAATACCAGCAGGGCCGCGAGGCCCGTCCAAGGCCATACCAGCAAATTGACCCGCATTTAGAGAATCCAGCAGACGACGCACATTGAGCGCCCCATGGCTATCTGACCCTCGGGTAACCTTATACCCTAACCGCCTAGCAGTTGCGCTGAAAAAATCTCCGTCCCTGGACTCGGATATCAAGGCATGAACCCCCTTGTCCTTGAAGGCTGCACAACAGGCCAGCAGGTCCCTGTGCCAAATCCCGAGAATGCCAGGACCGTAGCCCTCCGGGGGCTCCAGGCGCACCCTAAGACTCCTAAGCCAGAGTGACACCACCAAAGAGGCCAGTTTCGCCCTAAAATTGCCAAACATGGCCTAAAAATTAGTTTTTTTAGGGCTTTGCCCTTGGAAAACGGGTCTTCATTACCTATATTAGGCCTCACATTGGCGACGTACCCAAGTTGGTAAGGGGCGGCTCTGCAAAAGCCTTATTCATCAGTTCGAGTCTGATCGTTGCCTCTCGAGACCTCCGCAAGGGGGTCTTTTTTTATGGTTTCCGGCCCGATTTTCTTTTTTTTAGCCTTGTCAAGGGTATTTTTGTACTTTTTTCGCAAAATTTTTCGAAATTCTCAAAAAAAATTTGAAAAAAATGCTTGTCAAGACCTAGAAAAAAAATTTTTTTGGGACTATTTTTGAGGTCAAATGTTACGATTCACTCAAGAAATCCTTCTGGCACTGCGTTCCATAGCCAACGAAGAAGAATCTCACGAGATGTCCAAAAAGGCCCGGGAGCAATTCGACTTCCTCGGAGTGAAACTGGTACCCCGCCGGGAAGTGACATACCCCATTTTCGACAGGAACCCTCCCAAGAACGATACGGAGCTGGTAAACCGGATTGAGGATATGTGGACTCAACCCTACAGGGAAATCCAGTACGCCGCCTGCGACTACCTGTTCAGGCACAAGGGTATGCTGGGAGGACAGCACCTCAACTTTTTAAAGAAACTGATTAAGACCCGTGCCTGGAAAGACACCGTCGATACCATCGCAGCCTGCATCCTAGGGGACCTGGCGCTCCGCCTACCGGCGCTTCACGCCAAGATTGCCTCCTGGATACGGGACCCCAACATCTGGGTACGCCGTAGTGCCATCATTTTCCAGATACAGTACAAGGACCGCACCGACTGGCCCCTGCTCCGGCAGTTCTGCCTCACCTGCGCCAAGGATGATGAATATTACATCCGTAACGGCATCGGCAAGGCTCTTTCGGAATACGCAAGGATTAACCCCACCGAAGTGCGTCGCTTTGTGCAAGACAACAGTTTTGCCGAACAGACCACCCAGGAAATCCTGCGGATGATATAAAGAAAGCAAAAAATGCATTGACGGGAAGCACATTTTTTCCGTCAATCGCCTTTTTTTGCCAAAAACGGCATTTCTTTCGGAAAATTCATTTTATATTGTAGGTATGGAATTCAGGATTCCACATATTTTCGCCGTTCTTATTCTGGCATCCTGCCTGTGGGCCCAAGACCTGTCCAAGCCCGTAAATGACGTGCAGATTTTCCGCCCCGAAAAGCGAGAATCCAACATCCAGCTGGTAGATTCCAGCAAGGCCAATACGGTGTTGCTGAACGTGGATATCTTCGGAAGCCTGGACGTAGGATCCTACTATATCCTCTGGGATATGATCGATCTGTCCGAAGACATCAAAAAACTGATGACCACCCGGGATTTTGCACGTGATGAATTTTTCATGCAGAACATCGACCGGGAACAGTTTGAGCAGGAACGGATATTGCAGCTATTCGAAGACCGCAAGCGTGAGTTCTTTGCCATCTTCCCCGAAGAAGCCCTGAAGGAATTGCAAGAAAAGCAAGCGGAAGAAAATGAATGAAAAATGAAGAATTAAAAATTTTTTCTTCGGCTTCTCATTTTTCATCATTCATTTTTAATTTTTAATGAGCATGTTTTCTCCTGAGCGCAGATTTACAGATTGGCAACTCACAGGTTTCGATAGCGTACCCGCTCTGCTTTTTGAGACCCTTGAAAGTACCCACTCCCTAATGAAGGCTAAAGCTATCGCAGGAGAAATCCCCCCAGGCGCTTTAATTGTAGCCGACAGGCAATCAGCGGGCCGGGGCCGACATGAGCGTACCTGGGACTCCCCCGCCGGACTCAACCTTTATTTCAACATCCTGATTCCGCTGGACGGGATTCCGCTGGCATCCGCTCCGCAGATTACCCAGGTGGCGGCACTCACTTTCGCAGAGGTGTTTCAAAACCTTCAAGAAGAATCGAACGCAAGAGGTCAAGGCAACAAGGACATCGGCAAGGTTACCGTCAAGTGGCCCAACGACATCCTCTGCGGTAAACACAAGTTCTGCGGGATTTTGGCGGAGGTTGTGATGGTAAAGCCGATGCTGAAACAAGTTCAGCATGACTTTAGGGAGCCAGCCGTCAGCATGGGTGTAGGAATCAACGTAAACAGCGATCCGTCTGATTACGCCGCCCTCGGGCGCGCCGTAACAACGCTTAAAGACATTTGCGGCCAGAAAACCAATCGTGAAAAGCTTTTGCAATTGCTTATCGGGAATCTGGAACGGGCCATCGGACAGTTCCGCGCCTTCGGGATACGCCCCTGGGTCAGCGCCTGGAAGCGTATGGACCAATTCATCGGGGCGCGGGGTACCATCATTTTAAACAACCATTGTACCGACCAGACCCGGGGTGAAGGCGACATTAAAAAGACCGGCTCCATCCTCGATATGCAAGATGACGGAAGCCTGCTTTTCAAATGCGATGACGGAACCGTCGAAACCGTTTATTCCGCCGACTTGGAAATCTAACTATAGTTTCCGTTTAAAGTACAAGCTTCCGATAAGCGAAACGGCCAGCACCACAATCATAGCGGTTAGGCCCATCTCCGCAAGAGAGGCATTTTCACCGGCTACACCCGTTTCAATCACAATGATAAAGGCAAGGGCAAGAACCGCTCCTACAGAACCCATCTGCTGAAACATCTTGACCTTGCCTTCCACCGTGAACTTTCCATCGGGTCTTTTAATAAAGGGCATCGACGTTACCTCCCATGCAAATCCACACGATAAGTCCAGCCATGACCAACACGCTAATGGCCACATTGGCCAAGAAAAAATCCCGATTCATAGCATCCAGGTCATCGGATTTGCGGAACAAATGGATATAGAGGACCGCAGCTGTCATAAGGCCTGTAACCACCCACCAAGGCACTCCCATATTCCAAAACAAGCCAAACACCACGCAAAGGACAAGCATGGCCATATGGCTCCAGAAGGCAATTTGCAGGGCCCGCCTGCGACCAAAGCGTGCAGGTACCGAATGGAGCCCCATAGCACGATCGATTTCCTCATCCTGGGTGGCGTAAATGATATCGAAACCACCCATCCAAAGCATAAGAATTACCAGCAAGAAAAACGGGAACAACGCAAATTCCCCACGTATGGCAATCCAGGCACCCAAGGGGCTCATACCGATGGCAAAACCCAGGAACCAGTGGCAAAGCCAGCTGAATCGTTTCCAGTAAGAGTACGAAAGCAGCAAGAGCCACACCGGCAAGGCAAGCAGGCCGGCGAGGGGTTGCAGCAGCGCCGCAAAAGTCACGAACAGTATTCCATTCACCACTAGGAACGCAATGACCGACGCCTTGCTCAGGCGACCGGCAGGCAGGTGACGCTTTGCCGTGCGAGGGTTCTTTGCATCGATATCGGCGTCGGCAATGCGGTTGAAGCTCATGGCGCTGTTGCGGGCGGTCACCATACAGCCCACAATTAGCGCAATAATCCTGACCGCCTCCACGGCATCCATGCCGTGGAAACCCCTCGCCGCCACCCACATGGAGCCTATGGCAAAGGGCATGGCAAAAAGCGAATGGCTAAAGCGCACTAAGTGGCCGAACTCTAGAATTTTTTTCAACACGAGGAGCCCCCGTCCCATGGCTTTACAATAGTCGCGCAATCTTCAACCGTTACCGCTCCTAGGTGCTTAAGGATTTTCGCCACCACCGTATCCACAAGTTCTTCGATAGAGGAGGGCTTGCTGTAAAACTGCGGCGAAGCAGGAATCACGATTGCCCCGGCCCGAGTCACCCTTTCCATATTCTCTATGTGAATCATATTGTAGGGCATTTCCCGAGGCACTATCACCAGGGGCCGCCTTTCCTTGAGACACACATCAGCAGCGCGGACCAGCAGATTGTCCGAAGTCCCTGCGGCAATACGTCCCAGTGTTCCCATAGAGCAGGGCACTACGGCCATACCCTTGTAATCGGCACTTCCACTGGCACATTCCGCAAAAAAATCATCTACATTGAAAACGCGATCTGCGTAGTCAAAAAGGGCACCCTGCCCTTCGAATTCAACCACTTCGCGACCAGGCTTTGTCATTATAAGCGAAATCTCATGGCCAAGCCGTTTCAAATGCATGGCGGTACGGGCCGCATAGATCGCCCCGCTGGCTCCAGTCACTCCAAGAATATACCTAGCCATGGGATGCCTCCAGAGGCTTTCTCAAGAAAACCCCATAAGAAATTCCGCCATTGAAACTTTTCACTTTCATCACCTGGAATCCGCAATCTTTCGCCAAGCGGCAGAAATCCTGCACTGGCAAGAATCGCTTTATAGAATTCACCAGATATTCATAGGCCTCTTTCTTGCCACTGAAGAAAGCCCCAAGCAAAGGGATAAACACAGGCGCAAGACACCCGTAAAAGAAACGGTTAAACACATTGCGCGGTGCAAAGAATTCCAGCACACAAAGGTAGCCGCCAGGTGCCAGCACACGAAAACTTTCTTGCAGTGCCCCACGAGCATTGGGAACGTTTCGCATACCAAAGCCGTTCAGTACCACGTCAAAAGACGCCTCTACAAAGGGGATTCGCATGGCGTCTAGCTGCACAGGAGTCGCCGTCATCTTTTTCCCCGCAGAACCCCTCAGCATACCAAGGGAAAAATCCCCCAGCACAGCCACGTCTGGCTTTACGCAGAGCTTTTCAAAAGTCACCGCAAAGTCGCCCGTACCACCACACAGGTCGAGCAGGCGCCTTCCTGCACCGTATTTTTTCAACTGACGGCAACAATAATGCCGCCACAGAATATCTTGGCCACAGCTTAGAAAATGGTTCAGAAAATCGTAACGACCGGCAATGCCGTCGAACATTTTACGGACGGGACTAATCACGCGTTAAATGTAGAAATTCTTCTACTTGAACGTGGCCGTAAAGGTTGCTCCGTCCGAAATCGTGACAATACGGGGATTGTCCTTATTCTTGTCATTCCAGCCGGTAAACGCTGCACCTGCCGCAGGTACCGCCGTCAGCTCCATCGTGTTCTTAGAGAAGAACTTACCCGTGTAAGAACTAGGCAGTTTGCGGCCCTCCATCAGCACAGAGCCATTTCCAGAGGCGCTAATGCTGACCGATACCAGGTCCCCTACGCCAAATTGACTCTTGTAATCGCTAACGAAAGTCTTATCGCGGTTCTCCGCCCACGTCTTCATGCAGGAGCCCGATATGCTGAACTCACCCTCACAGGCGTTGTGGTACCACCTTCTCGGAAAAGCCTTCTGGTCCCTGGACGTTTCATCACTGATTAGGGTCGACGCCATGGAACTCAAAATAGACTTGACACGGGCAGAATTGACATAATCATTGAACAGCAGTGCAGAGCGGTTGATAAACAGGCGCTTGAAATTTGAGTTCTTTATCAGGTGGTTGAAAACATTGGCAAAGGAGCGGGTGTCGGAATAGCCATATCCCTTACAGCCGGCTTTGGCAATCCAGCTAAACATATTGGTTCCAGTAGCACTCTCATTTGTAACAAACTCACTGCAAGCAGGCCACATCCAATCCATACCATGGTCCATATCATAGACCATAAACTTGTAGGGATGATCGGGACTACGCCAGGCACGGACATTATTCCCGGGCCAGTCCGCGTTATGCATATAGATTTCAAAGGCCATGTAATCGGCAAAGTTGCCCACATCCATCATGGTCTTCAGCGTAGCATAGTCGGCATCGGAAACAGCATCTGCCTTAATTGCCAAATCAAGCATATCCGTGTATGTCTTTGTAGAATTCGTATTGCTGGTAATGTCATGACCCAAATGCTTGATAACTTCTACCGAGTTGGCATCTATCCCGTAATTGGTTTCTACATAATGCTTGTTGAACCGCTCCCGCATATCGTGGATACCAAAATACTTGCCGTTATAGAAAACCACCACCTGACGGCTACGCTGGTAATCCACTTCTGTCCCTTCCAAAAGGGCTCCCGCCATAGCGTCCATCAGGTAGTCGCTCACAAAGCGGTTTCCGTTATTGCGCAAGTTGAATCCCCTGAAGGTGTTGGCGGTCTCCTTGCGAGTTTCGAACAGCGGGTAATGAATCTTTCCGTCCTGGTAGTCTTCACGCATGACGATGCCTACGGACTTCTTGTCTTCTAGACGGCTGTAGCCGCCCATCAGGGAAAGACCGGCATCCACATCAAATGCGGAACCATCGGAACTGCTTCCGTTTTCAAAATATTCCACGTGTACAGGGAACTCTACATCCTGGTACATAGCGGAATTATAGTTCGGCGTACCTCCGGCAAGGCCCTGGGTATAATACTTGCTCAAGAAAGTCGGATCCACGCTGATAGCCACTACCGGCATCTGCACGGTCTCGCCAACAAAGATAGTCCTGGTTACCACTTCCTTGGTAAGGGTTCCGCTCTTGAAGGCGGAACAACGGAGAGAGGTGTTCTTGGTAATGGTCATTGGGGCGTTAAAGACTTCGGAAGACGAGGTGGGAGCCGAGCCGTCCTTGGTGCAGCGGAGGGTCACGCCAGATTCCAGAGTCGGCGGATTGATGGTCACGCCCTTTTCATCGTAGAAACCCGCCTTGATGGAACTCAAATCTACCGACGGAGCCATAGCGTCATAAGCGGTAGCATCCGTATTCTTTCTCTCAGGAGTTGACGTTCCGAAATACTTCCAGTCTCCTCCATCTACAATACCCCAGCTAACTCCGCCGGCAAGTTCCGGATAGTCCGCAGAATCTCGGATACCGTTGCTCGGGTCAACCAGGTAAATCGTACCCCCGCTCTTATCCAGCTTCCAGTTGGTATGGGTACGGCTATGCAGTACGTTCTTGTCGGCATCTACGGAATCCTTGATTCCATAGACCGTCGCAATATCTTTCTTGTCGCAAAAAACCGTACGGAAAGACTTGGGCGGAATCCATTCGTTGCCAAACACCCACTTCTTGGGTTCCTTCAGGTTCTCTACAAGAGCGTAACCCTTGAGATTCGCCGTATCTCCACCCGAATTATATATTTCCACCCAGGAGGGGTCATCGCCATCCCTGTCCATCCAGTCCAGATTGAGAGACGCAATCTCCGTAATATGCAGGGCGGAATTGCCCACATACCGCAGTGTGGTATCCGGATAAATTCGCACGGTATCCCTAATCGTGTCGCCAGTCAGGGAATCAATTATAACATCTCCGTCGGATGGAACTTTCTTTTCCTCAACGATGACTGTTCCTGATCCATTGGAACACGCAAAATAGCAAGCCATACAAAACACAGCCAGGTATATCTTTACTGCAAAAGACCAAATACGCATTATATGTCCTCTATATCCTACCTAAATCTATATGATTTTTCGTAAAAAAGCTAGTAATATTCTATTTACCCTTGACAAATCAAGCTCTATCAGCTATTTTTGGGCTACAATTTGGTTCTGTAGCTCAGTTGGTAGAGCAGTGGACTGAAAATCCGCGTGTCGTTGGTTCAATTCCAATCGGAACCACGAAAAGCTTCGGTTTAGCGACCGAAGCTTTTCTTTTTCTTACAAGACTGCCGTAAAACGCCGAAAAAACGTTAATTTCGGTAAGGTCCGTAAACCTCATCCCAATGAGCAAGCAGCAAGTCCACCAGTTCCGGTTGAAACTGGGTGCCGCGCTGTTTCATGAATTCCTCACGAATACGCTCCTCGGGCCAGGGCTCCTTGTAGCAACGGGGGCTGCTCAGGGCATCCAAAACATCGGCGACGGCGCAAATACGGCCAGCCAGGGGGATAATTTCACCCTTTAGACCGCGGGGGTACCCCGTGCCGTCCCACCGTTCATGATGCGATCCCGCAATGACCGATGCAAACTGAAGAAGCGCCCTCTTGGAGGTCTTGAGCATTTCTTCGCCGATGATGGCGTGAGACTTCATAACCCCATACTCCACCTCGGTAAGCCTGCCTGGCTTGTTCAATACGGAATCGGGGATGCCGATTTTCCCCAGGTCGTGCATAGGAGCCGCAAGCCTGATCCGCTCGGCATCTTCTTCAGGAAGCCCGTAATGTTTCGCCAAAACGTAAGAGATTTCCGCCACCCGCTGGATATGATCGCCCGTCTCCTGACTGCGATACTCGGACGCCTCACCCAAGATATGGATGATTTCCCTCTGAGTAGCCTCCTGTTCGGCAATCAGGCGGGCAGACTCCACCGTCTTGGCGGAATAGACTGCTGTAAGAATCAGCCTCTCCAAATCCTGTGGGGTAAACACCTGGGAATTCCCCTGCTTGTTTATGGCCTGAAAGGCCCCCATCACGACACCTTCCGTGTCCAAAAGGGGAACGGTCAGTACAGATGTGGTGCGGTAGTGGGTCTTTTCGTCGCTCCGCCGGTCAAACCGGGGGTCTTGGTAGGCGTCCTCTATCCGCAAGGGCTTGCCTGTCCGTACGGAATAGCCTACGAAACCGGCATTCAAGGGAATCCGGAGCTCATCCACCCCGTGAGCCACCTTGGTCCAGAGTTCTTCCGTATCCTTGTCGATAAGCCAAAGGGAACAGCGGTCCGCCGACACCATCGTACGGCCCAGGTCGGCCATGAGGATTAGCAGGTTGTCCATTTTTCGCTCTGCCGCAATCTTCGGCATATACGAAAACAGCAACTCCAGAATCCTTCCCGATTCTAAGGTCTCGTCGTCACTTTCTCCCTTCATGGGCCCAAAGATAGAAAAACCATTGACGGAACGGAATCAGTTTTTTATTCTTTACCCACCTTTTGGAGGAATAGGCTAATTGGTAAGTCAGCGGTCTTGAAAACCGCCGCCGTCAGGCTTGGGGGTTCGAGTCCCTCTTCCTCCGTAAAAAAAACGCCCCATGAGGGCGTTTTTTCTTTTGTTCGCTAATTTTACATAAGGGCACTTTTCTTTTTCAACCTCCTTTTCATAGTAGGTCGTAAACGAGAACTTCACGATCCCTAAAAATTCCACATGGCTCCTACAGTAGGCACTACCGAGAATCCGCCATCGCTCTTGTCGGACTTAAAGGTATCCTTACGATTGACATCGTCGTTGTCATATTCGTCAGTAAGCAGCCACACTGCAACAGGTGCCCAACGGCCACCGACGGAAGCGAACACGCCCACATGATCGCCGAGAGCCTTACGGACAACCACGTCGCCACCAAGGGTCAGGGCACCAAGCGTCACAGATCTTGTCCAGTCCACCTTTCCGAGGTCCGGATGCTTGTAGGTTTCCGTGTCCCTCGTAAACACGGAGCCTTCAACACCGACTGTCGCGAAGACGGCAACGGTCCAGTCCGGCGTATTCACGAATCCGTAGCCGAGCCCGACTTCGCCCGCAACGTAGGTGCCAACATCGGCATCTTCCTTTTCGTTGTACTTGACATCGTCCGTAAACGTAGCGCCAGAACTCAAGTCCGCACGAACCGCAAAGCCACTCTTACTGATTCCCATATAACTGAGGTTTAGCCCAGCGCTCACCAGGGAGAAATCCGATCCCTCTACATTGTACTTGGAAACTGGCACCGTAACACCAGCACCTACAAAATGGGTCCAGCCCTTTTCGGTTGCGGGTGCGGCGGCGGTCTGAGTGTTGTCGGCGGCAAATGCGGTAGCGGCAGCAAAGATAGCGGCAGTAAAAACGATCTTTTTCATAATGAACTCCTTTGTTCTGTTTTTTTCTTGTTTACGTCCATAATATACCCTCAGAAATTCATAAAATCAAATGCATAATTTTCATTAAAATGATATAAATTATTGATGAGTTGAACTTAAGGGGTCCAAAATGCCTGGCGATCCGCCACAAAGTCCATGGTGGCGCTAAAAGGCATATCATAAAGCAGGGTACACACCTTCACGTCTAGCGGAAAATCCTTACCAAGGGCGTCAACGCAGGCCCCCGTTGTCGCTCCCGTCGTATAGACATCATCTACGACAATCACCGTCCCTTTTTCAGGAAGTTCCGATGGCAGCTGCGGTACAAAGGCCCCAGCCACATTCCTCTCTCGCTCTCCACGAGACAGCTTTGTCTGGGAAACCCGAAATGTAGAACGCCTAAGCCACCGACAAATCCGACCTCCCGTCTGCGCCGCCAAGGCGACCGCAATCATTTCGGCCTGATTATACCCCCGCTCCCTAAACCTAGCCCTATGGAGGGGTACCGGCACAAAGTACAAGGGGCGCGCAAAATCAGAAAACAAACCTTGCCCCCGCAAGCCACAGAATCGCCTCACCAGGTAGCTCGCCATCCCAGGAACAGCCCGGTATTTCAGCAAATGAACCAACCGACGGGTCAGCTTTTCCATAGGAAACAGGCAAACCACGTCTTCAGCGGGGCACCGGGGCTCCTTGGATAGATTCGCCAGGGATTTCTGACAATCGGGACAAAGCCAGGGATCCAGAGATTCCGAAGCACAACCACATCCCAGGCATTCCATACCAAAAACGACACTGGACCAGGATTCAAGCATATTTCCTCACAAAAAAAAGCGTCTTCTTGTATAGACGCTTTTTTCACCGGAAATATGCCTAAAAACTTTCAGATTTTTGATTTTTTACAGTTCTCACCTACTTTTGCAGGCGGAATATTTTCACGTCCTTGATGTAGAAAGTTCTCTCCTTGCTACCCAAATTCAACTCAAATCTGGCAAAAGGAGTGCTCTCTCTCGGGACAAACTCTATTTCCACAGACTTGCTCGAGGTTCCCACATCCACATGTTTCTGGAAACCGATTGTCTGATAATCATCGTAGGCCCCAATCCTTGCAGTAATTTGACCATCGACATCGGACCTGATATTGAAAACACACCTGTATTTCTTGCCGGCGAGCAAAGCCACGTTCTCTTGAATAAGCTGGACACTGTAAGAGAACTTGCCTCCACTAGTCACCTGGATTTTGGCGTAGTGCGTTCCATCGGAACCCTTTTCTACGGAAGCCTTCGAGCTTCCACCAAATTGGTCAAAAACAATCCAGCTATAGAAATCGTTAGAAAAATCTCCGTTCTTGATGGTATTATCGCTCATCGCTCCAATGATTCCTTCCCAAATATCCAAGACATACGCCTCGGCAACATCGCCATCGGTATCGGAGTAGCCGTACCGCAATGGCCTGAAGCTGGAGATAAACTGCTGGTTCAGTTCTTTCCATATAGGAGCATTATGGGTAGCGTCAAGATAAACCGCGCCGTCTTCGGCAACCTTCACCTTGGAGAAATCAATTCCATCTACAAAGTAGCGAGGGAAGAACACCACGGACAGGTTGGCAATGCTATCCGATACCTTTTCTATCTGGGAATAATGGTACCGGAGTTCAAACTGTTCGAGCCAAGCCAGAGAATACTGCACAGGCACGTACTCGCCGTCAAGCAGGAGTTTTCCATAAACCTTGGGTGTATGCTTGGCAGGTCTGAACGAAACGCCCATTTCTTTCAGATAACCCTTGTCTTCTAGACGGATGTTCTTGAAGGGTTCTTCCACTACAGAAGCGTCGGTAAAGGATACCTTCAGAGATGAATCCGCAAGGTCCTCGCCAGGCCACAGCTGTACGCCCTTCGACATGTCAATATTCACGTCCACATAATAGCTGGAGTAAGAACGGACCTCAAAGAAATCCAAGGCGAAAGAATCCAACAGCAAGGGCTCATCCTTGGCTGCGGAGGTCTTGGAAAGAGAATTGGTGGAAACTTCGGAATAATCTACGGAGAAATCCGCCGTAAAAGCCATGGACGGATTCCCGATTTCAATTCCCGCCACAGATTTATCATCAGAACAAGCGACAAAAGCCATGGCAGCATATGCCATAGTCAACAAAGACCCAAATTTAAACCCCACAAAGCGCATTACATTCCTCTGGTTAGGGGGAACAGCTGGATGTTGACCTGTACGACTTCGTCACCTTCTCCAACACTGGCAGAGAAATCTAGCAGTTCTTTGCGCATCAGTTGGATCTGTTTTTTCAAATTGGGGAAATCTTTGCGCCTAATACTGAATGTAAGGGCCGAAAAATCTCGTTCCTGGCTTGCCAGTTCGGACAACTTATCTTTGGACATAGAAAGCATCTGCTGGTGGTACTGCTTTACCATCAAGTCCTGAACCTCATCATCGGTAGTAATCATGGGGTCACGCTGGCGGAAACCGTTAGCCGTCTTGACTACAAGCCCCAGTTCCTGGAGCAGCTGGAAAGATTCCTGCACCTGGGCGGGAGTGACCTTGCCCTGGAGCCGCTTGGATACCCAGTCGGGAATGGGCCTGAAGCCCTTTAGGGAGACCATCTCCAGAATGACGGAATGATGCCATTCCCTGAAAATACGGAGCTGAGCCTGATCCATCTTGTGGAGCTTGGAATGGGGGCTCGCCTTGACCAGCTGCTCGTAATAGACCTTCTTTTCTTCATCGTCGGTAGCCTGGTTAAAGAATACCAGGTTCTCGAAGTAGGTAGCCCGTTGCTTGATAAGCCCGAGACCGTGTATAAGCTTGGTGACGGTGCTCTTGGTAATGTTTCGCTTGCCGTCAATGGTCAATTTCAGGTGTGCATGGCTGGAAAGGCCCGCTTTTTCAGCGAAAAAGCGCAAACTGAAGGCTGGCTGGGTCTTCTTCTTATAATCGTAATAGTCCCGAAGATACACGCGGAAATTCGTGTATTGCAACACGTCGGGTTCTATCAATTTTTCATTTTCTCCATTGTCCATGCCACAAAAATAGAAGTATAGGGGGGCAAAAGCACTACCGTTTGGTTAATTATCGTTTACCCAAGTAACCACGTCCCCAGCAAGCTTCGAAAGCCGGAGGTGGTCATGGAACTTGCCGTTCAGGTACTCAAATTCACGGCAAACGCCCTCTTCCTGGAATCCACAGCGGCGGGCAACCCCGATACTGGCGGAATTCTGAACTGCAGCGGTGATTTCTAGGCGGTTCAGCCCTAAAGTTTCGAAGCAGAACCTGCTTAAAATGCTCAGGGACTGCGTCGCGAGGCCGCGGCCCGTGTACGCTTGCCCAAGCCAGTAGCTGACAGTGGCCGAGCGGTGCTCCAAATGGACCCAACCGATAAAGATGCAGCCCGCAAGTTCAAGGCCTGTCGAAGTTCTCTCGAAAATGCCCCAGCAAGCGCCGTTTCCCATCTGGGCCTGCATTTCCCAGGTTTCCAGACGGGACACCACGTCTTCTTCGGAACGGCAATCGGGGGACCAGGGCAGGAACCGCCCCAGATGTTCCCGGGAGGAATCGATCAGGCGATAAAGCGAGGCGGCGTCCGGCTCGTGCAACGGTCGGAGAACCACGCGTTCGCCTGGCAGTTCCGTTTCGGGAATTTCTTCTAACAGCTCATTCATGCGGAAGATATATAGTAAAGGCCACCTCTAAAAATTGCTTTGATTTAAGAGGATGCCAAAAGAAAAGCCCGCTGACATAAGTCAGCGGGCCTTCAGTGCGGATGAAAGGACTTGAACCTTCATGCCCTCGCAGGCACTAGAACCTGAATCTAGCGTGTCTACCAGTTCCACCACATCCGCGTGGTGCACCAAATTTTGAAAAAAAAGGGGATTTTGTCAAGGGGTTTTTATAAAAATCGCATTCCTAATCCATTGCGGGTAGCGTTTTTCCCAGTAACTCCAGTCGTGTTCGCCAGCCGGGTCATACTTCAAGTCGCAGTCCGACCCCACGTTCCTGCAAAAATCCTGAATCCAGGGCAAGGTCTCCCCCGAAGGATAGAGCCTGTCGGAACCGCCCTGCAAAAACCGCCACCGCCCAGACTTTCCCTTCATAGCGGTAGCCGCCTCCGAGGCCGTCCCTAAAAACGGGCCATAGGAACTGACCATCAGGCGGTTTTTCACGTCCTGACGTTTTCCATGAAGGGAATAGAACATCACTCCGAAAAAACCATCGGACACCCCCACCAGGGAAACATCCTTAACCGGGTGACCCATACGCTGCGCTAGCGAATCCAGAGCTGCGTCTACCACCTCTACCATCTGAGGAGTGGCCCAGTGGTTTTCCTTGCAGGCAGACGCACTGAGGACGATGGCCTCGGGAATCAATTCACTAATGGACTTGCCCGCCTCAAGCCCCTTCTCGCAATTGGAACTTTTCATGCCGCCGTGGAACCAGACGATGACGGTTGCTTTAGAAAAAGCCTTGGGCGATTCCCCCTTTACGGCGGGCCACCAGATTCCCACCGGACTATTGAGCATTCCCTTGCCTACGGGGACATTAAGAGAGGCACTCCGGTCTAACCCAAAGACAAAAACAGAGGCCAGAAGGACTATCCCGAGAAATTTCATGGGCGGTTTCTAATCGCGAGGATAAAGAATATCAGGAACCCGACGGAACACACGCCGATGATCCCCAGAACAATCAGGGAGTAGAACAGCTGGTACTCGGCCAGGGTTTCCCAATCCAGTTCGCCATAGGTCGAAGCCATAGACTTGACGATATAGCGGTTGCCGGAAAGCCGAACGGCGCTGATTTCCAGGGGAACATCCCCCACATTGATGGCGGCAAAGTTGAACCAGTCCGACATGGAATCCAGCATCTCTTCGGAGGCATACAGCACGAAGGTGGCGCTGTCGTCGCCGTTTATCTTGAAAAAGGTCTTGTCCAGAAAGGGAACGTTGGAACCACCGAACACGCTGGGGATAGCCGCATAGGATACCCGACCATAAAAGAGATGCTCTTCCTTGAAAAAGCTCTGCAAGACAGGGCCCGCGTAAGATACGCACCACACCACCGCAAGCAGCAGGAGTAAAGCCAAGTTGAAATAGATAGAGCGTCGGGAACGAAATCGGGGCATCGAAAGTTACTGTTTGGAGCGGAACATGAAGAAAAATGTAGATAAAAGAAGCACCAAGGTCAAGAAGTAGAAGACCAAGGGAATCTTTGCATTCAAGGCGATTTCGTTTAGCCGCTCCATCTGGAAAAACTGTATCAGTTCCTCGCTGTTCAGCATGGCCACATCGCTATCGAAGCGGCTCCAAGCCACCGAAAGGTCCAAATTGACGTTGAGCAACATGTCCAACTGGTGATGGAGGGAATCCGGCAAGCCCAGCCCTTCGGGCAGGCGCACCGGGAACCCGGCACGGGCGGAATCCAGAAGCTCACGGACCACGCTTTCTTGATTGTCGGGCAGACCGTTCACCGTATAGGAAAGCTGCTGCCAGGATTTCAGCCATTGGGTCCGGATAGACAGGTAACGCCTAGCCGATGAAACTTTGCCCAAGACTTCACGTTCAAAGCGGCCCACTGCGGCAGAACTAGGGGCCTTGAAACCGAACCCCTGCAACTCGTCCATCTGGCGGGCAAAGGAGACCGCCATCTCCCTGAGGGTCATGGTCTCGGACAGAATTCTCATAGTGTCCAACCCGTAACCGCTGCGGGCACGTTCCATATCCTTGGAAAGCCGGGCATCTAGCAGCTGGAAATCCGACAGGGACTTGATGTACTGGGAGTATAGGACCATCTGGGGCTTCTGGGACAACGAGAAAAGCACGGTAAGCCCCACGGTCAGGGCCACCACAATCCACACCCAGGGCGTTTTCAGCTTGGAGCGGAATGTTTCCGCGATGGTCTTGTTTTTCGTTTCGTCCACGAAAAGAAATTACCTTTTTTCTACCTTAAAAGCTATGAAGCCGCTCCATTTTGCCACTTTTTTTTGCCTTTTCGGTTTCTTTTGCGGCTGTACCGTGGAAAGAGCCGAAGAACAGGTGATAGAAAGGCACTCCAACGGGGTCAAGAAGACCTCGGTATGGGTGTACCCCGATGGGGAAATACTGAAGCGGAACGAGTGGTACAACAACGGCATCAAGGAATTCGAAATCCCCTACAAGGACAACGTTCCCCACGGCGAAATCAAGCGATGGACCGGCCTTGGAAACGTGGTCATGGTAGGCCAGTACAAGAAAGGGCTCAGGACCGGAAAGTGGACCAGCTTCTACGGCGACAAGAAGGTAGAGGCGGTGCGCTACTACAAGGACGACCACCCCGTAGGAGACTGGGAAGGCTGGCATTACAACGGCAACAAGGCCTTCGAGGAGCACTACAACGAGAAAGGCGACACCGTAGGCGTGTGGAAAAAGTGGTCCAAGAGCGGAAAGTTCCAAGAAGAGAACAGTTGCCACGGTGGCGACAGCCTGGGGACCATCGTGGAGTATTACGAAAATGGGAAAAGAAGGCATTCCACAAGCTGCCGGTACGGAGTGTTTAACGGTCCGCAAATCACCTACGCCGCAGATGAAAAGAATTCCTGGCTTGTTACGGAGGGTTACACAAACGGCGTTTTGGACGGAGCTCGGGAATTTTACCTCCCCTCCGAAGACGGTTTGCTACCCTATAGACGGGAACGCTGGAAGATGGGCGCCCGGGATTCTATCTGGCGGCTGGATGACGGCCATATGCACTTCGTAATAGAAAGCGAGTTCATAAACGGCACGGGAATCGGCTACGGGCAGTGCGAAGACAACTACGGGATGATTTGCGCAGAGACATCTTTTGTAGCGGGAGTTCCTGGCGGCACTTTGGACAGCAGCGCCATCTTAGGGAAGACTGTTGCGGGAGCCACCCTGTGGTACTACAAGAAGGGCCACGACCTGCGCTACGAAGAAATCTGGGAGAACGGCGAGATTGCGGTAAGCAGGAGTTTCTACCCCGACAGCCTGGGCGGCAGGCTTGCAAACGAGGCCTTCTGGAAAGACGGCAAGCGGAACGGGATTCTGCGGAACTGGTACCGAAGCGGTGTGCTGCGAGACAGCCTCTCCTTTGTGAACGGGGAACGCGTAGGCGAGCAGTTCAGCTACGACAGTACCGGCAAGCTTACCATCCACAAGACCGAGGCTGGCAAGAACCGCCCGGTGATCATGCACTTGCACTAGATTCCTAACGCAATCAAGCTACATCTCTTCGAGCTCTTTTCCCTTTGTCTCCTTAATGAACTTAGCCACGAAGAAGATACTGAAGATGGCACAGAGCGAGTAGATTCCGTATGTGGGGCCAACACCGATACCATCTTCGCCGGTGAGAACCGGGAATGTCCAGGTGACCACAAAGTTTGCAAACCATTGGGCAAGTCCACAAACAGCGATGGCGATGGTACGGATGCGGTTGTTGAACATCTCGCCAAGCATCACCCACATAACAGGCCCCCATGTTGCCGCAAAGAAGGTGATATAGAGGTTTGCAGCAATCAACGCGATTACGGAGGCGTGTCCCGGCAAGCTTCCATCGGCACCCGCACTCATGAAGCAGAAAGTGAGCGTACTCAAGGTAACAGCCATGCCGATACTACCGATTAGCAGCAGGGGTTTACGGCCAATCTTGTCAATCAGCATAATTGCGACCACAGTCATCACCAAATTCACACCACTGGAAATCACACTCGTTAAGAAGGCGTCGCTCTCACCGAAACCAACGCTCTGCCAGAGCATAGTACCGTAGTAGAAAATCACGTTGATGCCCACCAGCTGCTGCAATATAGCAAGACCGAGTCCCGCCCACAGAATCGGCGAAACCCTTTCCTTGCCATCAATAATTTCAAGCATATCGGTAAATTTGGAAGGCTTTTTGTTTTTAAAAGTTGCCTGAATAGATTCAACTTCTTCATCAATCCCTTCGGGATTGATTTGCGCAATAACCTTCTTTGCCAAGTCTAAATATCCTTTATGAACAAGGTAACGAGGTGATTCTGGAAGTTTCCAGGCGGCGTATCCGTAAATTACGGCCGGGATGACTTCGACCCAGAACATCACTTGCCAAGCCTTAATACGACCAAACATCGGGTTATTCGCCGACCCAGCAATTTGCACAATTAGATAGTTCGAAAGCAACGCCACAAAAATACCAATCACAACGGCAAACTGTTGCATCGATCCTAGTCGTCCACGTAAATGAGCGGGTGCAGTTTCGGCAATGTAAATTGGGGCAATGATAGATGCCATGCCAATGCCAAGGCCTCCAATCACACGCCACATGATAAAGTCGGGAATGCCAAAGGGAATACCTGAACCGATGGCACTTAAAACGAAAAGGTCCGACGCAAAAAGCATGCAACGCACTCGGCCCAAGGCATCTGCAATTTTACCAGCAAAGAAAGCGCCGATGGCAGCGCCAATCAGTGCAAGCGAAACAGACCAAGCCAGTTCATAATCCGTCGCATTGAAATGAGCCTTTAGAGCCCCATTTGCGCCGTTAATCACAGACGAATCGAAACCAAACAGAAATCCACCTATTGCAGCGGACAAGGTAATCAAGACCACATGCCTAAGGCTAGATTTTGTGCCAGACATAGACTCCCCCTTTTTATGTGTATTTATCATAATATATTTGCAGAAATTGAAAAAAGGCAACTAAGAGGCCAATAAATCGTCAAAAAGATATTCCAATTTGGAATATTTGGCCACAAAAGACCCTAAATTTCTACAGTTTCTTCGTCACTTTTGATGAAGGCAACGAGGCGTTCGATGGAACAAACGATTATACGTTCTTTTTAGCGGTTGGTGTTAGCAAATATAACCGCTTCCAGGGGACGCATTTTCCCGAATTCCGTATCGCCGTAACTTGAAATAATCAGCTTGTCGCCCGCTACTATCGTGCTGTCATACAAGGCTTCCGTTTCACTCAGGTTCACGAGGACGGTGACGGTATCGTTTTCGCTGTCGCTTGCGAAGACTCTCTTGTATGCGAGAATCTGCTCGTGAGCTGCAAGAATCGGCGTGAAGGTTCCCTGCGTGAGCGCCTTTTGCTGCTTGCGGATTTGAGCAAGTTTCCTATACCAGTTCAGCACCGATGCGGAATCTACCGTTTCGCTGAGTGCGTTTATGGTCTTGAAGTTTTCGTTCAGTGCAAGCCAAGGCTTGCCTGTGGTAAATCCGGCATTTGCGCTCGTATCCCATTGCATCGGGGTGCGGGCATTGTCGCGGCTGTAGGCCTGTACATAGGCGATTGCCTGTTCAGGGGAATAGCCTTCTTGCAGAGCCAAGTTATATTGTGGCTTCGTGTTCACGTCATCGTAGGCTTCGACGGAATTCCACTTGACATTGCTCATACCGAGTTCCTGCCCTTCGTAAATAAAGGGCGTTCCTCGAAGCGTCAGCATAATTGTACCCATCGCCTTTGCAGCAAGCACGCGATCAGCCTTTTCGCTAAAGTAGGCGTTAACCGAACGAGGCTTGTCATGATTCTCGAAGAATACCGGATACCAGCCGTTATTTGCCGTGGCGGCCTGGCTGCTGATGAGGGCGCTCTTGAGTTCCGGTATAGAAATCTTTTTAGCCTTGTGCCAGATGTCGCCACCCGACAGGTGGTTGAATTCGAACAGCATGTCAAATGCACCGCTTTCGCCCACCCAGAATTTGAGTAATGCGGGACCGACGCCATTTGCTTCAGCAACGGTAAAGACCCCCTTGCCTGCGACGGTTTTTTGCCGGAATTCGTAAAGGTAATCAAGAATGCCTTCTGTATTGACAGTCATGTCGTGAATGTTCACCATGCCGTCCGCGCCATCGGGCGTGCCATCTGCCATTTCGGCGGGTTTCTTGATGTAGGGAATGGCGTCGATCCTGAAGCCGCCCACGCCTTTTTCAATCCAGAAATTCGTGATGTCGTACAAGGCCTGTCGCACGTCGGGATTGGCCCAGTTCAAGTCGGGCTGTGCAGTGGCGAAGGTGTGCAGGTAGTATTGCTTGCGGTCTTCGTTCCACTGCCAGGCGGAACCACCGAAAATGCCTCGCCAGTTGTTCGGCGCAGAACCGTCGGGCTTTGCGTCTCGCCAAATGTACCAGTCGCTCTTGGGATTGTCTCTGCTTTTCTTGGATTCCAGGAACCATTCGTTCTGATCGGAAGTGTGGTTGAATACCAGGTCCATCACGATTTTGATGTGGTGTCTATTGGCCTCTGCAACCAGAGAATCCATATCTTCCATGGTGCCGTAAAGCGGGTTGATCTTGTAGAAATCTGCGACGTCATAACCATTATCGACCATTGGTGAAGCGTACACCGGCGTTAGCCAGATACACCCGACATTCAGCGATTCTAGGTAAGAAAGCTTTTGCGTGATTCCCTTAAGGTCTCCGGTGCCGTTCCCATCGGAATCCATAAAGCTGTTCGGGTAGATTTCGTAGCAGACAGCCTGCTTCCACCATTCCATCGGGGCGGTCTCTGCGCTCTTTTGCGATGCCGGGGCATTTTCCTGTTTCCCGCAAGATGTAATGCTTGCAGCAAGAATCGCCGCCAATACCGCTGCCGAACAAAATGCAAACCAACCTTTCATAAGACGCTCCATTTTTTCGGCAGCAAAGATAGTTTCTTTTGAAGCAGCTTAGATCTCTAGGGTCTCCTCGTCACTCTTGATGAAAGCGACAAGGCGCTCGATGGTGCGCGAGAAGTCGCTCTTGAGGGAGCACTCCCAGACGGTCGCCACACGGTAACCCAATAGCGAAAGCTTCCAACCCGTCTTGACATCTCGCACTACATTGTTCGTAAACTTGTCATTCCAAAAACTGCTGTTAGATTTCGGGCGACTGGTAAGCTTGCAACCGTGTTGGTGCCAAAAACATCCATTTATAAATACGATTACGTTGTACTTCAAGATGAACAGGTCGGGTGAACCGGGCAAATCCCGCCGATGCAGCCTATAGCGGAATCCGGCTTGGAATAGTGAACGTCGTACAAGTAGTTCGGGCCGGGTATCCTCGGAATGCACCGCCTGCATCATCTGGGAGCGGCTCATGGGGGTGTGCTTTTTACGCTTACGAGGCATGGTATGAAAGATAGGAAAAGGAACATATTCCAAGTTGGAATAGTGTTTTTCGCGGCAAATCAAGGGACTATGGATTTTTTTGAACAAATTTGCGGATATTAGAGTATATTTAGGCTATGATTTTCTTGAGCGCACAAACTGACCGTTTGGGCGGGTTTGTATATGTGCAGACCCGTAGTACTGCGTTACCCCCCCCCATGTAAACTCTAGTTTACAAAGCTGCGCAACGCAACTTTTTGTAAGGTCCCTGAGCTTTGTCGAAGGGCCTTTTCTTCGTTTTTCCCGAGGATAACTTATGAAGAATCCTTCCATTAAAAAGAACGTAACGTCACCCTGGATTCTATCGGGGCTGCGCCCCTCCAGAATGACAGCAGTGATAGGGTCTGTTTTCACCCTCCTCCTGGCCGCCTGCGGCGATGACAGCAGTAACAATGCCGAAGAAAAAATCGAGGTCGTTTCATCTATTGATAAGTTAGATGACTGTACTGACAAACTTGAAGGTGACACGGTCTTTGTCAAAAGCGAGAAGGCAGACTACATTTGCAAAAGCGGCAAGTGGGTCAACGCTGATTCCAGCGCAGCGCAGTCTGCTAAAGATTCTTCTTATAAACAGGATTCTTCTGCCTACATTCAGCCCCCGGTGGTGGCCATCAAGAACAAGTCCATCACAGGATTCTCCCAGAAAGGGCCCTTTGTGACCGGTACTGCCGTAAAAGTTTACGAACTAGACGGCAAAACATACGCCCAGACCGGCAAAAGCTTCACCGGTAAAATCACAAGCGATGATGGCAAATTCAAGGTGTCAAATGTATCCCTTGCAAGCCAGTACGCCCTGCTAGAGGCAAACGGCTACTTCCGTAACGAAATCACTGGTGAAAAATCCAAGGGCGCCATTACCCTTTATGCCATAACCGACCTTTCTGACCGCAAGAACGTGAACATCAACCTGCTCACCCACCTGGAATACGAGCGCGTCCTTTATCTGGTGGGTACGGGCATCAACGTTCCTGCAGCCAAGAAACAAGCCGAAGCCGAAATTCTCAAAGCTTTTGGAATCAGCGGTAATTTTGCAAGTTCAGAGGACCTGGACATTTTCAGCAAGGGCGAGGGAAACGCCGCCCTGCTTGCCATTAGTGTAATGATGCTCAGAGGAACAGGGTATGACAGTGAAAGATCATCCGAAGCGGAGCTGACCGAACGCCTGGCGAAGTTTGCTGCCGACATAGAGAAAGACGGCACCTGGGATGATGAAAAGACCAAGGCGGCAATTGCGGACTGGATCCGTGAAGAACTTGCGCCTGTCAGGGGCGGAATATCAATGTGCGGAGGACTATCCTACGACATTTTTCATTTTTACGACATCCGTGAAAATATTGAAGAATGGGAACTGGGCGATGTTCCCGATTTTGAAAAGTATGCGAGAACTTTCTGGTACAATAATTACGGCCTTGGGGACTGCAACAAGAACAACGAAGGAAAAATCCAAAGTGTAGCAAACCGCGACAGCGAAAGCTACGATTACCGTCAATTTATCTGCGAAGACGGATTTTGGAGGGTTGCAACCGATTTAGAAAGAGATTTTTTCAAATTTGGAAAAGAAAAGAAGGGCAGCGATGGAGAATTGTGGGTTGGCCCCGCAACCGAAATAGTCTACAAATACGATGTAGAAAGTGGGAAGTGGGGCGATGCAGATGAATTAGATAAGCGCTTTCTAGAGGAAGGGTATGACTTTGGCGGGTGCACACACAAACGAGAGGGAGAAGTGGTCACTGTTGAAGAAACAAAGTGTTCTGGTTCTAATAGTTACTGTGATGAATACGGATGTTATGAAAATTGTCCAAAAGGTCCTGTCAACTATGTTTGCGAAAATTATGATAGAAATGGTATGTATGGCAGCTGCGGTATATATGTTTGGGAAGAACAAGAAATGGATATTCCTGCAGCAATCAACTTCCTCTCCGGAAACAAGGGAACCGATGGCCAACTTTGGACAAGCCAGATTTGGACAAACTACGGCATTTCCACAGGAAAAACATATATATATGACGAGGGTCTGGACAAGTGGCTAGTTGCAAACAGCAGCGGCTATTACGAAGATTCCATAGGGGTCTGCACATCCAAACGCAGAGGCGAAACCAAAGCAACCACAAATGATTACGGTGATGATTGGGCTTTGATATGTAAAGAAACTGGCGTACCTGATTACGGGCAATACTCCGAATACTATAGTCCGTTCAGTTGGACTTATGCAGATGAAAACGAAGTCCTCTATGGCATATGCGACCCATCAAATGAAGGGCAACTCAGTGATGACCTTGCATACATCTGTTCCGATGGTCGCTGGAAAAAACCGACAGAAAATGAAATGTTACGAGCGATAAAGGAAAAGCATTGGGGTCCTTGTAATTCATCAAATGATGGTCAACTCAGTAGCGACGGAACACAAAAATGCCAGGACGGGCTTTGGCATTTCTATGCAGGGCTAATCGATGATTTTGAAGACGACAACAACGTTGCAGAAAATGCGTATCCCGGCATCTGGTTTCTTGGTAAAAGTGACAACGTATCTTTTTCCAATTCCCTAGACGAATCTAGATGGTCTTACGATGTGGTTAGAACAGCAGGTAAAAATTCCTATGCGGCAATGGAAAATATTTCCGGTATAACCCATAGCGATTCTCACGGGTCCGAGTCTTATGCAATCATTGGATTAACTTTTCTATATAAAACATATGGTATGCTAGGAATACTCAGCAACTGTTCCTCTATCCAGTATGATTACAAGGGTTCGGGACACACAGTTGATTTTACATTTGGAGGCGGTAATAATTTCGGATGGGGGCCCTATGTCAATTCCTCAACCGAATGGAAAACGATTACTCTTTCATCGGAGGATATTGGTACTTACGGTGGCAGCTCCATTGATTGGAACCAAGTCACAGATTTAAGTTGGAGCGTTAACTCCATCCTTTCCCAAGAAAACATCGGCACCTACCTTTACATCGACAACGTAAAGTGCATCCGGTAGGAATCCCCCAAACTCTTTATATTTCTACAGTTTCTTCATCACTCTTGATGAAGGCAACCAGCCGTTCGATGGTGAGGGCAAAGTCATTCTTGAGGGAACACTCCCAAACGGTCTCTACGCGATAGCCCAGCAGGGAAAGCTTCCAGCCCGTCTTGACATCGCGTACTACGTTGTTCGTAAACTTATCATTCCAAAAACTGCTATTGGATTTTGGATGAGTGGTAAGCTTGCAGCCGTGCTGGTGCCAGAAGCACCCGTTCACGAAAACCACCACGTTGTACTTCAAAATGAACAGGTCCGGTGAGCCGGGCAGGTCCCGTCGATGAAGCCTGTAGCGGAATCCGGCTTGGAACAACGCACGCCGCACAAGCAGTTCGGGGCGGGTGTCCTCGGAATGTACCGCCTGCATCATCTGGGAGCGGCTCATGGGGGTGTGCTTTTTACGCTTACGAGGCATGGTATGAAAGATAGGAAATTGGAAATATGAACGGGATTTTCTATCTTTACCGCCGAAAATTTAATGTCCATGTGGTTAATGCTAGCCTGGATCCTTCGACTACGCCCTGACGGGCTTCGCTCAGGATGACACCTTGCATTCCACTGTTCCGAGGAAACTATGTTTCGTGAAGTAAAGAAAGAAGAGACCTTCCCGCAGATTGAAGAGCGTGTGCTCGGTTTGTGGGATAAGGATGAATCGTTCAAGAAGTCGCTGGACTCCCGTCCGGAAACTGAACCGTACACTTTCTACGATGGCCCTCCGTTTGCAACGGGCCTTCCGCACTACGGTCACTTGCTTGCCGGTACCATCAAGGATATCGTTCCGCGTTACTGGACCATGAAGGGCAAGAAGGTTCCGCGTGGTTTCGGTTGGGACTGCCACGGCCTTCCGATCGAATCCCTCGTGCAGAACGAGCTCGGTCTCGCTGGCGTTGCCGAAATCCAGAAGCTCGGTGTCGATAAGTTCAACGAAACTTGCCGCGGCAAGGTGCTCAAGTACACCAGCGAATGGAAGAAGACCGTGCGCCGCATGGGCCG
>CAMIWK010000003.1 GCA_946402415.1 uncultured Fibrobacter sp.
GTAAAGATGTTTTCGCCCCGCAAGAGTCGGGTCACCACCACGCCGCTAGAAATCAGGTCGGGGATTTCTTTCAGCATGATTCCGTACAGGTTCTGGTTATCTACCGTAAGGCTGCAAGATTCAATTTCCTTGCTGGTGGCGGCGATTTCGTCGGCATAGTCGGTTGCCGCCTTGGCGGGGTCCTGCCGGAACACGAGCCGAACGAGCAGCATTACGAGAATGATCCCGATGACGCCGAAGGGGTAGGCCACCGCATACCCGATTCCTGTCAGGGATGTATCCACGCCGGCGGCGGCAAATGCGGAATTGGCGGCTCCCAACGAGGGCGTGTTGGTCACAGCACCGCAGAGCATGCCGATAAGCACGGGCACGTTGTCGTGCATGCTGGTAAAGAAGTAAAGGCAGAGGGTCACGATAACGCCCAGCAGCACAATCCCCACAGAAAGAATGTTCAGCACCAGCCCGTGCCTACGGATGGAATCCATGAAGCCTGGGCCCACCTGCATGCCGATGGTATAGACGAACAGGATGAGGCCGAATTCTTGGATGAAGTGGAGCACATTTCCTTCAACGCGGAGCCCCAGGTGCCCAAGCAAAATGCCCACGAACAGGGCACCTGCACCGCCAAGGCTAATCCCCTTGACCTTGATTTTTCCGACCATGAGGCCGACTGCCGCCGTGAGGGCAATCGCCACAACTTGTTGCCCTACCGAGGGCTGGGTGAATAGATTGATAAGCCAAGTCATAGGGGTTTGAGGGCGGCACTTCGTGCCTGTGAGGGGTGAGGTGTCAAAAACTTAAAAATAGCAACTGGGAACTAGTCACGAAGGGCCACCACTATTTCTTGATGCAACGGACAGAGGCGAAAATGTTCTTGTTGAAGTGTTCGTAGGCGATTCCGGAGTCGGTAATGCGGACAAGGTAAGCCCTGGAATCGTCATAGCTGTCGCTTGTCCAGAAGCTAGCGCTTACGCCCTTGTCGGCGAAGTTTCCGTCGTAGTACTTGAATCCGGCGAAGATGGCGTTAAAACCGTTGGCGTTTTTGAGTGCGGCGGGTTCGCTTGTGTCGAAGGCCGCCTTGAAATCTTCTACGGTGGGGAGTGTCCAACCTGTGGGGCATACGTTACCCGATGCGGAGGCGAAAGTGTACAGGCGTCCGTCCGTATTGCAGTTGTCGTGGTTGTTGGCGTAGCACACGCTTGAATCCGGAGTAAACACGTCCAGGTTTTCGGCCATCCAGGTCTTTCCGCCCAGAGTTGCGGTCTTGTAGGTCTTTTCGGGGCAGGCGAGGGTGTGGCCGTTCTCGTTGTAGGTGCAGTCCCGGTTGTCGTTGCAGGCGGTAAAGACAACGGCGGTGAATGCGGCGAGGGCTGTGGTGGCAAGTGTTTTAAGAACCGATTTCATGAGAACTCCTTTTGAAGGTGGCCCTTAGGGATTTTTTGTTTTCGGTGACAAAGATAAAACATGATTTTGATATTGACTAATAAATATTTTTTTCATTTTTAATCACTTTTTTTGATGATTTTTTTCAAAAATCCCTGTTTTACCCTTCTGTATCCTGATTTTATTGTTTATATTTGTGTTATAAAAATTTTTGATGAATTGGAGTTTTTATGGAACTGACCCATATCAAGTATTTTCTGGAAGTGGCACGTACCGAACACGTGACCCAGAGCGCCAAGAACCTGTGCATTGTGCAGCCTGCGCTGACTCATGCCATCCACAAGCTAGAAGACGAACTGGGGGTCAAGCTTTTCAAGTCCAGCGGCCGTAACATCAAGCTTACCGAAGCGGGAGACTACTTCTACAAAAAGGTGAAGCCCCTTTACGAAGACATCGAGGCCCTGCCCGCCCGCCTTCGCGCCAAGTCCGACAAGCAGGCCATTACCGTGAGCCTCAAGGTCCTGGCGGCTTCTTCCTTTGTGACCAATGCGGTTATCCAGTACAAGAAAGACGCTCCGGCGCTCCGTTTTTATCTGGTGCAGAAAGAGGAATCGTCCCTGTACGACATTTCCATCCAGACTTTCGCCAACTACCGCCCGCAGGAAAATCCCGACGAAGAGGTTTTTGTCTGTTCCGAGAACATCTACCTCGCCGTTCCTAATACGGCGGAATACAAGAAGCGCGACAGCATCTCGCTGCATGAACTGGGCGACACTAACTTTATCGGCCTTTACGGTTCCAAGCAGCTCCACACCATCTGCGAAGATTACTGCAACCGTATAGGTTTCCAGGCCCACCTGATTTTCGAGAGCGACAACGCCCTTATGGTCAAGGACGCCATCGCGGGCGGCCTGGGCGTGGGATTCTGGCCCGAGTTCTCTTGGGGCAAGGTGGACAACCGCAGAATCAAGCTCCTGAAGATTACCGATATCGAATTCAAGCGCGATATCGTGGTGACGCTCCTCCGCGGCAAGCAGGACAATTCCCACATCGAAGGGTTCTACAAGTTCCTGGTAAACCAGCTGAAGCGTTCTGCCGGCCGCAAGAAAGAGCAGTAATAGCTATCTTTGGCAGCCATGGAAAACAACTCGACAGATTGTGTGGCAAAGCCAACTGCCTCCAAGCCGAACTACTTTCCGGCTATTGACGGGCTTAGGCTCTTGGCCAGCGTGAACATCGTGATGCTCCACCTGGGCAGTTCCAGTGCACTGAATTATATGCAGGACTGCAAGTGGCTCATGCCCATTATCAGCGCTCCTGCCTTTGCGGCGGGCATCTTCTACGTGTTTGCGGGATTCTTGTTTGCAAGCAAGTTCAGCGATCCGGAACGGCGAATTCCCGTGATTCCCTTCATGTTCGCCCGCATCGCGAAACTCTACCGTCTGCATTTTTTCATGACGCTCTTGATGTTCGTGGTGCTGGTGTTCAAGTTCAGCGGCTACACCCACCTGCCCGCGTTTTCTGAAATTGGCGACTGTGCTGCGGCGGGTCTTGCCAAGATGACCCACCCCTGGCGAAGCCTGTTTTTGCACCTTTCACTCACCTGGTCCATTGTACCGGATCTGGGCATGAAACTGAATGAGCCCTCTTGGTCACTGACTAGCTTTTTCATGTGCTATGCCATTACGCCTTGGTTCAGCCGCTGGCTTTTCCGCCAGAACTACCGCACGCTTTGGGTTCTGTTCGGCACGTTGTTCATTCCGGGGATTCTGTGGGCGGTTTTCTTTGGTGCTTCCGACAATCTGTGGTTCAGCGGTTACGAGGCCAAGTACCGTTTCTTCCATATTTTCGCTCCGGTCCGTATTTTCGAATACCTGTTCGGCATGGTGCTTTTCCGGCTCTATAACGAAGGTGGTTTTGACTTTCTCAAGAAGAAGTTCGTGAGTGGCATTGCCCAGGCGGTAATCCTTGCCGCCATATACGGTAGCCTATTCCTGCTTCGGCCCGAATGGAACCCCGGCGTGAACTACTTCTTCCATCACAGCCTGCCCATTCTGCTTTATGGGTTGTTCCTGCTTTCGCTCCTGAGCGGCAAGGGATTTGCGGCCAGGTTCTTCTGCATTCCGCTGGTCCGCAAGGTGGGCCGCGCTAGCTTCTACCCCTACCTGATCCACTTGCCGATTATTACCATCGCCTGGGGCGTCTGCAACCTGAACAAACCCTTGAATACCCTGATTCTGATGGTCTTTATCTATACTATCAGCACGCTATATATGGAATTCAAGACCTGGCGTCGCAAGCGTGCGAAGGTCAAAAAGGCAACTGCGTCCTGAATCCTTCTTTCACCATCATCCTGAGGCAATCTCGAGCCGGTGTCATCCTGAATGGCGTTAGCCATGAAGGATCTAGGCCCGAATATTGTTTTTTTCACCCGTAAAATTGTATATTATTCGGCGAAATGGATATCGGTTCGTTACATTTTCAGAATCCCGAGGCCTTCTGGCTGTTCGTTCTTGTTCCTGTCCTTGTAGCCTTATACGTCTATCGCCAGCAGCGTCGCAAGAGCACCATCAAGTTCCCGGCCTTGGCCATAGCCAAGAAGGCCTCGCCCAGCCATCGGGTGCGTATGCGCCACATTGTGCCGGCACTCCGCCTTGCCGCTCTTTGCTGCTTTATTGTGGCTCTCGCCCGCCCTCAGAATGCTACCGAGGTGGAATACACCAACACCGACGGCGTGGATATAATGCTGGTGCTAGACGTTTCGGGTTCCATGGGTACGCTAGATATGCTGACCCGCACGGAGCAGGCGAAGCTTGGCGTCTTGAATGCAGAGCGGATTCTCAAGTCTGGCGATTACTGGAAATACAGTCGCATGGGTTATGCCCAGCAGGTCATAGCGGAGTTTATTCAGAAACGCCATAGCGACCGTATAGGCCTGTCTGCATTTGGCGCCCGTGCGGTAACCCAGTGCCCATTAACGCTAGATTACGGTTCCCTTCTGGAAATTCTCGGGGCTACCGATGACTTGGCTCGTGATTCTATTATGGGGAGCCGTACCGCTATCGGTGATGGTCTCATGAACGCCCTTGCCCGTCTCCAGAAATCCGAGGCGAAGTCCCGGGTAGTGGTTCTGCTGACCGATGGTAAAGACAACGCCAGCGTCATCTCTCCGGTACGTGCCGCCGAGGTGGCTCAGTCTTTGGGCGTAAAGGTCTATACGGTGGGTGTGGGCAAGCGCAAGGGAAAAATCCTGAGTTTCCAGCAAAATCCCTGGACTGGCGAAATCTCTTGGGGCGAGCGGGACATTACTCCTGAAGAGGGCATTGATGAGAACACCCTCAAGGCCGTTGCCCAGAAGACCGGTGGCAAGTTCTACCGGGCCGAGAACAAGGAACAGCTGGAAGAAATTTACTCCGAAATCGACCAGCTGGAAAAGTCTGAAATCGAGACGGTGGCCTACGCCCGCTATGCCGAAAAATTCTACCCCTGGCTCTTAATCGGGGCGGTTCTTATTCTGTTGGAATTGATTCTCGCGAATACGCGTTTTGTGCGTATCCCCTAGCCTTAAATCTCTAGCCCTTAACTCCGGGCTTGTAGCAGTTCTTGGCGCTTTCATCAATCAGTTCATCCACCGTTCTTGTGGTGGACATTCCGAATTCAGACCAGTAAATAGAGAATGTAATGGGCCAAGAGCCTTGGGCCAGTTCTGCGCTTGTGGCGCTTGTGGCTATCAGCCTGTTCATTAGGGTTTCCAATTCAGAAAGGCTTGAGCATTCGGTAACGATAGCGAAAGAGGACTTGTCCAGATGGGCGATAAAGGAGCCGCGATTGATGCATTGCTGACGCAGGAATGTGGCCATTTTCTGGAGGGCTTCCATAGCGGCATCTTTCCCGTGTTTTTTCCGCATAGCCTTGAAGTTGTCGATTTCAACCTTGACAAAGAACAGTCTCTTTGCCGGATTTTGTCTTTGCGTAATGTTTTCCAGGTACGAGCCGAGCTTGTTGGTGTTGTTGAGTCCGGTTACGGAGTTGGACGTGATTCGGCGTTCCTTGTAAAAACAGAATATGACAAGGGTGACGACAACGAAAGTGGGTGAGGTAATGGGCATCTCGTAATACTTTGCCTGCAAGATGAGCGATAGCAGCGGGAGCGCCATTATAAAGCTGATAAGGTACAGTTTTTGCCGGAAAAATCGGTTGGTACATTTGCGGGCTTTGCTGAGACAAATCAGTGAGGCAGAAACAATGTACAGGATTGTCAGTACGTTCAGCAATACCCATACGAGGGGTTTCATTTCCAGTGGTTCAACGGAAATATTTGAGAATGTGTCTACAATGGCGATTACGCTGACAATGATGCTGGGCAGAATGATGGGGGTGAACCACTTACGAAGATTGTAGGCGCTTACGGATGTGGTGAAAAATACTGCAAGGAACCAGGAACATCCCATACAAATGCAGGTGATGATTTTAAGGCAGTTGATAATCTTGATTGCAGGAATGTTTGCGGAGGGAATGAAGCCTCCCGCGGAATTGAGGATGCAGAACAGGATGGAAAAATCCACAAGCCGGCGGAACGCACTGATAGCCCTGTCTTGGATGGCGTACTCCGAAATGCCGAATCGCATTACTGCAAGTACGGCAACACTAATGATGTCAATCTCGAGTATGAAGGGGTTGAAATCCATAATCACCTCTCATAAGTAAAATATATCTTTTTCCTAACAAAAACATCATTATTTGTAAATAAAAATTTAATTTCGCGGAAATTATGGTAAAAAAAGCGAAAAATAGGGAGAAATAGCCCGTTTTTTGTATATTCTGGGGTGTCGCGGGGCGTGCCCCGCAGGTTTGCTATTTCTGGAGTCTGTCCATGCGCTTTGCGGAACCGAGCTTTTTGTGGGGGCTTTTCACCCTGCCTTTGTTCGCTCTTCTGTTCTACTATGCTTTTTACCGTCGTAAGAAGCTGGCGGAGCGTTTTGTGTCCCTTTCCATGTTGCCCAAGCTCGCCACCAGCGTGTCCCCTTGGCGTAGGCTTGCCAAGGTGCTCCTACTCTTGCTTGCCATCGCATTCTTGTTTGTTGCGCTGGCGAGACCCCAGTGGGGCCACAAGATGGAACATGTGGAACGTCGTGGCTTGGATCTGGTTCTTCTGCAGGATGTTTCCCTTTCTATGCTGGCCGAAGATATCAAGCCCAACCGCCTAATCCGCAGCCGTCACGAAATTTCATCGTTTCTGGAATCTCTTAGCGGAGATCGTGTAGGACTGGTGGCTTTCAGTGGCGAGGCCCAGGTGATGGTACCCCTGACGTTAGACTATGGTACCGTACAGATGATGCTTCGGGAGATGGAGCCGGGCTGGCTTATGCCGGGCACCAATCTGGAAAAGGCTATCCGCAAGGGAATGGACCTGTTCCGGAATTCCGGCGGGGCGGGCAAGTATTCGGTGATGGTCTTGATGAGCGACGGCGAGGAACTGGAAGATGCTGCCGTCAATGCCGCAAAAGAAGCCGCCGAAATGGGAATCCGCATCTATACGGTGGGTATCGGCTCCCGCGAAGGAGTGCCAATTCCCGTCAAGACAAAGAATGGCGAGGTGGCCTACAAGAAGGATATACAGGGCAACATCGTGACCACGCGTCTTGAAGATGGCACCCTGCAAGAAATCGCCAGTGTCACGGGAGGCCTGTATTTTTACGCCAGCCCCGGCGAGTTCCAGCTGCAGAAGGTGCTTACAGAAATTGCCTCCCTGGAAAAGAAGGACCAGGCCAGCGACCGTTTCGAAAACTACCAGGATAGATACCAGCTGTTTCTGGGGATTGCGGCGCTGTTGTTCCTGATAGAGGCGGTGGTGTCTGAGCGCGGACGGCGTCGCAAGCAAGTGGCCGGCCGTTTCAGCTGAGTCCCTGTACGCAGAGTACAAAAAAAGCCTTTCGGGTGGGTATGTCTCTCTTGGAGACGGGCGGCGCTCCATGGGAGGCCGAATAAAGATCCACCGGAAAGGCTATGAGTACAATATACAATCAAAAAGCGCGCTAAACCAAATATTTTTGAAAAACCTTAGTCCAATTTGGAATGGGGGTTTAGCTATATTGTCTATTAATGAAGAAGATTGACGTGAAAATAGCTTCGCTGTTTGTTGGTTGTCTTATTTTAGCGACAATTCAGGCCTGTTCTGGTGCTCCGGCTCCTGCTACGGAAAATGCTGCAGTGGCTACCGCTTCAAAGGATTCGGCTACTGTTTCAGCCGCGTCGGTCCCGTCGTCGCCAGCACCAGACATTCCCGCAAGCTACAAGGATATCCAGTTTCCGGAATACAAGTACGTGGCGCCCTATCCCAAGGACTACAGGGTTGAAATTGCCGATGGTATTGTGGGTTATATCGTGAGTGACCGTCGCCTGCCTTTGGTGAACTTCACGGTATATTTCGAGAATCCCAGGGTTCCGGCGTCGATCAAGGACGAGGCTGCCTTTGAAATGCTTGGTTCTATGCTTAGGCGTGGTGGCGGTGGTGGGTTTTCCCCTACGGTTCTGGAAGATTCCCTGGAGTTCATCAGCGCCGGTGTAGGTTCTGCCGCCGGTATCTGGACGGCTTCTTTCGATATCGATTGCCTGAGTAAGGATTTTGTCTCTGTGCTGGACTTGACCAAGAAGGTGTTGCTTGCGCCTACTTTTGACAAGGATCAGCTTGAAATAGTCAAGACCAAGTCGGCCACTTCTTACGAGCAGCGTTATGATACGCCAGCCAAGGTGCTTTCGGCTCTGCGTGCCAAGGTGAACTATGCTCCCAATAATCGCTTGTGGGATGCTACCGGAGATGAATACAAGAAGGTTACCGAGGCTGACCTGAAGCGGCTCGCACGGGGCGTGTTCCAGTCCAAGCGGGTCATCTTTGCCTTGTCGGGTGATGTAGACCGGGATTCCTCGGTGCAACTTCTGAAGGATTTTTTTGCCGAGTGGAGGTCGGACACTTCCGCTGTTTCTCTCAAGCCTGCAGACTCCGCCTTCGTGGCGCCGGAACCTCTTGCCTACCTGCGCAAGCCAGGGACCTACGTGGTGGACAAGGATATTACGCAGGCGAACATTGCCATCAACCAGCCTTTCGTGAAGCGGCCCCATCCGGATTACTACCCGGCGGCAGTGGCAAGCTTTATCCTGGGTGGCGGAAGCTTTACCAGTCGCCTCATGAACCGCGTGCGCAGCGATGAAGGCCTTGCCTACAGCGTTTACAGTACGGTTGGGAATGACTACCGTGATACTGCCATGACCACCATCGCCTTGCAGACCAAGGTGGAGTCCGTAGATTTTGCCCTGAAGCTCATTTTTGAAGAAGTGGAAAAACTTGCCAAGGAAGGACCTTCGGCAGAGGAACTTGAACAGGCCAAAAAGGCTCTGATTGAAAGCCTGCCCAGCCTATTTGATTCCCCCTCGGCAACGGCCACCATCTTTGCTAAGGGTGAACTTCTGGGAAAGACCTACGACCATTATCTGGATTACGTGAAAGAGATAAACGCCGTCACTGCCGACCAGGTAAAGGCTATGATAGCGAAGTACTTTGCACGGGACAAGATGACCATCTCTATTGTGGGCCCTGTGTCAAAATTCGATGCCCTGAAACCCTTTACCATAATTCCGCAGGATAGTCTGGATTTCAGGTAGCAGGCAAAGGTTTTTGTTGTGGCTAGGTCGCTCCTTGTTTTCTTGATGCTGGTGGCATTCGTGTTTACGGAGGCCGTCGCTCAAGGTACGCCTCAGGAAAAACGGGAAGCGCTGATGAGGGAGCGCGCCCGTGCCCAGATGATTGAAAAATCCGGCGGCGAGGAAGGATTTCGTTCCCTGTGTTCCGGGGTCAAGAAATGCCTGAACATTGATTACGGCTTCTGTACGGAAAAAGATCAGAAGCCCTGGCCAAAGGTCAAGTACAACGAGGATTATTGCGCTCCCTTTGTCGAGATTACCAAGCGGGGCCTGCCTGCAGACCCAAAGATTACAGGGGCAACAGAAATTTACGCTAGGCTTGGACGCCAGTACCGAGTGATATACGAGAACAAGGGAACCTTGCCAGTGGGGCCCAGTGTCATCAGCTACCTTTTCGACAATATGCCCTTTACCGCGCAGCTTATCAATGCCTATCTGGGAACGAACTACCAGCTGGAATACACTAGCAAGAACCGCAGGTTCTTTAGCGGAAGTAATGGCCGGAGCCTTTCGGGCGAATTCTACTGGGCCTTGCAGGACAGCGCTGGGCAAAAGCTCGGTATGAGGAATGTGTTTTTTGGCTATGGACACGCCCAAGTGCTTAAGTGGGCGCTTCACGGGACGGCTGTAGCTTATCTGGATATGGACCCCATATCGGATAAGGAGATTCGGTACAAACTAACTGCCATTGTTTTCCCGGGAAATTCGGTGCTGAATTCCATTATGCAGATGCGGGTTTTCAAGAGTGTGGTAAGCGACAAGATTGATCATATCGTAAAAGACATCAAGAAATCATCCGGCGAGTATTTCAAGGGCAACAAGGAGCCTATGCTGAAAAGTGCGGCCCTCAAGTCCATGGAAAACGTGCAGTATGTTTTGGATTTTGAGAATGTGGTTAACGGAGCTCCCTGGAAACTTGGAGACTTTGAAAAGCTACAGGAACAGCGCCGCCATGCCAAGGAAGTGCCCGTGCCGCTTCAGGTGAAAGAAAAATGAAGGGCGTGGAGTGTGTAGTGTGGAATGAGAAATACGTCATCCTGGAGGGGTGAAACCCCGACGGGATCCATGCTTCATGTCTTGAGGTTAGAGTAGGAGTAGAATATGAGTGAAAAGGAAAGTTTGGAAAGCTTGCTGTCCCGGGTGACGGACCGCCGCAAGGAGCTCCTGACCGGAGTGGTAAACCGCCGGACCCGCCATTTCTGTATGGTGCTGGAGGACCTGTTCGACCCTCACAATATTTCGGCTGTCATCCGTACCGCCGAAGTGTTCGGCCTGCAGGATGTTCACGTTATCGAGGAGGATAACGCCTACAGCGTGAACAAGTCCATTTTGAAGGGCTCCTACAAGTGGATGTCCATCTACCTGTACAAGAAGCGCATGCTCTGCATGGAAAAGCTCCGGGCCAAGGGTTACCGGATTGCGGTGGCCAGCACCAATACTACCAACTCTGTTCTGGACTTGGACCTGAGCGTGCCTACGGCCTTTTATCTGGGAAGCGAGTTCCACGGCAACCACCCTGACACCCTGGCCCATGCGGACTATGAATTCAAGCTGCCCCAGTACGGAATTACGGAATCTATGAACGTGTCCGTGGCCGGAGGGGTGCTTATGACCTATCTGGACGTGTTCATGCAGCGGGAGGGTCGCGAAAAATTCCTGCTCCCCCAGGCGGAAAGGGACGCCTTGCTCTATGATTTCCTGGATAGACACGTGAATGGCATTGAAAATAACAGTCCCATTATACGGGTCGAGTAGGCGAAATCTGACAAAAATGCTATTTTAAAGCCAAAATGAAGAAGAATACAACACTATACTTCTCTGTCGGTCTTGTCGTCCTGCTGGCTATTGTCATCTTGGTTTTTGGCATGTTCTTCTTGAATGAGAAGGATCCGAGAGAGACTTTTAACACTTTCCACCTGCGTTTTACACAGGTCAGTACCCTGGTGCTGGATGACCCAGTGAAGGTCAACGGCGTTAAGCTCGGTAAGGTGGAGAGCATTCAGTTGGCTGGACATAGGGTGGTGGTGACCATCCGCCTGCGTAACGACGTGATGATCCCCAAGGATTCCGAAATCCGTGTTCAGAACATCGGTATTATGGGTGAACGCCAGATTGGCATGATTCTCGGGGATTCCGAGGAGTATTTTGAACCGGGCGACACCATTACCGGTCAGTTCGATGCCGGTATCGCCGAGGCGCTCGGTCTGGCGGGCGAAGTTTGCGACAGCACCAAGGTTTTGCTGGAATCGGTGAAGAGGGCCCTGAAGGGCACCATTGCCAGTGAAGATTTCCAGGATAGGTTCAATACCCTGCTTGTGAAGGCGGAAACCCTGGAAGATCGCCTAATGGAGCTTGTGAACTCTACGGACCCGGAACTCAAGAGGAGCCTGGCCGGCCTAAACGAGGTGACAGCCAAGGTCGGCAATCTGGTGGAAGGCGTCAAGCCGCCTATCGACAACCTGTTTGCCAATACGGACGCAGTTATCGGGAATGCCAACAATTTGATTGCGGAACTGGAGGGTGTTACCAAGCACCTGGATGAACTCATCGCCAGGGTCCAGTCTAAGGAAAATACGGTGGGCGCCTTGCTCTCTGACCGCACTTTGCACGACGATCTGGTAAAGACGGTTCATTCCGCCGACAGCCTGTTTAGGGTCATCTTGCACGATGGGCTTGATGTCAACGTGGATATTTTCTGAGGATTTATGATTGTAAAGACTCTTAAGGTTACCAACAAGCTTGGTGTTCACGCCCGCCCTGCCGGAATGATTGTGGATATTACCGGCCCAGCCAAGAGTGACGTCTCTATTATCTTTGAAGGCTCCAAGGCCAATGCCAAGAGCATTCTGAACGTGATGATGCTTGCCATACCTCTGGGCTCCGAAGTGAAGTTCGAGGTAGAAGGCGAAGATGAAGAATTAGTCGTGCAGAAGTTGGAGCAGTTGTTCCATGACAACTTCAACGAAGAAGCCGGCTAAGGGGTCTTCTAGCTCTAAGACTTCCAAAAAACCATTACGCATTGTATTGGTGGGCGTTCCTGCGTCGCCGGGCTTTGCCATGGGCAAGGTATTCCCGATTACCAACAGGGAAATCTCCGTCGTAGAGGAGACTATCCCCGAAAGTCGGGTCACCACCGAAGAACAGCTGTTCTTGAAGGCCGTCAGCAAGACGGCCAAGGAAATCGGCCAGATCAAGGAGATTTCCGAGACCCGCACGGGAATCCACGATAGCCTGATTTTTGCCACCCACCTGATGATTCTGCAAGACCCGGGACTGGTGAACGGGGTTCTGGAAAAAATCAAGAAAAAGCACAAGACGGCCCGCTGGTCGGTGCACGTAGTGCTGGGAAGCTACATCGAAAAGTTCGAGAAGATCAATTCCCCTGCCATGCGGGACAAGGCGGCGGACCTCCGGGACCTGTATAACCGCCTGATGGCCGCTATGGACGATTCCGGTCCGGTACTGGAGGATGTGGCTCTGGAGCAGGGGGTGGTCCTTGCGGCCCACGAGATCATGCCTAGCATGCTCATTGCCATCAAGCCCGGGCAGGTGAGCGCCCTGGTGATGGATACCGGTGGCCGCACGAGTCACGTGGCTATCTTGGCCAGGTCTTTGCAGATTCCTGCGGTGTCCGGCCTTCGAAACGTGGCTGCCCAGGTTCATGCGGGCGATACCATCATCGTAGATGGTACCGGCGGTATGGTCATCGTCAATCCCGATGAAGAGGACATCCGCAAGTTCCATGAGCGGCAAGAGGTTTTCGAACGCCAGCGTCGGGAACTGTTCACCATGCGCCGTCTGGAGCCTATGACTCGGGACGGCAAGTACATTACGCTTCACGCCAACATAGAGCTTCCGTCGGAATCTTCTAAGGTGACGGACTTCGGGGCTACGGGCATAGGGCTTTATCGCTCGGAATTCTTGTTCTTCCAGAAGGACGCGCCAACTGAAAGCGAGCAGGAAGCCGCCTACGGCGAGATTCTTGAAACCATGTCTCCCTGCCCGGTGACCATCCGTACGTTGGATGCCGGTGGCGACAAGCTGGTGGCTGGGCTTACCGCCGTAAACGAGGCCAACCCCTTTATGGGATGGCGCTCTATCCGCGTGTGCCTCAGCCGCGAAGACATATTCTGTACGCAGTTGCGGGCCTTGTTGCGTGCGAACAAGCAGGGCAACTTGCGGATTCTACTTCCCATGATTTCAGGGCTGAACGAACTGCGTAGGGCGAAGGAATGTATCAGACGCTGTGCCGAAGAGTTAAGGGCCGAAGGTGTACAGCTTGGTGATATCAAGATTGGCGCCATGATAGAAGTTCCTGCGGCTGTGATGCTCGTAGATTTGATTGCTAAGGAAGTGGATTTCTTCAGCATCGGTACCAATGACCTGATTCAGTTTACTTTGGCGGTGGACCGTACCAACGAACTTATCACCGAGATGTTCCAGCCTCACCATCCGGCCATTTTGCACATGATTAACCGTGTGGTGATTGCCGCTCACCGGGAAGGTGTTCCCGTGGCCGTTTGCGGTGAAATGAGTGCGGACCCTATGAGTGTGCTTTTGCTTGTGGGGCTTGGCGTGGATGAGCTTTCTATGACTCCCTGGAGTGTCATGGCCACCAAGAAGATTATCCGTTCCATCAACTACGAGGATGTCCGTGAGTCGGCCCTGACGGTGTTGCAGATGGATGATTCTGACAACGTGAACGAGTATATGCACAAGAAGTATGCCCAGACTATTTCGGACTTGGGTATTTCCAGCTTCGTGGGCCAGGTGGATGGTAAATAAGTAGAAAGTAGACAGTAGGTAGTGGTTAGGAATGTGAAGTGTGGAATGTAATTCATAACGTCATCCTGGAGGGGCTACGCACCGAGGGGATCCATACATTCTATTAAACATGTGAATATAAAAAGTGGCTTGATGAGTAGGATTGTAGCGATACTTTTAATTTTTTGTGCTGTTACATTTGCAGATTCTACTGCTGTATCCTCTGCTGTCGTTTCTTCGAGTTCGGTGCCCGCCGCCCAGTCATCGAGTGAGGCCGGCGCCGCTTTGCCCAAGCAGGCTTCAGCGAAGAAAGATTCGCTCCCTGCGACTTTTGCAAGCACCGATAGTCTGATAGCCTCGGTTCCCCTGAATGATCCTTTTTCGGAGCAGGAAAAAATCTTGCCTAAGGATTTCCAGAACCTGGTGGTTCGTGCGGAACGTTCTAAGCGGGCTTCTACGGATTTCGACCTTTCGAAAAACGTCCAGGATTTTGCGAAGGCCGCCTATTACTACTACAGGGAACTTTGGGATAGTGCTTATGTCGCCTATGATTCGCTGCGGGGTAGGGATTCTGTTCTGGAGAAAAGTGTTATTCTGCGTATGGCCCGTACCTGTTTTATGCGGGGCGATTACAGCAAGATGCGCACTACGCTTGCACTTGGCAACAAGTACGTAAGTGATTCGGAGTTCGACAAGTCCGCTTCGCGTATGCGTATCGAGGCCGCCATGGCGGACACCTCCCTTACGGATGCAGCCCATGCGGATTCCTTGAAGGTGTTCTTGGAAAAATACCCGAAGGGCGAAGATGCGGCAGCTCTCAAGTACCGTTATGCTTTGTATCTGGAACAGTTCAAGGATTTAAAGCAGGCAAAGAAGTTGTTCATGCAACTGCTGGCCAGTTCAACGGTTTATAAGGATTCCGCATTCATAGCTATCCAGCGCTTGCGCAAGGTCCAGGGAACCCCCGAAAGTTTACCCGAAAAGATTGCCTATGCCAAGATGGCCTGTGCTAAAGATGAGGCGTCGGCATGCCTTGATCTTCTGGACTCCATTGCCATTCTGGATTCTATCCAGTTGGCCAAAAATCCTGCCCTTGCAGTGGCGCCACCAGAAGATTCCCTGCAAAAGCTTTTGCCGCCCAGTACTCTGGATATGGATACCCGTATCGCCCTATGGGAAAAGCGCGCCGTCACTCTCCGCAACCTTAAACGTGAAGCCGAATCTATTGCGCAGTTCCGTTTTCTTCTGGATTCTGTGGAGTCGAAGGCTTTGTGGATGCAGTCCATATTGCGGTTGTACCGCAGTGCCCCCCAGAAGTATGCCAAGGAAATCAAGACTACGGATTCCCTGCTGCAAGACGTGAGCCAGTTCAGCAAAGAAAATGCCAACAACTTGTGGGTCCGCGGTTTTGAGTACGAGCAGAATGAAAAGTACGATAGTGCTATCGTGTGCTTCAAGAAACTTTCTCATCGCCGGTTCAAGAACAACGTGAAGCGCCAGTGGGCAAAATTCCGCATAGGGTTTGTCTATTTCAAGCAGGAAAAGTGGCAAGAGGCCGTAGACGCCTTTATTGATGCGGCCAAGGAACCGTTCCTCTGGAGTGGAAGCGGTGCCCGTATGTTTTTGGGTGACGCTTATATGAAACTGGGTAAGGACTCTCTTGCTCGGGAAGCCTACCTTGACTGCATCAGAGATTTCCCGCTGGCCTATTACGCCCACCGTAGTCGCCTTAAACTGGCTGAGTACAAGCTGATGGATGAAAAGGACATTCCCTACGCCCATGGGGTTTCTATGTCTCCCGAAGAGACGCTGGCCTGGATTCGTGCATCTCAGAAGCTGGGCAAGCCGGACACGACCTACAATTCGGCGCGGTATAACCGTATTCGTGACCTGTTCCTCTATGGTTTTAGTGATGAGGCCTTTGCCCTTTACGATGAGGTGCGCCGCAAGAACTATAAGCGTTTGGATTTCTTGTACGAGTATGGAATGCTCTTCTACGAGATGGGGGAGGTGGCTGCCGGTTATAGGCTTGCAAGGCAGTTTCAGAACAATATCGACCGTCGTCGCCTGATGGCACCGCCCATAGGCGTGCTGCATTACCTGTATCCCATTCCTTTCAAGGAACAGGTGAAGTTTCATTCCGGTGACCGCATTGATCCGTTCTTCGTTTATAGCGTTATGCGGCAGGAATCCATCTTCAATTTCGAAATCGCCTCTCCGGTGGGCGCCCGTGGGCTTTTGCAGATTATGCCGGCCACGGGCAAGATGGTGGCTGCCAAGGAAGGAATTCCCGATTTTGATCCGCTTTTCCTTTACAACCCTTATATGAATATTCGCTTGGGAGTTCGTTACTTGGTTGACCTGAAGGCGGACTATAGCGATGATTATATGTACGTGCTGGGGAACTACAATGCGGGCCCCAAGCCCACCAAACGCTGGCAGGCGGCGGGTCAGGGCAAGCCTTGGGATATCCGCGCCGAAGAAATCAGCTACTGGGAAACCCGTGATTACGTAAAGCGAGTCATGGGAAACTACTGGATTTATCAGGAAATTTACGAGGGGCTTTAAACAATGCTCTTTCTTCTTTTGACAATCGGCCCTGCGTTTCTCTTTGCCTGTGGGAACATTCTGGAGAAATCCGGAGTTTCCACAGTGGGCAAGCGTACCGGCGGTACCTCTAGACCCTGGGAATTTTTTAAGGGCGTTGTCACCAACAAGTTCTGGTGGTTGGGCATTTGCTGCTCGGGCCTTGCTACGGTGGGCTACTACATTGCCATGGCCCAGTATGACTTGAGCCAGGTTCAGCCTATGATGGTCTTGAATCCCGTACTTACGGCGCTGATGGGTTTCTGCATCTTGAAAGAGGCCTTGACCAAGCGTATTGTGGTGGCTATTTGTTTTGTGGTGGCTGGTCTTTTGTATTCTGTGGAAAACCTGGGCGAGTCTACGGCTATGCAGAACATCGGTATGCTTTGGGCGTATGCAGGTGGGCTCTGCCTAGTAACGCTCTTTGCCCACTTGTTCGTGAAGGACCGCGAGATGGTAGATTCCCTCATTATGGGAGTAGGCTTTGGACTTTCGGCGGCATTCTACAAGAGCCTGGCCATGGACTTTGACCTGGACCACATTGAACTCTCTTCGGTGGCGAACCTGCTGTTGGATTTTAGGACCCTCGGCTATATTGCCACCTATGGCATTGCGTTCCTCTATTCCCAGATTTCATTCTCTCGCGGGCGCGCCTTGTTCATTATCCCCTTCAGCGCTGCCGTGGGTGCGGCTGTCCCCACTCTTGCAGGGGTTTTGGTGTTTTCGGAGGCTTTCTCCCTGGGCAAGGCCATTTCGGTGAGCTTGGTGCTGTTGGGTGCCTGTTTGTTCATTGTTCGCAGACCCCGTCGTAAGGCTCGATAGAGCTGTTTTTAGTTTATTTAGTAACTACTTCCAAATTAATAATATATATTCCCCATTATGGTGCGGGGAATTTATCTGTTTTTATCGCTTTTGCTAACGCTACTTCTTGCGGCGTGTTCTTCAGGTGGTTCAACCGATCCGAAATGTTTGGACTGCGATGAATTGGGTAGCTCCAGTTCCTTTGCCAACTCTTCATCATCAGGGCGGGCGGGAGGAGTCCTGTTCACCGAAATTGATCCGGTCAATACAGCCTATAAGGATCATGAAGGTGATGATGCAGGTTGGGTTGAGCTCCGCAATTTTTCGGATAAGACGATAAACTTGTCAGGTATGGCCCTGACAGACTCTAAGCAGAAACCTAGCAAATGGACTTTTGGGAAAGCTGTCCTGAAACCTGGGGAAATGTTGGCCGTATTTTTCTCGGGAAAGAATATTTCCGATTATGAGCAACCCCATGACTCCGTCGACTTGATAGGTCAGGGTTGCTGGACGTGGACCGATTCTCAGAACACTCCGGTTGCAGGGCAAAGTACCGTGACTCTCCCTCAGGGCAAATGGCCTTGCTACGATGAGGGCGGAATCCGCAAGTTTGGCGGAATTATGCAGTATGGAGAAAATGAGGAACTAGGTTGGCATTCCATTTCATTCTTTGTGGGAACGGGTGATAAGGGAAACTCCTCTGATCCCAGGGATTTAAGCAAGACAAACGAAATTTTGCTTACGGGTTACATTGAGAAAGGTCGCCAGCTTCAGCTGCGCTTGGCTCAGCCCGATGTAGATGATTGGAAGGGGTGGAGCAAGGTTCTTACAGGAACGGGAGATTCGTCTTCTACCTATCGTATTACTCTCCCTACCGGTACGACTATGCCGGATCTTGCCCACATCTATGGTACGCGATTCAGTCCCGAAGAGCAGGAATTCCGTTCCTTGACCTTCAAGGTAAGTTCGTATATTGCCAGGAACCGCGGACACGAGCCCCACACGAGTTTCAAGCTGAATAAATCCGGCGGGACCCTTTTCCTGATGGATTCCAAGGGCAATATGGTGGATTCCGTCGCCTACCCTGAGCTACCTCTTGGCAAAAGTTGGAGTTACGATGACCATAAGGGCTGGGGTTATGCGGATCCGTCTCCTTACAGCTATATGGAAAAGACGGTTCTGGCAAGCAGACAGCCTAGTATTGAAAAACAGGTGTCGTTCCCAGCTTCGGGTTTTTATAGCAAGGCGTTTACAATCAATCTCGAAAAACAGGCCAATGCCCGTTGTGAAATAGGCGGTGCGGTTCCGACAGAGAGCAGTACACATTACGATAAGTTGCAAATTAACAAGACGACGGTGCTCCGCTGCGCCAACTTTGCCAAGGGTAGCGAACCCGGCGACATAGTGACCCGCACCTATGTATTCGAAACTCGCCCGCAGACGCCGGTGGTGTTCCTGACGGCGAACCCGAAGTCCCTTTTTGATCCGGATACGGGTATCTACATGGAAGGGCGCTATGCACAGTCTCCCAGCCCCCATTTTGGGGCCAACTATTGGGAGGACCGTGAAATTCCGGTATTTGTGGAACTATTGGAAAAGGATGGCAATGCGCCGGCCTTCGCAAAGAACGCTGGTTTCCAGATTTTTGGAAATTATAGCAGGGCTAACGCTAAAAAGTCCGTAGCCATTGTGTTCAAGGAAAAATATGGTGACAAGCGCTTGGAATATCCGCTATTCCCCGATTTTCCCAACCTGAAGAAATTTAAGGTGTTCCTATTGCGCAACAACGGAGGCAATTTTGGGGCAGACTATATTCGCGATAGGCTCTGCAGTTCTGTGACGGAAGGGCTGGATGTAGATTACCAGCGAGGCCGTGGCGTTGTCGTTTATTATAATGGTGAGTATTTTGGCATCCATAGCATTCGTGAACGTAGTACGGAGTATTACTTCGAAACCCATTACGGACTGAATCCTGATGAGATTGATTTGCTGAAAGCAGACAATTCCGCCTCGGCGGGGTCGCCTACGGAATACGTAGCGATGATGGATTGGTTAGCGACAAATCATCTAGACAACGACAAGAATTATGCCGAAGTGGCGTCCCAGATGGATGTGGACAATTTTATGAATTACGTACATACGGAATTGTTCATGAACAATAGGGACTGGCCTTCGAACAACCTGAAGAAATGGCGTGGGACAAATCCAAAGACCAAATGGAAATGGTTTATCTACGATATGGACTTTGGGTTCGGTAACGAGTACAGCGAATTCAAGAATAACATATTTGATTTTGCAACAGCTGAAGATGGCCCCGATTGGCCCAATGGTCCGGCATCTACGTTGCTGCTTCGCCGCCTCTTGGAGAATGAGAACTTCAAAAACGCCTTCATAAACCGTATGTCCGTATTGCTTTCGACTTATTTTGAAAAGTCCAGGTTGCTGGCCCGGATTGCGGCTATGATGGCGGAAATCAATTCGGAGGTTTCCAGGGACCAGGAACGATGGAATTTGAATGCCTCTTATATGAGTGGGCAGTTGAACAAGATGAAGACCTTTGCTGGAGAAAGGCAAGCGGTTATTTTGTCTGAAATGATAGAACATTTCGGTCTGGGAGATGTAGCCGAAGTGACCTTGTCTTCCTCTGGTTCGGGAACCATTTTGGTCCATAATTTGCCTTTGAATAACAGTCAGGTTAAGGTGGCCTTCTTTAAGGGCACGCCAGTGACTTTGACGGCGAAATCCAATGGCGGAACCTTTACGGGTTGGAGCGACGGGGTCAAGGCTGAAACCCGGGTTGTTGCCCCTGATACTGTGACAACACTGACGGCGAATTTTAAGTAAAAATGAGCCAGCCATAATGGGCTTGACTGGGCCTCTTCAGGCCCTTTTTTCTACATTGTAAGTACTATGAGTTTCAGTACCAAGATTCTTTGTATTGGTGCGGGTTACGTCGGTGGCCCCACTATGACCGTAATTGCCGACAAGTGCCCCGATGTGAAGGTGACTGTGGTGGATATAAACCAGGCCCGTATCGACGCCTGGAATAGCGACAACCTTCCGATTTTTGAACCCGGATTAGATGACGTGGTAAAGCGTGCCCGTGGTCGTAATCTCTTCTTTAGTACGGATATTCCTGCGGCAATCAAGGAAGCCGACATCATCTTTGTTTCGGTGAATACGCCTACGAAGACATTCGGTCATGGTGCCGGAAAGGCCTCTGACCTGCAGTACTGGGAAAAGACCGCCCGCAACATTCTGGAAGTGGCAAACGAAGGAAAGATTATCGTGGAGAAGTCCACGCTCCCTGTACGTACCGCTGCTGCCATGGAACGGATCTTGAATTCTAATGACAAGGGGTTGCACTTCGAGGTGCTTTCTAACCCCGAGTTCCTTGCCGAGGGTACGGCTATCAAGGATCTTTTCGAACCGGACCGCGTACTAATTGGGTCTCACCAGACGGAGTCGGGCCTTGCCGCCTGCCAGAAACTGGTGGACGTGTATGCCCACTGGGTTCCTCGTGACCGCATCTTGACCACGAACCTATGGAGTTCTGAACTTACCAAGCTTACTGCCAACGCCTTCCTGGCCCAGCGCATCAGTTCCATCAACTCTATCAGCGCCCTCTGCGAAAAGACCGGTGCAGATGTGGATGAGGTTGCCTACGTGATGGGCAAGGATACCCGAATAGGATCAAAGTTCCTCAAGGCTTCTATCGGCTTCGGTGGTTCCTGCTTCAAGAAGGATATCCTGAACCTGGTGTACCTGTGTGGTTATTACGGACTGCCCGAGGTGGCTGCCTATTGGGAATCCGTTGTGAAGATTAACGAATGGCAGACCCATCGCGTTGTGGATCGTATGCTGGAAACTATGTTCAACACCATTGCCAGCAAGAAGATTGCGGTGTTCGGATTCGCCTTCAAGGCCAATACGGGTGACACTCGCGAAAGTCCGGCGAACCTGGTGGTTCGGGACCTGCTTAATGAGCATGCCCAGCCAGTAGTTACCGACCCGAAGGCCATTCCCGATGCCAAGCGCGACCTGAAGGACGTGTTGGACCAGGTACAGTTCGAAGAGGACCCGTACAAGGCCGCCGAAGGGGCACACGCCGTGGTGGTTTGCACCGAATGGAAGTGCTTTGCCGAGCTGGACTGGAACCGCATCTACAAGGGCATGGCCAAGCCGGCCTTCGTATTTGACGGGCGTAACATCTTGGATGCCGCCGCTCTACGTAAGATAGGATTCGAGGTGTCTAGCATCGGTAAGGGAAAGTCGGAGTAGGACATAATGTTTGACTACCTTGTTGTGGGCGCTGGCCTTTACGGAGCGGTCTTTGCGTATGAGGCGCATAAGCGGGGAAAAAGAGTCCTCGTAATAGATCGACGAGCCCATATTGCTGGTAATGTCTACACCGAAAATGTGGATGGTGTGAATGTCCACAAATACGGTGCACACATTTTCCATACCAGCAACAAGGAAGTTTGGGACTATATCCAGCAGTTTGCGGAGTTTAACCGCTATACCAATAGCCCAGTTGCCCGTTATAAAGATGAACTGTATAATCTGCCCTTCAACATGAATACCTTTAGCCAGATGTGGGGCGTTAGGACTCCGGCCGAGGCCCAGGCAAAGCTGGATGAGCAGAAGGCAGAGGCGATTGCAACCTTGAACGGACGTGAGCCAGCTAATTTGGAAGAGCAGGCCTTGTCGCTGGTCGGTCGCGATGTTTATGAGAAACTCATCAAGGGTTACACAGAAAAACAGTGGGGCCGTAAATGCTCTGAACTCCCGGCATTCATTATCAAGCGGTTGCCAGTGCGTTTGGTCTACGACAATAATTACTTCAACGACAAGTATCAGGGGATTCCCGTTGGTGGCTATACCCAGATTGTGGAAAAGATGCTGGACGGGGTTGAAGTGCGTTTAGGCGTAGATTTCTTCAAGGAGAGAGAAACCCTTGTTGCCAACGCGAAGAAAATCATTTTCACGGGTATGATTGACGAATATTACGATTATAAGTTCGGCGAACTGGAATACCGTAGTCTCCGCTTTGAAACGGAGGACTTGTCTCAGGAAAATTATCAGGGTAACGCCGTGGTCAATTACACGGAAGCTGAAGTCCCCTATACTCGCATTATAGAACACAAACATTTTGAATTTGGTTGTCAGGGAGGTTCACCTACGGGCCATACGGTAGTGACTCGTGAATATCCAGCTACCTGGAAACATGGCGATGAACCTTATTACCCTATGAATGACGAAAAGAACAATGCCTTATATGCTAAGTACAAGACTTTGGCTGACACGGAGCCCAATGTGATTTTTGGTGGCCGCTTGGGAATGTATAAGTATTTCGATATGCATCATGTAATTGCTGAGGCTCTTGCATGCGTAAGAAAGGAGTTTGGGTAATAGATGTTTGATTCATTTGTGATATTCGGTGGCAGTGGGTTTGTCGGGACTCATATGCAGCACTTGCTTCGGGAACGGTATCCTGAGGCCAAGGTTTATGTGGCTGATTTATTGGCCGAGGATACCGAATATTCTCAAAAGGTGGATGTCCGTAACCCTATTGAAATGGCTGGTGTGTTTGGCAAGAATACCCTTATTTTCAATTTCGCGGCCATTCACCGCACCCCAGGGCATCCCGATTATGCCTATTTTGAAACAAATATCCGTGGGGCGGAAAACGTTTGTAATTTTGCAAGAAAGCATGGTATTGAGAGTATCGTTTTCACAAGTAGCATTGCTCCCTATGGTGCTGCCGAAGAATTGAAGACGGAGGAAACTCTCCCGACCCCCAATACTCCCTATGGAATTTCCAAGTTAGTTGCCGAAAGAATCCATCGCGAATGGGCTGCTGAAAATGTGGGCCGCAGACTTTCAATTGTTCGTCCGGGGATCGTATTTGGCAGGGGTGAAAATGGCAATATGACTCGCTTGTATAAGGGGTTGAAAGGCCATAAGTTTGCCTATGCTGGTCGCAAGGATACAATTAAGGCATGCATCTATGTGAAGGACTTGGTGCGCGTCATGCTTGCTATGGCCGAAAATGAAAACGCAAATCGGGTACAGCTTTACAACTGCTGCTATTCCCCCTCGTTTACCATAGAGCAGATTGCCAATACCATGCTTAAAGCGACAGGTATGAACCGCCACATCCCGTACATTCCTCAAAAGCCAATGATGGTTGCGGCGACGGTGTGCGGTATGTTTGGTGGACTTGGTTTAGGTATATGTCCCGCTCGCGTGAAAAAACTCATGGTGTCCACCAACATTGATGGCGCAAAATTGGCGCAAGATTATCCGCTAGGGTATTCTTTGGAAGAGGCTTTTAGGGACTGGTTTAAGGATTGTGGAGAGAAAGAGCTGGTATGAGCTTGAATGCTAAGATAATTGTTGCGACGCACAAGGCGTATCAGATGCCGACGGATCCGATGTATGTTCCGGTTCAGGTTGGTGCCGAGGGTAAGGCTTCCCTGGGTTACGTCGTGGACAACACGGGCGACAATATCAGTGCAAAGAACAAGAACTATTGCGAGCTAACAGGATTATATTGGGCCTGGAAAAATCTGGATGCCGATTACATGGGGTTGGCACATTATCGCAGGCATTTTTCTGTAAAGTCTAAGGGTGATAAGTGGGCTTCGATTTTGACGACTGAGGAATTGGCGACTTTAGTTCAAGACTATGACGTGATTTTGCCGAAGCCCAGAAATTATTTTATTGAGTCCAATTATTCTCAATATGTCCACGCCCATCATGCCATAGATTTGGACACTACACGCGAAATCATTTCGGAAAAATATCCTGGATATCTGAGGGCTTACGACGCCTACATGAAACGGACCATCGGGCACCGTTTCAACATGTTTATCATGAAAAAGGAAAAGTTCAACGATTATTGCAGTTGGCTTTTTGATATCCTGTTTGAATTGGAAAAGCGTTTGGATATTTCCCAGTACAATCAGAACGATTCCCGCGTATTTGGTTTCGTAAGTGAACGACTCATAGACGTGTGGCTGGAAACCAATTCTATCAAATACAAGGAAATTCCCTGTATGTTTATGGAAAAGCAGAATTGGATTGTGAAAGGCTTTAATTTCTTGAAACGGAAATTTGGGGTTTCTTTATGCAAGCGATAATTTTGGCGGCCGGAATGGGCAAGCGTCTTGGTGAATACACCAGGAATAATACGAAGTGCATGGTCCCAGTAAACGGGGCGCCCTTGATTGATCGTACGCTTAATCAGCTGAGCAAACTGGACTTGAACCGTGTTGTAATCGTTGTTGGCTATGAAGGCCAAAAACTGATGGACTATCTTGGCACGGAACGTAACGGATTGCGGATAGAGTATGTAAACAATCCGATTTATGACAAGACGAACAATATTTATTCGCTTGCACTTGCGAAAAAGCAACTTCAGGAAGATGATACGCTCCTTATCGAAAGCGACCTGATCTTTGACAACGGGATGTTCGACCTTCTCTTGGATAATCCGTTCCCCAATTTGGCCCTGGTCGCAAAATATGAGACCTGGATGGACGGCACCATGGTCAAGATTGACAGGGACAACAATATCGTCAATTTCGTGACGAAGGCCGCATTTGACTATGATGAAGTCAACAGCTATTACAAGACGGTCAACATCTACAAGTTCAGCAAGGAATTCTCCTGCTCTAAGTATGTTCCCTTCCTGGATGCTTATAGCAAGGCCGTAGGCAACAACGAGTACTACGAGAACGTCTTGCGAATCATTTCGTTCCTGAGCAAGAGCGACCTGAAAGCCCTGCCGATAACCAACGAAAAGTGGTACGAAATTGACGACAAGCAGGACCTTGACATTGCCGAGGCGCTGTTTGCGGAAGAGAAGGATATTCTCCGCAAGTATTACGGCCGTTATGGCGGATTCTGGCGTTTCCCGAAGATGCTGGATTATTGTTATCTGGTGAACCCGTATTTCCGTTATTCCCGCATCATTGACGAGATGAACGCCAACTTCAAGACTCTCGTTGGCGAATATCCCTCTGGCATGAAGGTCAATACCCTTCTCGCCTCTAAATGCTGGGGAGTGAAGGAAGAGTATGTGATACCCGGCAATGGCGCTGCCGAACTGATTAAGGCTCTGATGGAGGAACTTCCTGGCACGCTGGGTGTGACCCGCCCCACCTTCGAGGAGTATCCAAACCGCCGCAATCCGGAAACCCTTGTTACGTTCGTTCCAGGCAATGCCGACTACCGCTATTCGGCGCAGGACCTGATGGATTTCTTTGGCAAGAACCGCGCCGACAACCTGCTACTGATCAATCCTGACAACCCGTCGGGAAACTTTATCCCCAAAAAGGATATCTTGGCGTTGGCCGATTGGTGCGAGAAAAAGGGAATTCGCCTGATTGTAGATGAAAGCTTCGTAGACTTCAGCCATGGCTACGAAGAAAATACCCTTCTGGATGACAGGATTTTGGAGGCTTACCCTCACCTGGTGGTGATGAAGAGCATTTCCAAGAGCTACGGCGTTCCTGGAATCCGCCTGGGTATCCTCTGTTCGGCAGATAAGGGCCTTATTGCCAAAATGAAGAAGACCGTGAGTATCTGGAATCTCAACAGTTTCGCCGAATTCTTCATGCAGATCTATACGAAGTATGAAAAGGACTACAAGGCGGCCTGTGAGCAGTTCATCAAGGAAAGGGATGCCTTTGGAGATGAACTGCGCAAGATCAAGTTCTTGAGGGTGATGCCGTCGGAAGCCAATTACTACCTGTGCGAAATCCTTCCGCCAAAGAAAGCGAATGAGCTTGTGCTCACGATGCTCAAGAAGTACAACATACTGACGCGCGATTGTAGTGACAAGAAGGGATTTGACGGCAAACAGTACATGCGAATCGCCGTCCGTAGCCACGAAGATAATGCAAGACTTCTCGATGCCTTTAAGGAAATAGACAGGTGAAAAAGATAACGATTTGTGGCGGGGGCTCCTTAGGTCATGTATGCGCAGGTTTTCTTTCTTCTCAAGAAAATCTTTCTGTAGACTTATTGACGAACCATCCTGCAAAATGGAATCGCGAGATTTCAGTAAAGGATGCCAATGGGGAAGTCTTTGAAGGCCACCTGGGCAAAATTTCCTCTGATCCGCAAGAGGTCATTTCTGATGCGGATGTGGTTATACTCTGCTTGCCGGGATTCCTGATAAAGCAGACTTTAGAACAGATTAAACCGTATCTTTCTGAAAAGACTGTTGTCGGCTCCATTGTGAGTAGTACGGGGTTCTTCTTTTTTGCTCATAAGGTGCTTGGCGAGAAGGCCAAATTGTTCGGTTTCCAGCGAGTTCCCTTTATAGCCCGCGTTGTTGAATATGGCAAGAGCGCAAATTTGCTTGGCTACAAGGCGTCCTTAAGCATTGCAGTTGAAAACGTTAAGGATTGTGATGGCTTCAGGAGTTTTGTTGAAAAATCCTTCAATACGCCAGTGAATTTGCTCCAGAGTTTCTATGAAGCCTGCCTCACGAATAGTAACCCGATCTTGCACACAGGTCGCTTATACAGCATGTGGCACGACTGGGATGGATCGGCCTATGCCCAATGCATTCTATTTTACAAAGAATGGACGGAAGATGCGGCACAGTGGTTAATAGATATGGATGCCGAATTCATGCGCTTGCTGGAAAAGCTTCCCATGAACCAGAAGGCTGTCCCTCCACTTTTGGAATACTACGAATCAACGGATGCAAAATCTCTTGCAGCGAAGTTAAGTTCTATCAAGGCTTTTGAGACCATTAAAGCGCCTATGATAGAAGTAGAAAATGGCTGGGTTCCTGATTTTGAAAGTCGCTATTTCACAGAAGATTTCCCGTTTGGTCTTCGCTTTATTGTGGATTTGGCAAGAAAACATGGTGTAGATACTCCAAAAATAGACATAGTATATAACTGGGGTATGTCTAAGTGCCCGAAACTCGATATATGATTAATCCGGAATTGCAAACTCGGCTTCGTGAACGTTTTAATCCAGACGGTTCTAGTCTGCGACGCGCACAGTTGCGTATGCTCCAAATGCTAGAATTTATCGACGATGTTTGTAAAAATAATGGTATTGTGTATTGGCTGGATTCTGGTACTTTGTTGGGCGCCGCTCGTCATGGAGGATATATCCCATGGGATGATGATACCGATATTTGCATGTCGGCTGAAGATTACCAAAAATTCAAGAAAATCATGTTGTCCCAAAAATTGAGCGATGAGTTTGTTTTGCAATGTGATGAAACGGACAAAGGCTTCTATTCTCCTTGGGATGTTCTTCGAGATCTGAAAAGCGAATATATTCAGGATTCTGCTCTTCATAACAAGAGGAAGTATAGAGGGGTGCAGGTCGATATCTTTTATCAGGATGACCGTGCTTATGAGAGTGCGCGAAAATGGATGACGTTTTTGTATAATAAGTTGATTTTGCGGGTTGTAGCAGGAAAGAGTATAAAAGCACGTATTTTTAGGCCATTTTTGCCAGTAAGCTACTTCCTTATAAAGAAGGTTATAACGCCTTTATTGCACCTCGTTCATCGTAAGAAAAATGATTATTATAGGATGCCATACGGAGTCCCCTTTAAATCCATAAGATACAAGAAAAACATATTCCCTGTGGAGCGGATCGAGTTTGAAGGTAAGATGTTCAATGCTCCTCGGAATGTGGATGAATATCTTAAGGATATTTACGGGAATTGGGAGAAAATTCCTGATATCGACGAAATACAGACCCATAATGTAGAACTTAAATTTTATTGATAAATACTATTTATTCTGCCTGTAAAATGACAAATTCAAGCGAACGACTGGATTACCTAGACCTCTTAAAGGGTTTTGCCATATTTCTTGTGGTTATGGGACATTTTTTGGCGTGGACATTCCCTGCCGATGTAGATCGTGGTTTTTATCCCCTATTTGTGAAGAACGTCATTTATTCTTTCCACATGCCACTCTTTTTCTTTGTCTCGGGTTATCTCGTGGACTTAAAAAGAAAGGAATGGAAGATTGGAACGGGAATGACTGTGATTTGGAAGCGGGTACAGACCTTGTTGCTGCCGGGTTTTTCTTTTTTGTTGATTCTGTATGTAAGGACTGGGGCGGTATATTTTGAATGGTTCCTGAAAGTTCTTTTTGAAATGTATCTTGCTTACGTAGTAACGAGACTGGTTTCACGCTATCTGTTTAACAAAGTTTCTGTAGAAATGGTCCTGCATGTAGGGGCAGTTGTCGCTTTTTTCCTTGTAAAGCGCTTGTCGACCGGTACATCCGTGAATGACTTGCTGTCTTTTTCGGCATTCTGTAATTTTTACCCCTATTTTCTTTTAGGCTATGTATGTTGCCGTTTTAAAATGGAAAAGCTTGTTGCTTCGAAAGATTGGATATATTCGCTATGCGTTGTTGCTTGGTGTGTTTTGTTTCTTGTCATGAGAGAAACAGAGTTTCCGGGAAAAAAATACATTATCGCAATTTCGGCTATTGTTGCGTGCCTTAAGCTTGCGCTAAGCATTGATTTTTCAAAAACCTCACTTGTTATAAGAACTTTGATACGGTGGGGGAAGATTTCCTTGGCGATATACCTTATAAGTCCGATGATTATCCCCTGGTTTCCTGAATTGGGAATGTACTTTATCAAAGCAGATGCGTATGAGCGTTTTGGCAGCTTTACACACGCGACACATTTGACATCTATTTTTTGCCAGGTTGTTTCTGGTGTGGTTATCAGCCTCTATGTATGCGTGATTTGCTCTTTGCTGAAAAAAATTTTCGAAAAAAGTAAAGTTTTGAACTTTATTTTATTTGGACAGAAATCTGAATGATGTTTTGGATTAGAAGCTGAACAAAGATGATATGATGGATTCTCCTAAGCATAATAGAAATGAACGGCTAGCCAAAAATACGTTGCTGCTGTATTTCCGTATGCTCTTTGTGATGTTTGTAGGACTTTACGTGAGTCGTATTGTTCTTCAGGAATTAGGTGAATCTGATTTTGGTGTATATAATGTTGTTGGAGGTTTTGTCGCGATGTTTGCGATAATCTCCAGTTCACTATCCAGTGCAATTAGCCGTTATATAACATTTGAATTGGGTAAAGGAGATGGGGGACGCTTAAGAGAAGTGTTTTCTATGTCAGTGAACATCCAGTTAATCATTGGTTTGTTTATTCTTGTAATTGGTGAAATTGCGGGATTATGGTTTATTGAAAATAAGATGTCAATAGACGAAACTCGAAGAAATGTTGCTGTTGTTGTGTTCCAATTTTCGTTATTGACTTTCTTAGTTAATTTGATTAGTGTTCCGTACAATGCGTGTGTTATTGCTCATGAAAAAATGAAGTTCTTCGCTTATATCGGTGTAGTGGAGGTTTTCCTTAAATTATTCGCTGTTTTTATCTTAAAATATGTATGCTTTGATAAACTAGAATTGTGGGCTTTACTTTTGATGTTGATTGCCGTTGTTTTGAGGTTGGTCTATGGTATTTATTGCAGGAAAAATTTTAAGGAATGCCGCTACAAGTTTAATATAAATCAAGATTTACTGAAAGAGATGTTTGGTTTCGCTGGATGGAATTTTATAGGGGAAATAGCGGGGGTATTACGAAATCATGGCGTGAATGTTTTGTTGAATGTTTATTTTGGTCCAGTTGTAAATGCGGGTAGGGGTATTGCCAATCAGGTTAGCCATGCGGTTAATCAGTTTTCAAGGAATTTTATGATTGCCGTATCGCCACAGATTACAAAGCTCTATGCAAAAGAAGAAATTGCGTCTTCTTATAACTTGGCTTTGATGAGTTCCAGATTGTCAGGATGCTTGCTTTTAATAGTGTCGTTGCCGTTGGTTATGGAAATGGATTTCGTTTTGCATTTATGGCTTGGACCATATCCTCAAGCAGCTTTGAATTTCTCAATTTTGTCTATTATTCTTGTGGCAGTAGAATCAATCGCCTTGCCTTTTGTTACGTTGCAACGCGCTACTGGGAAAATGAAAAAATATCAGCTTATTGTTGGGACTGTACATTTATTGAATTTTCCTATTTCTTTTCTGTTGCTTGCCGGAAGCTTTAGAGCAGATTATGTTTACTATGTTGCTATTTTTCTGGCTATAGTCTGCTTGTTTTGTAGAGTCGCCTTGTTAAAAGATAATATGCCTATTTCTATGGCTCCTTTTTTCAAAGATGTATGTCTTCGTTTGTTGCTGGTCGTTTCGGCCTGTGTGATAATGTGTTATATTGTTAAACAATATATTTCTATACCTCCTATTGGCAGTATGTTGTTAATAGTACTGTTTTCTACTATTCTGGTTGTTCTTTTGGGGATGAAAAAATCGGAAATTATTTTCTTGAAAAATAAAATTAGGGGAAAGTGAAATGAAGGTTCTCTACGTGCTTGCTCCGAATGATCGCTTTAACTATGGCGATATATTGTTTCCGCATATTATTAGCAAGAGCTTGAAAGCTTTTGACAAGTGTATTTTCGTCTCAACAACTAAATCAGATTTGTCAAAATATGGTGCCATGCCAACGGAATCTCTTGAGATTTTGCAAGATGTAAATCCTAGTGATTCGAATTATCTGATTGTCGCTGGTGGTGAATGTCTTACGGTTTCATGGGAAACGATATTGGGTTATATTGATTCTGATGTGGATCGACTGAAAAGATGGATGAGTTACCGATATATAAGAAAGCTAAGGCCGTGTGTGTTGAAATGGTTTTCGTACTTCAAAAGAAAAATAAAAACGAGGTATCCCTTTTCTATTGGCAAAAATGAGCTACCTGCCTTTAAGCGTGTGATTTACAATTCGTTAGGACGATGCTATTTAAGGAAAAACCCCGGCGTTCTTCTGGAAAAAAAGACTCGTGCGATTCTTTCAAGCGTGGATTATTTGGCGGTTCGTGATAAAATGACATATGAGGCATTGCAGAGCAATGGCATTCCGTGCTTCTTGCGTCCAGATTCGGCTATTTTGATGTCGGCTATTTTCACAGAGGATTATCTTGAAAGTCATATGACTGTTGATAAGCGTAAATTTGATTTAGGAAATTACATTTTCTTTCAGACGTATGCTATTGACAAACAAAAAGAAAGTCAATTGATAGAGATAATCAAAAGTATCTACTCAAAGTATAAGAAGAAATTTGTATTATGCCCGATTGGGACTGCTCTTGGGCATAATGACCAAAAAACTTTGCTTCGTATTTCGCAAAAACTGGATAAAGAGATTGAAGCATTTATTGATACGCCCAATATTTGGGATATTATGTGGTTGATTAAGCATTCTTGTCTTTATTCTGGAACAAGTTTGCATGGCACAATAACAGCAATGAGTTTTGCGATACCGTTTGCTGTACATGGCCCAGTAAAGCTAAGGTCGTATATTGATACATGGGCTCCAGCTATGGGAAAATGCTTTTCTGATGAAGATGGTTTGCTTGCCAATATAGAAAGGCAATTGGAACGCCCTGAAATATGCGATATTTCGGAACAGATGGAATCAATTCGCCGTTCTTTTCAGAAAATAGAAGAATTGTTAGAGTGAAAGTAAGGGTGTGGATTGTTTTTTTCTACATTAGCTAGCAGAAGGAGGCTTTGCTTGTGAGAGTCTACTAAGATTGCTGGATGAGAGCGGTTTGAGAATTAGGAATAGCTGAATATATGGAAATATTTGTTGTAAATGTCTTTTTATATGTAGTATTATTTTTGTGGGCTTTACGAAATAAGAAAGACTGTAGTGCTTTCTATATTTTTTCAGGTTTGATGTACGCTGTAGTCGCGTGCATGGGTGTATATATATTCAATGAAAATATTTATCAGAACGAGATACCTGATCATCGGGGCCTTGAGTATTTGAGCTACACCCCGTTTTTTTTGATGTTTGTTATGATGTTGGTTGTGTTTTGGCCCCTAAAAACTATACCGAAATTTGAATTAGAATGGAGCGACCGAAGGGTGAATTGGTTTTCCAACATAGCTGTGTTGTTGATCGTTTCTCATATGTTTTTTTGGCTTTACGGTTTCCAATTAGATGCGGCCTCTGATTTGGGCGATGCGTACCACATGAGTGTTTCCGGCGATTTGGCCTTGCAGTATAGTTCTGACGGAGAGGTTATCATCTCCAAAATTCTTAGAAGGCTTTCTCTTTGTATTACGCCAATTTTCTTCTATTTGCAATTTTATCGATTTTCTAAAAGCGCTAAAATAGGTGCGGCTGTTGTCTATCTGTGTATAGGAATTTTTGCCAGTGTTGTTCCTGCGATTTTACAAGGAAGCCGGGGAAGTTTATTCTTTACGTTATTTTCGTTAATTTATGTATATACGGTTTTTAAAGATGAGATACCGTTAAAAACTAAAAAGAAGTTATATGGTTTGTTTGCAGTAGTGATTGTGACCATGTCTTTTTATGTTGTGGTGATTTCAGTGATGCGGAGTAAAGGGGATTCTGAAGGGGCGATTATAAAAATTTTCAGATATTTTGGAGAACCATTCTTAAATTTAGGATTGGTGTATTGGAACTCTACAGATGTGCATACATATGGTATTAGGTATTTCCCCAAATTGCTTGAATTGTATGGGGGATTTGAATTGCCGGAATCTAAATATGGCGTAGATGCCTTGCGTGAATTTTGGACAAAGATTTACGGAGTTAATATGTATTATTTTAAGACCTTCTTTGGTGACCTGTACATGGAATTCGGCGTTGTGGGAGCTTTTATTGTATCCACATTAACCGCAACTGGGGCGTGGCTGTCAAAGAAACTAAAGAATCCGCTGCTTTGTCACTTTATTTTGTACTATTATGCGAAAAATGTCGTTATATGGGGCATATTCGGTTTCGGGGTTACGCAAAATGTTTGTGTCGACTTGGCTTATGCGCTTGTGTTTTGGTATATTTTCTCGAAATTCTGGAATCCGGTAAAGAAAGAAGAGGATGGGGAAAAAGAGGAGAAAAAGAGCGGATGAAATTTTCAGTAGCAATCCCCGCATATAAATCTAGATATTTGAAAGAGGCTTTAGAGAGCTGTCTGTCTCAGACCTACGACGATTACGAAGTTGTTGTGGTAGATGATGCGTCTCCTGAAAACTTGCAGAAAACGGTGGATAGCCTTAATGATTCTCGGATTCACTACTATCGGAATGAGAAAAACTGTGGAGCAATAGACGTAGTTGACAATTGGAATATATGTCTTGAGCACTGCAGTGGTGAATACGTGATATGCATGGGCGATGACGATAAACTGACCCCTAATTGTCTCTCAGATTATGCAAAATTAATAGAAAAATACCCCCAGTTGGCTGTTTATCACGCTTGGACCGAAATAATTGATGAGAATTCAAAGTTTAAAGATATGCAGCAACCTCGTCCTGAATATGAGAGTGGCTTGTCGTTAGTTTGGAATCGATGGAATGGACGGAATAAGCAGTATATTGGCGATTTTTGCTTTAATAGGGCAGAATTGGAAAAAATAGGTGGCTTTGTTAAACTGCCATTGGCATGGTTCTCCGATGATATTACGGTTGCGATGATGTCGATTCAAAAAGGAATTGCCAATACGCAAACGGTTTGTTTTCAGTATCGGGAAAATTCATTAACACTGACGAATTCGGGGCGCACGGATATAAAAATAAACGCAACAATGCAGGCGAAACAATGGTATGATGTTTTTTTTAGTAGACTGGAGGCAAATAAGGATACGTTGTCTGCGGTAGACCAGAAATATTTAGTTCTTTTGCGACAACAGCTCCCGGTGTATTACAGAGAACGGCAAGCCAAGTGGTTGAGGCAAGATTTGAATAATCATTTACTTCATTCTTTCTATTGGTGTATTCATAGAAAAAAATATGACTTGACGTTAAGGATGATTTTTTCTGGTTTGTTCAATGCGATTAAAAAGAGGATGAGACGGGCATGAAAATTTTGATTGCTTCAAGGGTTCCTTCGCATCCGAATAGGATGGGGAACAACTATGCGATTGTGAAGCAGGCTGAGGCATTGATGCAGCTCGGTTGCGAGGTGCATTTTATGTGGGTCCAAGAAAGACCTCTGAAAAATATGGATGAGAACACTCAAAAGGTTGTTAAGGAATGTTCTTTGTATTGGGGAAACCGATTTTACCACTACCAGGTCCCTCTCTTTTATAAATTAATCTCAGTAGCCCGAAGATCTTTCGCTAAGCATTTTAGAAAGGGCTTTTTCAATATAGATACTTGGTACCATCGTTGCATTGTTGACTATATTAACCGAATAAATGCTAAGGAGCATTTTGACGCCTGCATTGTCAATTATTTTGATTTGTCCAGGGTCCTTTCTGAGGTTGATATTCCGAAGAAAGCGTTGCACACCCACGATAACCATATTTACAATAATGTGAAATATGCGGGAGACGAGACCTTGGCGAAGAACGGAGGGGTAGGGGCAAAGTTTTTCAAAGGGATGCCGCCTAACAGAACGCTTTCTCCCAATGACGAGGCGAGAGCTTTGCAACGTGCTCCTCATATTTTTTCGTTACAGGACGAAGAGACGGCCATATTTGAATGCCTTGCTCCCCGTAGTCATGTATATACCATATATTCCCTGTTCCCTCATCGCGAGACGCCTGTGGTGGGAAACCACAACATGCTAGTTTTGGCGGCAAATACACTTTTTAATATTAGTGGCATAATCTGGTTTATTGACAATATATTGTCTTCAATCGTGGAAGCTTTTCCAGATGCAAAATTGTTGCTTGCTGGAAATGCCGCCAAAGTTATCGAAAAGAAGTATCCGAACCACCCTTCTATTGATTATGTTGGCTACGTTGCGGATTTGGCGGAGTTCTTTGCTAGAGGGGATGTGGCGGTCAACCCTATTTATCAGGGAACAGGCTTGAAGATAAAGACGTTTGAATCTCTGGCTTACGATAAAGTCTTGTTGACACATCCCCATAGCAAAAAGGGGGTTTTTGACAAGGATAACGCTCCCATATTCTCATCGGAGAAAGCGGAAGACTGGGTGGGTTTCCTTAAGAGGGTGTGGAATACTCCCGGCGAGATTGAAAATATAAAGTGTAAAAATAAGATGTATTTGGACAAGATGAATAATTATGTATTGAGTGAATATAAGCGGTTTTTAGAGGCCGAGAACTAATGTTAAAGAAGATAATTTATTGTTGTGAAAAGATTCTTTTTGACTTGTTTTGTATTTTCCCGATGCAAAATAAGATTATCGGCAACACCATGCGTGGCCGTAAATTTGGAGATAACCCGCAGTATGTTTTTGAAGCTTTGCATCAGTTGAATTCAAATATTGATTTTGTGTGGCTAGTTGATAAGCGGTTCCAGGTGGATTTGCCCGATTGGGTCAGGCCTGTGTATTACAATAATGTATTCAGACTATTGTTTGAAATGGCCACGGCGAAGGTGTACATCAATTCCCATGTTTATGGAATGGGCTGGCATAAACGCAAAGGCCAGATTGTCATAGAAACTTTTCATGGTGGGTTGGGCATTAAAAAAATCAATTTTGATGTCGCTCACGTTCGGGAAACGCCTCGATTGGCGAAATCTATCATCAACACGTGCAAAATATCCGATGTGTTTATTTCGCAGTCAGAACATTTATCGAATCTTTATCGTAGGGCATTCGGTTATAAAGGACCGATATATAAATGTGGCTACCCTAAGAATGACAAACTCTTAAAGAATTGCCCTGAAATACCTGCAGATGTTCATCGCCATTTTGGCATTTCAGAAAATGATAAAATAGTCCTATATGCACCCACATTTAGGGATTCTTTTGAGAAGAACGGCGAGATGGATTTCTCGGTTTATGGGATAGATTTTGTTCGGATGAAATCTGCTTTCGAGAAAAAATTCGGCGGGACATGGACTGTCATGGTGAAATGGCACCCTATTCTTGCGAATTATGTGAAAGGCAGGGATGTTGGGCTGAGTAGGGACTATCTGGATGCTACGCAGTATAACGATATGCAGGACTTGATCATTGCGTCTGATGCCGTTGTTTCGGACTATTCAAGCTGTATCTTTGATGCGGCTCTGCGAAAAATTCCTTGCTTTACTTTTGCAACCGATTTTGAAGAATATAAGAAAGACCGTGGCGTGTATTATGAAATGGATGAACTGCCGTTCCCCTATGCTCAAAATAACGATGAATTGGAAGCGAATATATTAAATTTTAACCAAGAGAGTTACTCGGACAAGTGGGTGGCTTTTAAGGAAAGAACAGGCCTGTTTGAATCGGGGCATGCTGCTCTCGACATAGCCCGTAAAATTGATGGATTTATAAAGACTGGTAGGGTCTCCTGGACTCTAGATTCTTGATGGGATGAATATGCTTTTGGAATTGCGCAACAAGATTCGGTATTATGAGATAATTGTCTATAATGTGCTTATCTTGACGCGATGGTATTCTGTAATCCGTAATTTTATATTACGCCATAAATACGATAGCATTCCTGCTATATATGCTGGTGTACTCCAAAGGGTGCAAAAAAAAGCATTGGCCGGTGAGAAAATCAATGTTGCCTTTTACATATTGGAAACCAACAAATGGAAATATGAGGGGGTCTACCGCCTGTTAGAAAAAGACGGGCGATTCAATCCCTACATTGTCGTAGTTCCCTATGCAGCGGGTGCTGTCATCCAGACGGATTATATTCCACATATGCGTATGGTCTATGAATACTTTAAAAAACGTGGCTACAATGTCTTCTTGCCCTATTCAGAACAAAAACAGCGTGTTTTGACTAAGAGGGAGTCCAAGGAGATGAATCCAGACATCCTATTCCATATGAATTGTTGGCACGAATATGGCAAGTTTGTAGACTTTGGCTATGAAAATAATATGGACTGCTTGCAGGCCTATGTTCCTTATGCCTGGATGATTAGCAACCGCTATATTGAACATTTCAATAGAGATTTCCACAATAAACTTTGGAAGATTTATTATGAAACACCGATGCATGTGGAAATGGCAAAAAAGCATGCGATTAACAAGGGCGTAAATGGTGTTGCAACGGGATATCCCCTGCTAGATTCCTTCTTTTTTCCGAAAAAGAATGTGGTTGATGTGTGGAAGCCCCAGGAAAAGAAAAAGAAACGTGTTATATGGGCACCACATCATCACATGCTAGAGAAAAACCGGGATGCGAATTTCTTGGATATATGCGATTTCATGGTTGAAATGGCCAAGAAATATGCCGATCAGGTGCAATTTGTGTTCAAGCCTCATCCTGAATTGGCGAAAAAACTGGATATGGCGATTCCTGGCTGGAATAAGGAACGCCGTGAAGCGTATTATAAACTGTGGGAAACTATGCCGAATACACAAGTGTGTTTGGACGAATATGTGGATTTGTTCCTCACATCAGATGCCATGATCCAGGACTGTGGCTCGTTTACGGCGGAGTATACCTGTACCTATAAACCGATGCTTTTCTTGATAGCGAACCCGGGTGTCGTTCGTGACTGGAATGAGTGCGGGAAGGCGATTTTGGAAAATATTTATACGTCCGAGAAGGGAAAGGAAATAGAATCGTTTATCAAACGCGTTGTCATTGAGGGTGATGATTATATGAAGGCTAAACGCGTTGCTTTTATAGATGGTTATTTACGGCCTGGCAATCCGCAGGGCGCCTCAAGAGGTATCTATGATGACTTAATGAGGGAACTGGGGATGGAGGCTAACGTATGAGCTCTGTTCTTAAAAGACTGTTAGTTATGATTGCGTTGTTGCAAATATTTGCGTTTGCTGGCGATAATCGTGTTGACTTTTTGCTGAATAAATTGAAAGAACGAGGGCCTCACGATTACGCCATGATAATCGCTCACCGTGGAGACTGGCGGTATGCCCCGGAAAACTCGCTTAGGGGTTTTGCCAATTGCATTAAGTCAGGCTTTGATGCTATAGAAGTTGATGTCCGTATGACCAAGGATGGTGTTTTGGTTATTATGCACGATGAAACAGTGAATCGGACGACAGACGGGAAGGGTAAGGTCTCTGATTTGACATTTGAGGAAATCAAAAAGCTCCATTTGAAGACTCCGACAAACTATGTCTCGGATCAGACGGTGCCTTCTTTTGAGGAGGTCTTGAACCTTGCAAGGGGGCAGATTCTTGTGTACGTGGACAAATGGCAAGCTCATAAAGAGGCTGTTTTAGAAATGGTGCACAGGCATGGAATGGATCGGCAAATTCTACTGGCAGGGCCAGTCAATATGGAGTCTGATGCATATAAGCTGGCGATGCAATACCCTGAAGTGAATTACGTCCCGTTTTTCCCCTGCAATGGAAAAAATGACGAAGGCAAATTTTCGAAGTTAAAAAATGATATGCAACCGATAGGTTATTATATTGCGTTCCCTTCGGACAAGCTTCCCATATTAAAAGAGACCAAGTCCTATTCAGAATACGGCCATCGGCTGTGGGTGGATACTCTACTTGGCAAGTGCTGTAATGGTGGCCGTAATGACCAGCTTGCCCTAATGGATCCGGAATCGAGCTATGGTTGGCTCCTAGATCACGGTTTTACGGTTTTTTTTACGGATGATCCGCACGGTGTGGCAAAATTCTTGAAGTCTAGAAACATGAGATAGTTGTTTGCTATCTTTTTGGTGAGTAAAAAAAGCGAAAAAAGGACATTCCATGAAAAAGAACATAGCCGTCATTTTTGCAGGTGGAACGGGAATGCGTATGAACACGGTTTCTAGGCCTAAACAGTTTCTTGAACTGAGGGGGAAACCAATCATTGTTTATACGTTGGAACTGTTCGACAACCACCCGCAGGTAGATGGCATAGTTGTGGTGTGTATTGAATCTTGGATTCCTTTTTTGCAAAAGCAATTGAATAAGTTCGAGATAAGCAAGGTTGGCATTGTGGTCTCTGGAGGCGAAACCGGCCAGGAATCCATATATAAGGGCTTGCTTGCGGCAAGGGAAAAATATGGTGATGAATGCAATGTCCTGATTCACGATGGTGTTCGACCGTTGATAAGGGAACAGACCATATCGGATTGTATTGCTCAAACCAATGAAAAGGGGAATTGCGTCACCTGCGTTCCTGCCACGGAGACTTTTATTGTGAAGCAGGCCGATGGCTCCCTGGAAATACCTTCCCGCCCGGATTCCCTGATTGCTCGTGCTCCGCAGTGTTTTAAACTTAAGGATATCCTGGATGCCCATGAGAATGCTCGTTCAGAAGGCAGAAATGACTTCATTGATTCCTGCACCATGATGAGCCACTATGGGCATAAAATCCATACTATTATTGGCCCTATGGAGAATATCAAGATTACCACGCCTACGGATTTCTTTATTTTCCGCGCCATGGTAGAAGTGCATGAAAACCAGCAAATTTTTGGATTTTGATAATGAATCGAATTGTTGAAGAAGACGTGTCGTTTTTCGCAAAGCATTTTGCTTTGTCGCACCAACTAGCGGGATCTACATTCTTGGTGACGGGAGCGACTGGGCTTATCGGCTCGTCATTGATTCGTTGTTTGTTGGCGTTAAAGGAACAGATAAAAATTTATGCTCCTGTGAGGAGTTTGAAGAAGGCAGAGGTCCTCTTTGACGAATGGCAAAAAGAGCATATTCATTTTATTGAATGCGATTTGGTGGAATACGACTATGGTCAATTGGATAAGATAGACTATATCGTGCATTGTGCTGCCCCGACCTCAAGTAAGTTTTTCGTAGAGCGTCCTGTAGAAACGTTTGAGATCATCATGGATGGCACAAAGAAGATGCTCCAGTTGGCCCGTCAGAAACAGGTTCTGGGAATGGTTTACTTGTCTTCATTGGAAGTTTATGGCGAATCCCATGATGATTCTCTTTCGGTTAAGGAGGATTTTCAAGGGTATCTGAATCCGATGTCTGTTCGTAGCAGCTATCCTATGGCGAAAAGAGCGACGGAAAATCTATGCTGTTTATACGCGTCAGAATATGGAGTGCCTGTAAAAATCGCCAGGTTGACGCAAACATCTGGCGCGGGAATAACAAAGGATGATTCTCGAATTATTGCCCAATTCGCAAGACTGGCCGCTCATGGGCAAGACATTGTTCTTCACACGACTGGGGAGTCGTCTAGGCCCTACTGTTACGTGACGGATTCTATATCGGCTCTTCTGTACATACTATTGAAAGGCGCTAATGGCGAAAGCTACAATGTGGCAAATGAGTCTACGTACCTTTCAGCAAGAGGTATGGCCGAATTTGTACATAGCAATATCAATTCGAATAGCCAAGTGAAGGTAGAGCTTGCTGACAATATGGGCTATGCTCCGCCGACCAAGTTGCGCCTTGATACAGAGAAATTGATGGGCCTTGGGTGGCGCCCTCGTTATGGTCTCAAGGAAATTTTTGAAAGGCTTATAGAATATCTGAGCTAATTCAGGCTGGCGTCAATCCATTCGATGCGTCGCCTTGTCCAGGATTTGAGGGAATCTAGAGCTTCGTCGTAATTCTTATAGCTTTCCTTATAAGCCCAGAATTCGGTATTGCCGAGTACATCCCAACGTCTAAACTCGTTTTGGGTTGCCTTTTTGATGATATTGGCATAGACGTCAATTGAATCTATAAACGCCTTGAATAGGTGTTCGTTCTGCTTCCAATAAACTGTCGCACGTTTCCATATGGCATGGTCTCTGAATAGGGGGCTGTTCCAGCCGAATGATTTTGCATGCCAGCCTTCAGCGGGTAGCTTGGGCTCACCGTCCTTTGAACAGCCGAAGGTTTCGTCATAATCCCAAACAGGTCCCATTCTCATTATGTCACCCGCTTGCCAGGTAAAAAAGATACTCCGCCCGAAGCGGCCGTCGTAATTTTTTGAAAATTCAAGCAACCAGAAATAGCGTATGTAGTCATCGATGTCGATCCATTCGTCAATTTGGACGGAATTGAAGTTTTTGCCGTAAATGAAGCCCTCCCATTTGTCCAATTGAGTTTGCAACTTGCTGATGGTTTCGTTAGATGGGCGCTTTGGATAGCGAATTTTAAAAAGGGTGTTTTTCTTTGTGCGGATCGTTTCGCCGTTAAGATGATAATGCGTTGTTTTTTCAAAGAGGAAAGATGAATCGTTCTGAGGCGTGTTTACCCTATTTTTGGAGACCTTTATACTTTCTGATAAAAGGTATATTCCTTTGTATTGGCGGTTGAGATAAAGCTCAACAAAGGTGGAACGGGGCGTATAAGAAGCTCCCAGTCTTTGGGCTAGTTTGAAGATGGCGTAGTTCTTTAGAAGGGTCTTGTCTGAAAAATTGGAGATGAGAATCCATTCTTTGTCTTGTGGCATGCCCAAAAGGGCTTTCTTTTGAGTTAATTCAAGCTTTAGGGAGAATTTTGTCATGGCTTTAAAGCTGGAATTGCCATGTCCCTTTATGGTCAGTTCTATAACTTCACCGTCGGGGGTGCTTTTGTCGTACATCTGCATTCTTGCAGGAAGGTCTGTTTCTGTATCTCTTGGTTCATGAAAGCCGTCAGTTTCAATGACCATTCTTGGTAATCCCGCATAGGGGTATTCGGAATCGTCAAGGGGAAGGTATTCCTGGCTTTTAGATGAATTGTCCCAAACGCATCCAACCATATAAACAGAAAGGACGGCTAGGAAAAAACATATTGAGCGGTTAAATATTCCCATCAATCCACTTCGCTCTTTGTTTCATCCAACTTTTAAGAGAATCTACTGCTTCTTCGTGAGAGTTGTAGCTTTGGTTAAATTCCCAGAGGAATGTAGTTCCCAGCACAGGCCAGCGCTTGAAGTTGTTTTTCGCCGCTTTTTCAATATGCTTCTTATAGTAATCCAGCGAATCAATTGCACTTAAGAATATATTCCGGTGGTCCTTCCAGTAATTTGCGATTTCCTGTTTGAATTGGGCATTTTTGAATAAATACCGATTCCAGGGATTAGGGCGTGAATACCATTCCTTGGGATCAAATTGCCTGTATTCTCCGTAACTCAAGTCAAAGTCCCAAATGGGCCCCATCTTTATTTTCCCACTTCGTTCCCAGGTAAAAAAGACGCTAGTTTTCAGATTGCTGTCTGCATTTTTGGAAAACTCCTCTATCCAGTAGTAGGCTGAATAGTCTTGAATGTCAATCCAGCGAGCAAGGGTGTCATAGCAGAAACTGGTACGTATAAAGTCTTCCCATTGGTCGGCAAAGGTCTTTAGCGTGGCTTGGCAGGTGTCTCCACAATTTTTAGGGTAGTGGATTTTTAGTGGCAGTTGCTGGGCAGTCCTTATGATCGTATCGTTGTTATCATAGTAGGCGTCTACTTCCACAAGATAATTGTTTTCATCTTTGGGAATGTTCAGACGGGAGGAATTAACCTTGATTGTTTCTGTTAGAAGGTACAGCCCCATATAATCACGATTTAGGTATACTTCTACAAAACTACATCTTGGTACGTAGCCCATTTCCAGCTGCCGTGCCAGGTTGAACGTCATATAGTTGCGCAATAGTGTTTTATCTGCATGGTTTGAAATCAGAGCCCACTCCTTATCGGCAGGCATTCCAAGCATTTCCCTCTTTTCGGGAAATTTTATCTTCATGCTGTACTTGCTCATGCCGATGCTGGAATTACCACGCCCTTTTATAGTGAAGTCTATGATTTCGCTTTCAGGGCCCTTTTCTCCGTAGATTTGCATTTTGGCAGGAATCTTGGTTTCCTTGTCTCGGATTTGAGCGAAATTATCCGTTTCGATTACAAGGCGTGGGAGTCCTGCATAGGGGTACTCCGAGTCATCGATGGGCAAATAGTCGGGAGAATCGGCATTATCGGTCCAAATACAGCCGTTAAGACATGCAAATGTCCATATAATCGCTATGAATAAGGTGCGGGACACTGGATTGTTTGAAGCTGTGTAAGGGGGGTGAATCGATGTAAAATATACATTGATTTGAGCGGTATGAGCGCTTTTTTTTATATTTACGTAGCGCTTTTATATAGGTTTTTTATGGCTACTAAAAAAACGGAAGAGAAAGATTTATTTGAACTGCTGCAGAATCTGCTAAAAAATTGGTTTGTTGTACTGCCGTGCATCTTGTTTGCCGCTGCCGTTGGGGTTTTCGTTGCTATGTGGATACGCCCCGTTTATCAGGTAGATGCATTGCTTCAGATTGAGACTAAAAGTGGCAAAGGTCCATCCATGATGGGGGATATGGCTGCCCTTTTTGCAACGACTAGCCCGGCAGAAACAGAAATAGAGTTGATAAAAAGCCGTAGAGTACTTGGTAGTACTGTAGAAGTCAAACGTTTGCAATATTACGCAATTCCTAAGGGGAAATGGGATCGTCTGTTTCATCGCGAAGGTCGAATGGAGTTGATGAACTTTGAGGTTCCTTGGGATTTAGTTCCTATAGATGATCGTGAAAAGCCGTGGACGGCAAGGGTTTTAGATTCACTGAATTTCGCTTTGTATGACCACAATAAGCAACGTGTTTTGGTGGGAATGGTTGGCCAGACGTATCATTTCCCCTATGCCGGGGACACGGCAACTTTTGGCATCTATCGTATGGATGCCCGGAAGGGACAGCGTTTTTCTGTTGGGAAACGGACCTATCTTGATGCTGTGGAGGCATTCCGCAAAGCCTTTGATGTGAAGGAGAAGGGAAAACGTACGGGTATTCTTGAATTCTCTTATCAGGATGTATATCCGGATAGGGCCGCTGAAATTTTGAACGAGGTGGCAACCTCGTATTTGCGCCAGAATGTGGAGGAACGCAATGCAGAAGCTCAGCAGACACTAGAGTTTTTGGAAAAACAGCTGCCGGACCTCAAGGCTAGGTTGGATTCGGCACTAATGAACTTGAATGCCTATCAGAATAGGGTAGGTTCTGTAGATGTTGCCGCAGAAACTCAGATAGTTCTTCAAAAAAGGACTCAACTAGAACAAAAAATTCTAGAAATCCAGCAGAAAAAGCAAGAGGCTATTCGCTTGTTCCATGCGGAACACCCGACGGTAAAAACGCTTGAAGATCAGGAACGTACTCTGCGCCGTGAATTGGCGTCTACGACTAGAGATGTGAAGGATTTGCCTGAAACTCAACAGGAAGTTTTAAAACTTACTAGTGAGGTGGAGCTGAACAAGGTGCTTTACACCAACATGTTGAACAGCGTGCAACAGTTGCGCTTGGTATCTGCTGGTGAAGTGGGATCTGTACGTATTGTTGATTTTGCCGAGCAAACGACAAAGCCGGTAAAACCTAAGAAAAAACTGATCCTTTTAGTTTTCTTGTTCCTCGGGTTACTGCTTGGGGCCGCTCTCGTTTCTCTTAAAGATAAGCTCAGCGGTGGCGTGAAGAGTGCTACTTTCATAGAAAAGGAAACAGGCTTTACAGTTTATGCCAAGGTGCCCAAGGGCAATCCCAAGGGTACAAAGGGGACCCGTCCTCTTGCTGTGGTGGAGCCTGATGATGTAGCGGTAGAAAGCTTACGCGCCCTTCGTTCCTCTTTGGAATTCTCCATGATGGAATCCGACCAGCCAGTAATTGGTGTAAGTGGGCTTATACCTGGAGTAGGCAAGAGCTTTATCTCTGTAAACCTAGCAGCGCTGTATGCGGGACTTGGAAAGAAAATCTTGCTGATAGATGCTGACTTGCGTAAGGGACGTCTGCATAAGGAGTTCGGCATCAAGAGAGGAAATGGTCTTTCTCAGGTGCTGTTGCGCGAAATTGAGCCAGAACAGGTAATTTCCCCTACCGAAGTGGAGAACTTGTTTGTGCTGCCTTGCGGAAACGTGCCTCCAAACCCTGCGGAGCTGTTGGGTTCCAAGCATTATCTGGAGCTGATTGAGCAATTCAAGAAGCAGTACGATTTGATCATCGTGGATACTCCGCCTATTATGTTGGTGACCGACGCGGCTCTCGCTTGTCGTGTGGCAGCCCAGATTGTGATGGTTATTGAGTATAACAAGCATTCCATTGAGGCTATCCAAGATGCTATGGCGCAAATTCTCAAGGGTAATCCCAATGCTCATGCTTCTATAGTAATCAATAAGTATGAGCACGGTAGCCAGGATGGGTACGGTTATAAGTACGGCAAGTACTAAGCATCTTTTGCCTGGCCTTTGGGGTCGGGCATTTTTGTTGCTTGTCATCCTGTCTGTTTCTGTCTTTGCGACGGAGCCCCTGAAACCAATTTTACCCCCTCAGAACGCCATTGCCTTAGGTGGTGTGGGGGAGCTTCGTGATGATGTCTACAGCGCCGATCTGAAATGGTCCGTAGAAGTGGCGCCTTGCAACTGCCTGAGTTTTTATACCGACATGTCCTACCGATTTGTCAGTTACGAATGGCAGGTTATGCTTCATGACCAGATTCATGAGATGGTGAACCTAGAAGTAAACGGCTTGAATGAATCTTTTGTGGGCATGAAGTTCTTTCCGCTGGATTTTTTCGGTCTGAACATAAGCTGGCGCTTCAAGCCGGGGGATGGGAGCCGTGTGGAACGTTTCGAACGTTTGGGAATCGAACCTATGGGCGTGTACCGTTTTAGCCCCAATATGATTCTTGGACTTTCTGGACAATACTATTCCTTTGTTGAAGATCGGAATTACCAGCCTGGTGACGAACTTGGGGTAAAAACTTCGTTTGTTTGGAATGTCTTTTGGGATAAGTATGCCCGGACAGGTTGGCAGGTTGGCTATGCGTTCCTTTTCCGCTGGCGCGTCCGGGAATCGGAAAACCACAACCTTGCAAAAGACTACCAGAAGATGGACGATCTTTATCGGGGATTTCGGATGCGGGGTGACATTGCGCGGTACTTTAGCTGGTTCAGGTTCCCCTTTGGCATAGGCATGGCCTATGAGATGAATCGCGGAAATTTGTTCGGCTTTGAGACGGGCCACAAGGTGGAACTATATTTAAGGGCGGAGTTCCCGTAAACTATAGGATGGTTTTGGATGCGGCAAGGTTCTTTTCTCTATCTGTTTAGGGGCATTCTTTTCCTTCTTGCTCCGGCTTTTGCCTACCTGCCTGGCGAATCCGGCTTTGTCTCCCTGGAAGGGGATCACGGGCTGTTCGGCAACCCGGCTGGACTTAGGGCCTTTGATTCTTGGGGAACCTTGTTGGATTATCAGTACGATGATGAGATTTCCAGGTTCCGCGTCGGCGGGAATCTCGACCATCTGGGTGCAAGTTTTGAGTACCGTTATGCGGATGAGGGACTAGATGAATCCCGTTGGCACCTGACTTACTCCACCGATCTGTTTAGACGCTACTTTTTCTGGGGTAGTCGGCTGACGGCTTTCCGTAGCGCCGCTTTTGAGGGTACGGAATGGTCCTATACCCAGGGTGTGATGCTTCGGCCTTTCAGGTTCTTGTCTCTTGCCTACTCCTGTGAGAATCTACTTTATGCAGGGCCCACATCTATGGACCGCGTGCACAATGCCGGTGCCACTCTTCGGCTTGGGCGGAACCTGAGTGTTAGCTATGATGTTGAGGATTGGGAAGAACACCGCCTGCTTTTCGAGCTGGAGCTGTACGGCACCCGCTATGGTTTCAAGATGCCTGTCTACGGTGATGATGATGAATATACCTTCACCATGTCTATGACCTTCGGCGGTCACAACAATCTGGCTGTGAAATTCTACGATGACTACCTGCCTAAGGGGGTAACCTGGGGTTACCATGCTTCCCGGAATCCCAATTCCGCCATGTTTGCCCAGATTGTTCGCGTGCCTTTGGACATGGAAGTCTCCGAAGTGGAAGGCCCCTTCTCCTTTATACGTCCGCAGTCTATCGGAATCATGAAGGTGCGGACCCTGTTTGAGCACCTGCTTCGGGACCCCTCGGCAAGTATCGTGATGCTGGATTTTTCAGGCTACAAGGGCAACGTGGGAATCTCCAACGAGATTAACCGAGGCGTCATGAAGCTGAAGGCCCGGGGTGCGAAGGTCGTCGCCTACATGGATGATGTGCGGCTTTCCGTGTTGCTGGCGGCATCTTCGGTGGACCGGATTGTGGTGGAACCGTCGGCGCACTTTTCTTGGCGTGGTATCGGTGGCAACACTCTGTATTACAAGGGCTTGTTGGACAAGCTGGGCGTGAAGGTGGAGTTCTTGCGGCATGGCGCCTACAAGTCGGCGGTGGAGCCCTACATTGCAGATTCCATGTCGGTAGAGGCACGGGAAAACCGGCTAGAACTTTTTAGCGATTTCTGGAAGATGATGAACGCCTACGTGGCTGCCCGCATGGCCTTCCGCAAGCATATTCCGGTGGAGCAGGCAGCGTCTACGCTTGATTCTCTGGCGAAGGTTCCGGTGGTAAGTGCCAAGGCCGCGTTGCAGGCGGGCGTCATCGATTCTATTCTTTACCTCGATCAGGTTCCGTCTTATGCGTTGAAGACCTTCTTTGGTCTGGAGGCTCCTTACGCAGGTTATGTTACCTGGAAACCGACGGACAGCAAGATCTTTAACGAGAGCTGGTCGCACCGTGCCCGCATCGGGCTGTTGAATATCGATGGCACTATCGACGGCTCTATGGAAAAGGAAGTCTCGGGAATTCTGCGTCGTCTGGCAGGTGGGGGAGTGTCGGCCCTAGTGGTGCGCATTTCTTCGCCGGGTGGTTCTGCTATTGCCTCCGACAAGATATGGGCCGCCCTCAAGAACCTGCGTAAGCAGGGGTTGCCTATCGTGGCGAGCATCGGGAATATGGGCGCCTCTGGAGCCTACTACATCGCCTGCGGCGCCGACAAGATTGTGGCGGAACCCTTTGCCTTCGTAGGGAGTATCGGCATTTACGGTGGCAAGGTGGACGCCTCTGGTCTGCTTTCCAAGCTTGGGCTGAAGGCGGAGACGGTCAAGACTCATGACCACGCTGATGCGGAAACCTTCACGCGCCCCTGGACCGACGATGAGAAGAAGGCTCTGCAAGATTATATGGATGAATTCTATGACCGCTTCGTGGGAGTGGTGTCAGAGGCCACCGGCGTGGACAAGACTAAGATCGATAGCGCCTATGGCGGGGGCCGGGTCTTTGTGGGTTGGAAGGCCATGGAGGCTGGGCTGGTCCATAAGATGGGTGGCCTGGATGTGGCTATTGCCGAGGCCAAGGCTCTTGCCGACATCGGGGAATCTACCGACGTAGAACTGGTGCAACTCACTGCCGGGAAATCATTCTTGGTACCGGTTCCTAGCTCCAAGATGCTCATGGACTTTATGCAAGAGGCGGAACGCACCCAGTTCTTTGCCATCGAACCCGATTTGTTAAACTATGAACCATAATTTTTTGACTGTGACAAGTGTATATTGAAATGTGTGGATCCCCTCCCTCGTTTCGCTCGGTCGAGGATGACGCTGGAAACAAGTTTTTATGCTCGCTATCGTTATAACTGTTCTTTGCTGTCTGTTCTTTTCCGCCTTCTGTTCGGTAACGGAGGCGTCGTTCTACAGCGTGCCCCCCAGCACGGTGGAATCCCTGCAACGTCGCAAGGCCTTTACCGCCAAGTACCTGACTCATGTAAAAGAGAATATCGACCGCTATATCGCCTCGGTTCTGGTGGTGAACACCATTGCGAATACCATTGGAGCCTCACTGGCCACAGCCCTTGCCGTACGTCGCTTGCCTGAATCGGGGCAGTATGCACTTCCCATTGCGCTCACCATCCTCATCTTGCTCTTTGGTGAAATTACTCCCAAGACTCTGGGTGTGAAACAGGCTAAGGTAATGGCCCCTATTGTAGCAGTGCCGTTCTATTACATCACCAAGCTTTTAAGCTGGACTGGAATCATTTGGCTCTGCCTCACGCTTACCAAGCACTGGACTCACGAGGATGAAGAAAAGAAGGAGGTGAGCATCGAAGATATCAATAGTCTGGTGAGCCTAGGCCTTCGTGAAGAGGTCATCGACAAGCACCAGGCCGCTGTCATCAAGAACATTCTGGCCCTGAAATCCGTGGTGGCCCGTAAGGTAATGACACCCAGGCACGTAGTGTTCAGCCTTCCGGCGGATAAGACCATCGGCGAGACTCTGGATGAACGTGGCAACTGGCCCTTCTCGCGCATCCCCCTGTACGGCAAGAAAAAGGATGAATGGATAGGTATCGTACTCCGTCGAGACGCCTACAACTATCTGGCCGAGGGCAAGCGCGATGTGAAGCTTCGCCAGCTGATGCGACCACTCCAGCTGATACCCGACAGTGTGACTCTGGAAAAGCTTTTGCTCCGCTTTCTAAAACAGCGGGGGCACATGGTAGGTGTGGTGGATGAGTTTGGTGCTATGGCGGGTATCGTGAGCCTGGAGGACGTGCTGGAAGAAATACTTGGCCGCGAGATTGTGGATGAGTACGACGAGTCCGTGAATCTGCAGGAAACTGCCCGCCGTCGCAGTAAGGCCCTGGCCTTTATGCGGAAGAAGAATTCTTCTTCTCTTTCTTAATCTGTTTTAATTGGGCAAGCCTTTCGCCTAGCGCTTTTTCCTTACCATAGGGCTTGGGCTGGTATATTTCGGTTCCTTCCAGTTGCTTGGGTAAATGTTCCTGTGCAGAGTAGGCGCCAGGGCTGTCGTGGTCGTACTGGTAGTCGATTCCATAGCCCAGTTTTTCTCCAACTTTCGTTACCGAATTGCGGAAGGCCCGGGGCACGGGTAGCGTGCCGGTCTGTTTTACGATCTGGTCGGCCTTCATACCGGCCAGTTCTAGGCTATTGCTCTTGGGGGCAAGCGACAGATACACTGCGAGTTCGTCGAGGGCGATAAGTCCTTCGGGTATGCCCATAAAGTCGTAGGCCTCGCGAGCGGCGGTGGCAAGCAGTAAGGCGTTTGGGTCTGCAAGGCCTATGTCTTCCATGCTCATCCGCATCAGTCTGCGCAGAATGAACCTCGGGTCTTCGCCGCCCTGCAACATACGGTGCATCCAGTAGAGGGCGGCATCGGGGTCGCTGCCGCGTACCGACTTGTGCAGGGCCGAAATCAGGTTGTAATGTTCTTCACCGCTCTTGTCGTAGCGCAACGGCTTCTTGTACTGGAATTCTTCTAGAAGTTTTTCATCGATGACCTTGCGGTCGCCCAGGTTCTTGCCAATCCATTCGATTTGGTTCAGTAGAAAACGGGCGTCACCATCGGACTGGGCAATGAGTTTCTCTACGACGGCATCTTCGACTTCTACGTCTTTCAGCTGCAATCCTCGGGGGTGATCCCGCAGGGCACTGAAAATGAGCGTGCGTAGGTCTTCCTTGCTTAGGGGAGCAAACAGTATCAGCTGGCAGCGGCTTAGGAGTGCGCTATTGACCTCGAATCCTGGGTTCTCGGTGGTTGCGCCGATAAGCGTCACCGTGCCGTCTTCTACGGCTCCAAGCAGGGCGTCTTGCTGCCCTTTGTTAAAGCGGTGTATTTCATCGATAAAGAGGATGGTGTCCTTGAACAGGCCCTTCATCTTGCGGGCATCGGCCAGGACTTCCTTGACTTCCTTTACGCCGCTTGCCACTGCCGAAAGAGCGACAAAGCTCTTTTGGGTGTGTTGTCGGATGACGTGGGCGAGGCTGGTCTTTCCGCAGCCTGGTGGCCCCCAGAATATCATGCTGGGAACATTGTCGTTTTCTAGGCTCTTGCGCAAAAGGCTCTGCTCGCCCAGAATCTTGTTCTGGCCTAGAAATTCATCCAGGTTCTGGGGGCGCAGTCTTTCGGCGAGGGGCTGGTCCATTGGGTTACGCATCCTCGTTCACGAATTCGAACTTTGCAAAACCCGAGGGCAGTTCCCGCGTGGGCCTGCCGTTTTTCAGCATGCAATGGAGTGTGGAACCTGTGGTGCAGAGCTTTCCGTTCACCGTCGCCTTGTACAAAAAACGGACCCGAAGTCTATCGACCCGGACCATGGTAGTCTCGATATCTACGAATTCACCGTAGTGGGTGGGGTTCTTGAATTGTACATTCAATTCAAGAACGGGGCTGGAGAACCCTTCGGCCTCCATGTCGGCGTAGCTCGCGCCTGCTTCGCGGAAGTATTCGGTGCGGGCCTGTTCGAACCATACGGCGTAGACGGCGTGGTGGACAATCCCCATCTGGTCGGTTTCGGCGTAGCGGACATCAATACGGGCGGTATGCTTGAAAGTGCAAGTTTCCATGAGGTATAAAATACAAAAACGCCAGCCTATAGGCCGGCATTTTTGTGGATTATGAAAGATTACAGCGTGTTGCTAGAATCACCGCAGGTAGTGCCGTCGTACTTTTCAATCTTGTAAACAGTGAACGAGCTGCTTCCGTAAGCGTTAGCATAGGACTGGCAGGTGCTGAGGCTGGAGCCACCGCAGTAGTCTGTTACGCCGGACTGGTCGTTAGAATACATAATTTGGAGTGCGTAGGCCTTGCCCAAGGCTGTGGCCCGGGCTACAGTTGCGCCCTGATCAGCGGCGTAGGACGGCTGTGTGAACTTGGACCAGAGCAATTTCGCCGTTGTGGAACTTGTGGAGTAGGAGAGGTTGTACTCGTAGGCAATCCCGTACGTATCCGTGGCCGTAGATGCAATGGCAACCTTGACCGTGGTCGATGAGGCGTAGGTGATGCAGATGCCTTGGCTAAAACTGGTGATGTCCATTGCTTTTTTGTCATTTTTCAGGTTGAATCCGAAACCGGCAAAGGGATAGGGATTGGGGGCGTAGTAATACCCGAAGTCGGTTCCCGAAGTCCACATCTTCTCTTCCCAGTTTGTATAGGCAAGGTTGAATTCCAGCTGTAGGCCATTATCGGTGAATGTGCCGACGGCGGTAGAGGATCCACCTTCGCCGTTATCTAGGAACTTGTACCACCAGCCTGCACCGTTTTCGCCTTCGGCATCTTCATCGAGGAAGTTGTACTCATCAATACCGGTTTCGCCGGTGTAGGCGCGCCTGCCATAAGAGGGCTGCCAGATGACGCCATCTACGAATTCGACAACCTTCTCCTTGGTCTTGTTGGAACTGGAGGAATTGATGTCTTTATCGGGATCATCCTCATCGTTTGTGGTGACCCATTCTTCATCTTCGCTACAGTAGAAGACTTCTTCGATCTTCTTGACATAGATGCGGTCGCCTTCCTTCTTTGCTGTGCAGCTGGGCAACTTTGTCATGGTGGTCACGGTTCCGATCCATTTGCCGTCGTAGCAGTAGTAGTCGAGACCATCATCCTCGACAGTGGCGATGGTGCCTTCCTTCTTGGATGTGCACTTGGGCAGATCATCGAGGGTTTCGGCTTCGATGGTGTCGTTTTCCTTTTTTCCCTCGTTGTCGGCATCGTCGTTATCCTTGGACGATGGGTCATTATTTGTGGAAGAGTTGGAACTGTTGACTCCGTTAGCATTAGTGACCCCGCCTCCGTTGGAGTCGCAACCGTAAAGGATGAACGTTGCGGCGAGGGAGGCGATTGCCAAGCCTGCGATTTTTCTTGTCATAAATGTGTCTCCGTAAGGGTGTATTGATGACAATATACCTTAATTTGGGGGCGAGAGGTAGGGGGACATTGTAAAATTCACCCCCTCTTCACTTATCAACAATTTATCAACAGTTCGGTCTCTTTTTGTGGACAAATCCCTTGCGTAAAAAAGAAAAAACGCAATTTTTTTTCCGTAAGTACTTGATTTTTATTGACAAAACACCCGAAATCTTACTAAATTTGGTCCACTTGCCAAAGTAGCTCAGCTGGTAGAGCAGCTGATTTGTAATCAGCCGGTCGTAGGTTCGATTCCTATCTTTGGCTTAGACATAATGGGTCGTTGCCCGAGTGGTTAAAGGGGACGGACTGTAAATCCGTTGGCTTACGCCTACCGTGGTTCGAAACCACGACGGCCCACGATAAAACGCCTGCTGAAGCAGAGAGCGCTTCAGCAGGCGATTAAGCCCAGGTAGCTCAGTGGTAGAGCACTTCCTTGGTAAGGAAGAGGTCTCGGGTCCGACTCCCGATCTGGGCTCTCACTAAACGGAGATATAAAAATGGCAAAAGAACATTTTGATAGAAGCAAGCCGCACTGCAACATCGGCACCATCGGTCACGTTGACCA
>CAMIWK010000004.1 GCA_946402415.1 uncultured Fibrobacter sp.
CTCTTTATTTTCGCGATTTGAATCGTTACCCGACCCTTTCTCAGCAAGAGGAAGAGGCCTTGTTGACGATTATCAGGACTGGCGAAACGGAAGAAATTCGCAAATCGGCCCTCCAGCGGCTGATTCGGGGAAACTTGCGCTTTGTGGTTTCTGTGGCCCGCAAGTACCAGGGTCGTGGACTTGCCCTGCTGGATTTGATTAACGAGGGCAATATCGGACTTTACAAGGCGGCAAAGCGCTTTGACATGAACAAGGATGTCAAGTTCATCTCCTATGCGGTCTGGTGGATCCGCCAGTCTATCCAGAAAGCCCTTTTCGAGCAGGTGGGCTCTGTCCGTATTCCGCCTAACAAGCTCGCTATGGTGAACCGCTTCAAGCGTGCCTTGATGCTGAACGGTGGTGACTATGCGAAGACCATGGCCATGGATGAGTTTGCTCCTTTCGAGAAGGACATCATCGAGGTTATGGAGAAGATTGTGGATATTTCTCTGGATGCTCCTATCGGCGATGACGCTGGCAGTAGCTCCGGAGCAGATACCGTCAGTACCCTGATGGATGTTCTAGGAACAGAGGGCAAGCAAGAAGAAGACATGGAGCGGGAAGAACGCCGCAAGATGATTGATGAGACCCTCGCTTCGCTCCCTCGTAGGGAAGAAGAAATTCTGAAAATGTTCTACGGTCTGGATTCCGTAGAGGACACGACCCTCAAGGATATTGGCGAAGACCTGCGCTTGAGCCGGGAGCGCGTCCGCCAGATTAAGAACAAGACTTTACGGCGCTTGCAAAAAAGCAAGGAACACAAAGACAAACTCTCCGACTTTCTGGAGCATTGATGGCCTTGGCGTCCGAGACAGCCCGAAAGGCGGCTTACCTATTCTTGATCCTCTGCTGTGTGGCTGTGGTGGGCTTTGGCGGCTATCGTCTGTATTTAAATATGGCACCCGCGAAAATTGCTGTGCCGGAGGTTCCCTTCGGGCTCAAGGCGGGTACCGAGTTTCTGAAAGGGGATTCTCCCGATATGCGCCAGGAACTGGCGACGTTGCCTCTCCAGACCCAAGGGGAAATTCGCCGTGCTACCGAACTGTTCCGGAATGGCGCCTATGCCCAGGCCAACGAGATTTTTAACGCTGTATCGTTGCTGTATCCAGATATGGTCGTTTCCCTGTGGAACGAGGTAAATACTTTGTTCGAAATGGATTCTTTGACAGACCTGGAGAACAATCGTCTGAATCTCGTGGTGGGAAAACTGCAGGGCAAGTACCCGAATACGGGCCTTTCAAAATACTTGGAGAGCCGCAAGACCTACAAGTCGGGTAATAAGACGGTGGCCTTCGAGATGGCGAAGATTGCTGTAGAACAGGCCCCGGCGTTGGTAGAGGCTCACTTGTGGTATGCCCGCCTGCTTAAAGAGAATAACCGCCTACCTCAGGCAATCGAAGAATCCCGTGCGGCCATTAGCATTTCGGCAGGGAATGAGCCTCGTGGCTACGAAATTCTGGCAAGGCTTTTCCATGACCAGGGAAATCTGGACAGTTGTTCCTCTCTGCTGGATTACGGCTTGACCCAGTACCCCATGGATGCGGAAATGATGCTCTTGAGGGGATACCTGCTGGAGTATCAGGGCCGCTATGATGAGGCCGAAAAGGTTTACCAACGCATTCTTGCTTTCAGGCCCGATTTCGAGGGAGCCGCCCTTGCCCTTTCTACTGTCGGCGAAAAATCGGCTCCCGGGGCGGGCGGCGCAAAGCTTTCGCCTATGGACCGTTCCCAGCTGGCCTGGGAAATCCTGGAACCCCTGGTGGAAAAGTATCCCGAGAATATGCCCCTGCGTGAGGCCTTGGGACTTGCGTACCTGAAGGGGCGCGATTATGACCGGGCCCGAATCCAGTTCCGCGAAATCCAGAACAAGGATCCTGAGTACCCGGATATCCAGCAGCGCATACAGGAGTGCAACGTGACCCGCCCGGTGTTGCCGGTGCAGGGGGAGGGCCTTGCCGCCGACTTGAACCGCGCTGTCGATAGCCTGCGGGAATCTATGGCTCCGGCATCAACCCATGATTTCTCCACGATGCTGGGGCATTACCTTGTGCGTTACGGGGCGACTCCTGCGGAATTTTTCAAGAAGTACGATATCAAGAATTTCAGGCCTGTAAAGAAGAATGTGTGGCAGGAATCTTTCTACGAGGCTCCTTATAAGCACACCTATACGGTGGTTTTCGATTCTCTGAATCGTTTCAGGGAAGTCCATGTGGTGGTTTATGACTCGTCGACAACCTCAAACCATCTGGGGCTTGCTCCGGAGGTGTTCACCCGGTTCCTCAAGCAGAATTCTAGAATTTCTGGCATTGGAAACAGTACCGGTGAAACGGATTGCGGCGAGAATCTGGTTATTGACGCTGCTGTCTGGGAGACACAGGATAACTTTGAAATTCTTGCCCGTGTTGTCGGGACCCCCAAGGAAATCCGCATGGTCCGCTTCGATAAGTCGGTTCTGCCTCCGGGACTCAAGCTGTGCGACTATAGCACGTATCTGAACGAGTTCTAAAGATCGCTATTTTTGTATCTTTAGCCTATGCGTTTTTTCCGCTATATGGTGTTTGCGCTTTCGGCCCTCCTGTTGGAGGGGTGTACCTGTTGCGCCTACCTGAACCATATGTTCAATGCGGAACGCCTATACGATGAGGCGGGCGAGTTGCGGGAGGCAAGGCTTGACAGTGTCCCCGATGAAACCGCCTCTAGCCCGGGTCCACAGGAACGCGCAAAATATGACAAGGTCATAGAAAAGGGTTCCAGGGTCCTGGAACGTTTCCCCAAGAACAAGAAACGCACCGCCGAGGCCGTGTTTCTGATTGGCGAGTCGTTCCGTCATAAGGGCGAATGGGGGAAGGCCATTGTCAAGTATGATGAATACGAGCGTTATTTTTCGGACTACGATTCTATGCCGGCGGTGGAGTACCAGCGTGCCTACTGTCTTTACCGGAATCGTGAGTACAATATCAGCCGTTTTGCCTTGGAACCAGTGATTGAGAGCAAGAACCATCCCTATTATTTCCAGGGATTGAACCTGCTTTCTCTGCTGGATGAACAGTCGGAATTCCCAGATCAGGCTATTGCCGCTTTGGAGGCCGTACTTGCGGATACGTCGGGAACGCCCTTTATGCGGGGCAAGGCCCATTTCCGCTTGGCTGGACTATACTACAAGAAAGAGGACTGGGCAAAATCTAGGGAGCATTATACAGCCAAGGAAATAGAGCTGCTGAATGTACGGGAACGGCAGACGGCTGGCGAGCAGGCGGCGGAATGTCTGGTGAACCAGAAGGAGTACCTGAAGGCGGCCGATGAATACAAGGCTCTTTTCAAGAATCCCGATTTCGAGCAGAAACAGCCGGAATATCTGGTGCGCTTGGGGGAGGTAACCCTGTTGGCGGAACGCTACCCGGATGCCTTTATCATATTGCGTAAGGTGAACTCGGACTATCCTAAGACCCAATACGCCGCCCGCAGCTATTACAGTATGGGCGATTACGAACAGCAGAAAACCTTGAATTACGACCAGGCGGTTGTCTATTACGATAGCAGTTACGTTTCCCATAATTATTGCGAATGGGGTCAAAAGAGTAGGGAGTTGAGCGAAGCGCTGAAACGCTTGATAGCCATGCGGAACAACAACGATTCCTTGAAAAAAGATTCTATCCCTAATATGAACATTTTCTATAGCACGGAATTCCAAATTGCCGAGCTGTTCTTGTTCAAGCTTTCCGAGGTGGATAGTGCCATCGCAAGACTTACGGGGGTAATTGAAAATGCTGATGATTCGGCTCGGGTTCTTCGTGCTACCTATGCGAGGGCCTTCATTTACGATGAATTCAAGGGCGACCCAGACACGGCTGAGGAGATGTACAAGGAAATTATCGAGAAATATCCGGGTACGGAGTACGCTAAGCAGGCCCAGGTGAACCTGGGAATGCGCGTTACCATTAAGACCCGCGATGATGAGGCCCGGGAGCGATACCTGCAGGCTGAAAGCTTGTGGACTACGGCCTCGGAAGTGCCTCTGGACCAGATGGAACTCGTTGATTCTGCTTATGCTACGGCCTATATGGCCTTTGACAGCCTCTATAGGGACTATCCTGAAACACAGGCGGGAATCCAGGCCCTGTACATGAAGTACGTGTATTTCCAGATGGACCCGGAACGGGGTGACAGCGTTGCTGTTGTTCTCAATGAGCTGCGTTCTAAGTATAGGGATACGCCCTGGGGTAAGGAGGCCGCTAAATTGCTGGATCATAGACTTGCCATTTCCGATGCGGAAATCGAGAGACTTCGCAGGCGCGTCCAGCAGAGCGTGCATCATATAGATCAGATGTCTGCTCAGTATCAGGAGTCCATCAACAAGAAGCCCGAAGAGAAGAAAGCAGAAATCAAGAGCAAGGAAGATGAAATCCTTGAGAATACCTATAACAGCATGTATGATTTTGAGTAGGCGTTTTTTCCGTTCGGGTTTTGCGCTGTATGCACTTTGCGCACTGTTGTCCTTGTCTATGGTGGGCTGCGCTTCTGCAAATGCGAAAATTGCATCCCGTAAGGGTTTTGTCCGTTTTCCAGAAAAGCATTACGCCTCCAAGGAGAAAGCCGAAGTAGGAACCAAGCTCACCGGCGAAGCCAGCTACTATGGCCCTGGATTTCACGGTAAGCAGACTGCTAGCGGCGAGATTTTTAACCAGAATGACTATACCTGTGCCCACAAATCCCTGCCCTTCGGCACAAAACTGAAGGTCGTTCGGGATGATACGGGGGCATCTGTAGTGGTGCGGGTCAATGACCGCGGGCCCTACGTAGACGGGCGAATTCTGGATTTGAGTGTGGCTGCCGGCAAGGACATTGGCCTTGATAAGGTGGGGCACGCAAAAGTCACCGCCACGGTTGTAGAATAAAATGTCACTTTTTGACATTGCTTAAAATCTATATTTACCTGCACAGAACGGTACTTTCTTGTTTGTGTGTCGTTCTTTGAAAAAGAGGTAAATATGAAGATTGAACTTCCTGAAAAAACTCCTTGGGATTCCGGCTATTCCATATTCCGCCGCCGTATTGATGAGCAGCTCCAGCTTGGCGGTATGGATAGTAGCTTTATCGATGATGATGTACTTTTGCCCTATTACCGAGCCGGCGAAAGTGAGATCTATGTGCTGGGTGCTCTCGGCTGTCCTGTCGGGATGTAACTACTTTCTTCCGATGTGGAAGAGTAGTTGCACGGAGTTCACCATGTGGTTATGATGGTAGTAATCCTCGTAGTCCTCTTCGCCGGCCATGTCATCGCCGGAGCCGATGGCGAGTACCTGGTACCGGATTCCGTAGCCTAGGAACATCCTTTCACCGACCTTTACGTCTTTACCTAGCTCCAGATTAAAAGCAAAGGCAAAGTAATCCTTGTCATTGTTTTTTTTCCAACTGCTGTGATAATCGGGAATTGTCAGGTCGATGACTCCCATTAGAATTTTTGCACCGATGAATGTACCGGCCATAAATGAATCGGGCCGGCGGAAGGGGTATACTGTAATACCTGCGCCGCCGACAAAGTAGCCTGCTTCCATCTCATCATCGAAATAGCCGCATTCGTGGCATTCGTATTTGCCGTCAAAGCTGCCAAATTCAACGGTTCCGTGGATGCCGAGGAATTCTCGGATGAGAATGCCCATAGTGAGTTCTGCCGTTGCGCCTACGCCCGAGCCGTCGTATTTGGTCTTGTCGTCGTAGTAGCGGTGGTTGTAGTAGAGGTACGAATAGTCGAGACCAAATGCTCCGTTCAGGTAGAAACCGCTCCGTCTTCTGGCAGGTTTTTGCTTTACGAGTTGCTCAGCCTGGGAACTAGTTGTCTGGATCTCAATGACCTGAACTTGTGTTGGTGGGGGAGTTGTTGTTTCTGCTTCTGTCGGTGGTGGCGCCATAATGACAAAGACGGTGTCCTGCGCCTGGGCGACACCAAGAAACAAACCGACTAAAAGAACGAAAAGCAGCCCCCTCATACAACACTCCCTGTTTTTGTTACTCTACTTTGCCCTGTAGCTTACGAACCTGATGTTGTCGCAGTAGTCTTTATGAATTCCTGCAAATTCTAGCCATGGGTAGTTGCCTGCTTCATTCTTCAAGACATCGGCCTGTTCCGAACCGATTTCCAAGAAGATGGGGGCACCTTTAGAGAGCTTGCCCTCGGTCTGTTGGATCAATTTGCGCACTAACGTAAGGCCGTCGGGTCCGCCGTAAAGGGCTAGTTCTGGGTCGAACTTGTCTACCTCGGGCTGGAGTTTTCCCTTTTCGCCATCGGGAATGTAGGGGAGGTTTGCAATCAGGCAGTCAATCTTTGTAGAGGCTTCGCCGAACACGTCGCCGGTAGCCTTCTTTATTGTCTCGGCAGTAACGGCTTCTAGCAGGTCGCCCTTGGCGAAGCTAAGGGAATCGCTCAGGTTGTTCGTTGCAGCGTTTTCCTGGGCAAGAGCCAGGGCTTCTTCAGAAATGTCGGTGGCAAGCACCTTGGCGCCTGAAATTTCTTTGGCGCAAGAGATGGCGATAGCGCCTGTCCCAGTGCCGATTTCCACGATGAAGGGATTCTCGATTCCCTTCAGGGCGTCTTTCGCCATGTCCACCAGAGATTCCGTCTCTGGGCGGGGAATCAGGGCACGAGGGTCGCATTTGATGGTGAACCCGCGGAAGCTTGTGTCGCCTATGATATGCTGCAGAGGTTCCCGGTTGGCACGGCGGGCCACCAGCGGACGCAAAATGTCCAGCTCTGCGGGGGTCAGGGGCTTTTCGAAATTTAGGTACAGGTCCATGCGGTTCTTCATCTTGAGACCATGGCTGATGATGTACTGGGCATCTAGCAGCGGGTCGGGTACGCCCTTCTTTTCAAAGAAGACCTTGGTGCGGTTCAAGATTTCGAGCACTGTCATCTGCGGCATTTTATTGTCATGCCCGGCTTGACCGGGCATCTCCATTACGCGTTAAACTTCCCCAGTTTCTCCTGGGCGTTGGCCATCTGGAGTCCGTTGATGATTTCATCCAGGTCGCCGGTGATGACCTTGTCCAGATTATAGAGCGTAAGGCCTATGCGGTGGTCTGTCACGCGGTTCTGCGGGAAGTTGTAGGTGCGGATTTTCGCACTACGGTCGCCCGTACCTACCAGAGCCTTGCGGCTTGCTGCTTCTTCCTGTTCCTTCTTGGCAATGACGGCATCCAGAATTTTGGAACGAAGCATCTCCATGGCGTGGAGCCTGTTCTGCAATTGGCTACGTTCTGTCTGGCAGCTCACCACCACGCCGGTGGGAATGTGGGTGAGTCGAACGGCGGAGTCAGTCTTGTTGATGTACTGGCCGCCCGCACCAGAGGAGCGGTAGGTGTCCATATGGATGTCGGCTTCGCGTATTTCAACGTCCACTTCTTCGGCTTCGGGGAGAATCGCTACCGTGGCCGCCGAGGTGTGCACGCGGCCCTGGGCTTCGGTTTCGGGCACGCGCTGTACGCGGTGCACGCCGCTCTCGAACTTCAGGGTTCCATAGACGCTGTCACCTTCGATGAACACGCGAATTTCTTTGTAGCCGCCCACGGTACCTTCGCTGGCATCTTGAATAGTCATCTTCCAGCCCATACGGCTGCAGTAACCTTGGTACATGCGGAACAGGTCACCTGCGAAAAGGGCTGACTCGTCGCCACCGGTACCGCCACGAATTTCCAGAGTGGCGTTGCGGAAATCCCAGGGATCCTTGGGCACCATCAAAATCTGCAGTTCGTCGGTAACGCCAGGCAGCTTCTTTTCGATGTCCGAAAGCTCGGATTTTGCCATGGCTACCATCTCGGGGTCGGAATCACCTAGTGCAACCTTCCATTCTTCCTGGTCGTTTAGCATCTGCAGGTATTCCTTGGCCTTGGCAACGGCTTTCTCGATACCCTTGTATTGCTTATGAATCTTGTTGTAACGGGCCTGGTCAGCGAGAACTTCGGGGTTACCCAGTTCCGATTCCAGCTCCTCGTACTTTTCAATCAGTTTTTTTGCCTTGTCTTTCATCGGGTGGTAAATTTAGTATATTTGGTCCAATTCAAAAATGTAGAATTAAAAAAAAGGATGGCCAAAATGACAAAGTCTGGAAAAATGGCTTGGAGTGTCGCTTTGTTGTGCGCAAGCCTGCTCGGATGTGGCGACAGTACCTCCGATACGACCATATCTTCGACTCCCCTTAACGAGGATTATTGCGAGGTCATATCGAAGGAACCACTGGTGGTCAAGGCTGTTGAAAGGGGAATTTTCCGCACGACAACTTTCAAATATGAAAACGAGAAAGTCGTGGAAAAAGCGGAGTTTAAGAGTGCCGAGAAAATGGAATCAGCTTGCTTGGTTTATCGGGAAAACTCTAATTATAGCAGTGTGGTATGCAACGACAAATCTATTGTTGCCGTTAGAAAAGATATAAAGACATCAGACGGGTACGATGATTTCGTTTTGGCGTTTTCGACAATGTGCGATGACCTTACCGAGCCTGAAGATGATGACATATCTTCATCCTCTAGGGAGAAGGATAATCCGTTTATTTTTGACAGGTCATCTTCGAGTCAGAAGGTGAGTTCCTCAAGCCGCCAGAGCGATCTTTTCGGTTCTTCGAGTTCCTCGAAAACGCAGTATGCCGAAAGTTCATCTAGCTCCACAGTCTCTGATGACGGAAAAATAAGCTGGTACGGTGGAGCCTGGTATAAAAAAGAAAAGGTGGTCGCTGCCAACGTTGATGAACTGGACTGCACAGACAATACGAATTTGAGTAAGTTGAATGACTTCGATGTGGCCTACGAATTCAATAAACCCGGGGACTTGGGTCGCGATTATCTTGGTGACGTCAATGCGTATATAGAAGGCAACATGACTCCTGTAAGCGCTGAATGTGGGAGTCTTGTCCTTGACGGAACAAATGGGTTGCTGGTTCCGTTGAACGATGTTTTCAAGACCCGCGGATTCGTGATAGAAATTCGCTTTATGCCCACGCAAGAAGCCGATTTGGGAAATATCTTCGTGGCGGAGCCTCCTGGAAGTGGACTCGATGCATGGCAAGTCCGAATGGATGGAACAACGGTAAATTTCCATGTCCGCGATAGCGATCATGATTATTCCGCCTGGGAAGTTCATGAAGTAGGTGATGTTGCGCTGAATGAATGGCATGTGGTCCGCATCAAGGTGTTCCCGACAAAATCCGCAAACGGAGATGTGTTCTATTCCTTGAATGCCTCTTTAGACGGATCGCTCCGTCTTGCAAGCGAATTTAAAAGGGATCTTTCCGGTCTCATGTATGGCCTTGGCATAGGTTATGATGCCGTGCACCAGGCTGCATACGCCAGAAAGTTCTTCACCGGAAAGATAGACTACATCCGTTACGGAAGAATTCTAGAAGACGATCTGTAACAAGTGACCCCAATCGGTACATTCTACGGCGATGCCGTCTATAAGTACGACGCTCCCCGGCAGGGACGTCTTTTCGCGGGGCATCCGGGTCGTATCGAACTGAATGCGGGGCAGAACTTTGAAACAGCTCTTCGAGATTTGGAAGGCTTCGAGCGCATCTGGGTCATATTCCAGTTTCACGAGAACGAGGGCTGGCGCCCCACCACCCGTCCGCCGGTTCCCCCAAAAGGAAAAGACCGCGTAGGCACTTTTGCAAGCCGGAGCCCTTACCGCCCAAACCCCATTGGCCTCAGCTGCGTACGGCTCCTGAAAGTCGAGGGCCTAACGCTCTTTGTGGATGAGGCAGATCTGCTGAATGGCACGCCCGTACTGGACATCAAACCGTATATTCCCATGGCCGATGCATTTCCTGATGCTAAGGCGGGCTGGGTGGAAGAGCAGGCAGGCGAGCCCTGGACTATCGAAGCTACCGAAGAATTTGCGGCCCAGAATCTATGGATTGCCGAACACAGTGACTTTGACTTGGAAAGCTTTGCCCGTGTACAGCTTTCCCGCGGGAACTTCACAAAAGACCTGTTCGACAGTTCCCGCCGTCGCCTGACTCTTGATGAAAATGCAAAAACTGGTGTGCTGGCTTACCGAACCTTTCGTATCCACTTTAGTTACGATGAACCGACGCGCAGGATTTCCTTGCAGCGTATAGCCAGCGGCTATACCCCCGAAGAACTAAAACCCAGTGCCGAGGACAAGTACGGTGACAAGCCGCTTCACCGGGAATTCCTCGCTAGTCGGTAAACAAAAGTTTACTTATGTAAAAATATCGTTCTCAAAATGTTCTCTGCGGGTCTATTCTATTTAATTTGTAAAAATATGTTTTTGTCAATGTTAAACCGCCATTTTTTTACTATTTTGGGGGCAACTAAAAACAAGAAAAAGGAGTTTTTATGAATTTGAAGTCCGTTTTCGCCCTGCTTGCCGCCGGAACGTTCCTGGTGGCTTGCGGTGCCGATGAAGTTGTCAACTCTAACGACGAAGCCAAGGAAAAGGCCACCGTCACCATTAAGGTGGTGGATAATCACGATGGTTCGCCTATCGCCGAAGCCAAGGTGTATTCCGTGGTTGACGATGATGAGGAAATGACCGATGAATTCGGCCTTGCTACATGGAAAAAGCAGGTTCTGGGTAACCATGTATTCCAGGTTTCCAAGAAGGGTTATGCCACCATTCAGACCCGCGTGACTGTCGAGGAAAAGGGTATGGGCGATGTGGCCCGCGTACCTGACGTGGTTGCCCAGGTCGATATGTACAAAACAGGTGTAAACGCCAAGGGTACTGTCCTTTATGTGGATGATGAAGGCAATAAGAAAGCCGCCGCTGGTGTGGTTGTCTACGCTTCTCTGCCGGCGGTTTTTGTGCCGTCTGAAATCGCGGACACCACTGACAAGAATGGTGAATATGTGTTCGCTAACCTCCCCGAAGGCGTTGCCATCGATATCGCGGTTGGTCAGAAGGAATTCGATAAGAAGAAATATTCTGTCGCCGCACCAACCCAAATTAGCGTTGCCGGACAGTACAGGGCTGGTGATGTAGTTAAAGCCCCGATTCTCACCATGACTCCCGCTGCTGGCGAGGTGGTGTTGGTCAACAGCAACCTGAGCAAGATTGATACCAATACGAATATCACCCTGACCTTCTCTTCTGAGTTGGTAGCCGACTCCGTGAAGGACAACTGGCGCGTTAGCAGGGGCGGTACCAATGTTCTGACAACGGCAACCCTGAGCTCCGACAAGAAGACCATCACCATCGCGCCTGTTTCCAAGACCTGGACCAAGGGCTCTACCTACACGGTTTATGGCACGGCTTATTCTCAGGACGGTGGTGTGTTCTATGCAAGTAACACTGGAACCAATCGTCTGACATTTGAACCGGGCTCCGGATCTACGGCCAAGGCTCCCGAAAACCTGAGTGGCCTGAAGGCTGTTGCTAGCGAAGATTTTGCTGGTAGGTTTGTTGTGAGCTGGACTGCTCCTAAGGGGAGCGATGTTGTCGCTTACAATTTCTACTACAAGACAAACAAGATGAACGACTATGAGTTCTATACTCAATTCGATCTCTTCGACATTGATGAGAATTCGATTATGCTGCGCGAAAATAGCTTTAGCGGTACCGGTGTGACGAAGGTCTCCTTTATCGTTCTTCCTGAGAACGCATCTGGTCTCGAAGCTGACGTTTCCAAGGCCAAGGCTGTGGAATACAAGTTCGAAGACTAATTGCGGTTGAAACCAAATCGGTTTTGAAGCGGGTCCGGGTTTTTGCCCGGGCCTTTTTTCTTTAGAAAAGGTATATTTAGCGTATGGATATCAGGGTGGTTTTCCGGCTTGCTTTTTTTCTGATGACCTGTGTGGGCTTGCTTGCCTGCGCCGGTTCTGGGAATGGCGAGGGTAGTTCCGAAAGTGATTCCGGCATGGGGGATGCCCCTTGTACGGAATGCGGGGCCCGCGGAGAGATAAAGCTGAAACTATCCGGTGAAAGGTTTTACCGGGAATGGAACGAGGTCGCCTACGGCCGTCTGGATTCTACTGCCGTGGTGGGGGTGCTTCCGACTCTAAAGGTTACGGCGGGGCGCCCGGAAACCTGCCGTATGTGCCACAGTTACAGTGCGGATGCCCTGGATTTTGACCTGGCCCATATAGAGGATTCCCTCTTTGTAAAGGCTTTCCCGAAGATGCGTCGCGAGCTGTTGCTGCCCGGTATGCGCCTGCCGGAAGCGGATTCACTGTATATGGACAGCCTTTCGGCGGTATTGCTCCAGTCGGAATTTGCCGACGGAAAAAAACTGGAGGACTTTACGCCTTGGCAGGAACGGGATAGCGTAGAGCAGAAACTGGTCCGCGAACCGCCCAAGTCCCTGCGAAACCTGCTGAACGAACTGGCTAGCCGGTACGAACTGCGTTACGTTTCTATGCCGGTACGGCTAGACGTGTATATGGATCCGGACCTGGGGAGTAGCGGAGGCTATACCTGGAAGATTCTATGGAGCCTGTGGGATGCCCGTTACGGAGAACTCGTGTTCCTTGTGTATTCCGAGTTTACCGCCGAGACTACAAGTCGTGTGGCCCCCGAAAAGGAATGGTCTGCTCCCTTTGCCCCGCGCCTCTGGAAGATGTTCAGTACCGACTTGAGTAAGATTGAAAACCACTAACCCCTAGACTATGAACACACCCTTCTACATATTCATGAAGCTCTTGCCGAAGAACGCCGCAAGTCGTGCCTTCGGCGTCTTGACGCGGCTCCGCTTGCCTGTGATATCGAAAGTGGCCCGCAATGCCTTTGCCGCCTATTACAAGCTGAACATGGAGGAGTCGGAATTCCCGATAGACCATTACGCGAACATCGGTGAACTTTTTATCCGTCGGCTAAAGCCGGGCATGCGCCCTATTGCAGATTCTGAAATTGTTTCTCCGGTGGATGGAGTGCTTTCCCAGACGGACGTTTTTGATGATCGTCAGGAGTTGATCCAAGCCAAGGGCAAGAACTACACTCTGAAAGATCTGCTTCGCGATGAAGAGATGGCTAAGCGGTTCGAAGGTGGTGCCTTTGCAACGATTTATCTGGCGCCTTTCAACTACCATCGCATTCACAGTCCGGTATCGGGTCAGGTGGTCGGGGCCAGCTACTGCCCGGGAACCCTCTGGCCGGTAAATGCAGGCAGTGTCGAACGTGTGGAGGGGCTGTTCTGCATTAACGAACGCCTTACCAGCCATATCCGCCTGAGCGATGGTTCCGAGATGCTTGTCGTTAAGGTAGGGGCCACTAACGTAGGACGCATCGGCGTCGCCTATACCGACAAGCTTCTGGTGAACGCGGGCAAACTCCCTCGGGACTGCAAGCGTTACGACTGGAAACCTGCACAGGAAATTCTAGTGGAGAAGGGCGGTGAACTGGGCCGCTTTGAGATGGGCAGTACCGTGATACTCGTGGTAGACAAGAAGATTCGCGAACGCCATCCGGACCTGTTCAAGTCCAGCGTGGGCAAGGCCGTCAAGGTGGGCGAGGCCTTGTAGGGCCCGAACCGTAGGTGATGCATTTATGGTTTCTTCGAAGCGATTCCTGCAAGACGAGCCTGTCCTTGGACGTGCTCTACGCTTGTTTGTGGATCGTTTTTCGAACTTGGATGATCCAGTTTTGCAGGTGACGGGCAAGCTTACCGACGACAACAGCAAGATTGCCTGGACGCTTTTAGGAACCGCCCTGTATCAGGACCTACGCATAGATGAGATTGGCGCACTGCTGAGCGGACTTGCCAAAAAGTACCCAGGAGAAAAGCTCTGGACTTTGCCGGTACCCAAGGGTGGCGACATTGAGAATGTTGCAGAGGCGGCTCTCGGAAGTCGGGGCTGGTCTCTGTTCAAGAACGTGGCCGGGATTTTTTGGAGTGTAGGGTTCTTTGTACGCCGGCATGGGGATTTGAAAGCCTGGATTGCAAATTCCACTCCCGAAGAAATGTGGCGAGACCTGGGTGAGATTTACTTTATGGGTAAGCGTGGTGCACGGCCAAAGGCCTGTGCTGCCATCTACCGGTTGTGCGGAAAGGCTCCTGCGGGGCTTGGGTATGCCGCGGGCCGTGGGCTTAAGCGTTTTCGCTGGCCGGACCTGCCCCTGACTATGGGGGCGCGGCGGTTCCTTTCCATTATGGGACCTGCCCGGGAGGGGGGCTTTGCGGACCTTTTGCCTGAGCAGAAGCAGAAGATGATGAACGAGTTCTGCGTGGCCCTGTACCCAGAGAATCCTTATGCCGTCGCCCATTCGTTGCAGTTCTATCTGGAAGATGGAGATGTTTCTTATATGTGTCGGGAATGCCAGGCTGGCTGCGCCAACTGCCCGATTTATGAATTTTGTGACTACGGGGTGCGGGAATCATGATTCGGTTACTCCTTGCGGTTGTTTTGTTTGTAATGTGGGGATGTTCCGAGGAACATGTCAAGGTGGATTATTCGAAGATCCGTTTCGAGGGCCGTCGCCCCATGAGGGTCTCCGTGGATTCTGCGACAACAAAGGGGAACGGTTTTGTACGGGAGGTTGACTTGCGTTACGCCACCCAGTGGGGCGATACGCTGAATGTGTCCATTCTGGAATTCAAGGGCGATGTCTATGCGCTGGATTACTATACCAACAGTGGACGTTTCCAGGGGGTCCACTCTATCCTTCGCGGGAAATACCTGGAGCAGAGCATACGTGCAGACTACCGTATCTTTGTTTTTCGGCACGACAGTTTCAGGCGTTATGAAAGGCGTACTCTGGAAAACTTTGTGCGGTCCATACCGGGGGTGAGAATCGGGTTCCCTCAAGAGTTCTTGAGCCTGCCCTTTGAGCACCGTGAAACGGGGCGCACTACGGTGCAAACCCGCAATTTCTTGGGAGTCAAGTCTTTTTTCCCTGTGCTGGAGCAGAGCTATTCCGATGATAATCTGGTCTGGAACGTGGCCCGCAGTTGGGATCTGGTGGAAGAATCCCGCTATCTGGACTGGGTGACCCAGTTGAAACGGGTTGCCCCACGGAATATCGAGACCGATGACGACGTCTATTACTTCTCTGCTGGCGAAGGGGTTAGGGGAATGGCGACCCAGCTTGCCGGTGGGCGTGTGGTGGTGGTATGGGGCTACATGGACTGGCCGGATTTGAACCAGAAGTTCCTGGTGGCCAGCGACCGGGTCTTTGAAGCACGTTATTAGCGGGTTTGTCATGCCCGCCCCGAATCGGGGTTCGGGGTAAACTCCGGCGGGCATCGGCGATTGGTTTTTATTATATTAAGAACATGGCTATCGAAAAACTTGCAGAAACTCTTTTAGAAAAGCTCCGCTTCATTACCCAGGCGGAAACGGTTATTGGTCAGCCCATTCAGGCGGGCGAATCTACGGTGGTTCCCGTAAGTCGCGTCTCTGTGGGCTTCGGCTTTGGCGGTCACGCCGGCAAGGGAGATACTTCCGCTTCTGGCGGTGGTGCCTCCGTAGAACCGGTGGCGTTCCTGGTCATCAAGGGCGACGACGTGCGCATTATGCCGATTTCCAAGGACAGTTCACTTGTTAGTAAAGTTATGGACATTGTTCCCGACGTGGTGAACAAGTTCAGCAAGAAAACTGACGCAGAATAGCGCCTTGTCATTGCGCAAGCGCATGACAAAAACGGCTCAGCTGTGTCTGTCTGCAAGCAACCAGCCGTAGCATTCGCCTCATGTGTCATTGCGAGGCCGTAAGGCCGTGGCAATCACAAACCATCTTATAAACGAAAAAGCCTCGGTTTTCACCGAGGCTTAAATTTTTTAGATCCTTCGACGGAGTTTACCCTGAGCCTGTCGAAGGGCCTAGGATGACTCTTGATTACCCGAGCACCTTCTTCTCGAAGTCGCCGAGGCAGTCCACGAGGGCTTGCACACCTTCTACCGGCATAGCGTTGTAGATGGATGCGCGGAAACCACCCACGGAGCGGTGACCCTTGAGCTGCTGCAGGCCGCGGGCCTTGGCGAATTCCAGGAATTCCTTGGCCAGGTTGTCTGCCTTGTCGGCGGCCACAACGTCCTTGTTGAACACGAAGGGCACGTTCATGATGGAACGGTCTTCCTTGGCAGCGGTACCCACGAACACCTTGGAGTTGTCGAGAGCACTGTAAAGGAGAGCGGCCTTGCTGCGGTTCACCTTTTCAATAGCGTCCACACCACCGAATTCCTTGAGCCACTTGAGGGTGCGGTTCATCACGTACACGGCGAATACCGGAGGAGTGTTGAACATGTTCTTGTTGTCGATGTGGGTCTGGAAGTTCAGCATGGTGGGGATGGTGCGGTTCACCTTGCCCAGCAGGTCTCTGCGGATGATGGTCACAGTCACGCCAGCGCAGCTGATGTTCTTCTGGGCGCCGCCGTACACAACGCCGAAGTCAGAGACGTTGATCTTGCGGGCGAGGAAGTCGGAGCTCACGTCAGCCATGAGGAAGCCGGACTTCGGCTTCGGGAAGTTGTGCCATTCGGTACCGTAGATGGTGTTGTTGGCAGTTACGTGGAGGTAGCTGGCGTTGTCGGAGAGCTTCAGGTTCTTGTCGATGCGGCTGTAAGTTTCGGACTTGGTGTCGCAGGCCACGTTCACGTTACCGAATAGCTTGGCCTCTTTGCAGGCCTTGTTGGCCCACACGCCGGTCAGCGCGTAGTCGGCGGTTGCGTTCTGGTCCAAGAAGTTCATGGGGAGCATGCAGAACAGCAGGGAGCATCCGCCGCCCAGGAACACGATGTCGTAGTTTTCAGGAATGCCCATGAGGTCGCGGAGGAACTGTTCGGTTTCTTCGAACATGCTCTCGATGGGCTTTGAACGGTGACTCATAGAAAGGATACTGATACCGCTGTTCGCGTAATCGATGCAGGCAGCCGAGGCTTCCTTGAGGGCTTGTTCGGGCAGGACAGACGGGCCTGCGCTGAAGTTATAGACTTTGTTAGCCATGATTCGTTCCTTTTCTGAGGTTGTACCTAGTTTTTGCGTAGCCAAATCTAGAAAAAAGGCTTGTGGGTGGCTTCGTTTTTTAATAACTAGGGAGGGTGAAACCCTCCCTAAGACCTACCTTGCACTTAATAATCCGGTTAGTTTGGGTCGTAATAATTCAGGCTAAGCGGATTATTTTCGTGGGCACCTTCGGTGCTATGAAAAAACTGCTTGGGGGGGGATGGAAATGGTGCCTTTTTGTATAAACTTGTTTGCATTTTTTTTCATTTGTACAACTATTCCAATATGGACTACAAGAAACCGCCCCAAATGTGGTAAAAAGGGCTTTCCGCTTTGTAAACTTTAATTTACTGGGGGGGGGTATACGGTTTTTGCCCGATGAAGTTATTTTGTTCTTACCAAATTCTCACGACGGGAATTGTTTTTGCTGTAACACAGATAATCGCGAGGTTCTATGCTAAAACTCCGCCTCCCCAAACTGGTAGCCCTGGGTGCGTTCGCCCTGGGCGTCTTCTCCACCGCGTACGCTGACATCAGGCCCTTGCGCACAGGCCCCGTGAGCCAGTATGGTCAGCTGATGGCGGGTACAAATGACAGTGGCCAGGGCCGCATTTACGGGAGTTGCGCCGCCTATTCCACCAGTGGCAACGAGGTCCAGGTGAAGGGCATGAGCCTTTTCTGGAGTCAAGATCCTGCTTATAACCGTTACTGGAAAAACGATGTGATTACGGGAGAAGTAAGCCGGCAGGGCATTCAGATAATCCGTGCCGCCATGGCGGTGGATTTGCAGAGATGGGGCGATGGCCATTACTTTATGAATGGTAAGACCGAGTACTACCAAGACTTGCTTGACGAGGCGGTCCAGGCGGCTATCGAGAATGACATCTACGTGATTATCGACTACCATTCTCACATCGCTGCGGAAAATGTCAATCGTGCTAAGGAATTTTTCAAGATTCAGGCAAAGAAGTGGGGCGCTTATGACAACGTGATTTTCGAGATATTCAATGAACCCCTTTGCAAACCCGGCTATGGTGCTTGGGCCGACATTTCCGGTAACATGTGCAATGAGTATGGTGGCATGATTACTTGGCCCGAAATCAAGGCCTATGCGGAAGAAGTGATTCCTATTATCCGCCGCTATTCCGACAACCTGATTGTGGTGGGTACGCCGGAGTGGGACAAAAATCCCGGTGATGTCGTTGGCAAGGCGATTGATGACCCCAATGTCGCCTACACCCTTCATTTCTATGCGGGATATACGGATAAGGGGGCTACGAGCGGCTATAACACGTCAAGTGCCGATAATGCCATTTCAAATGGGTTGTCCGTCTTTGTGACCGAATGGGGTACGATTGGGTATGACGGGCGCGGGACAATTGGTGACCCGGTGAACCACAGCGATGCGCAAAACGTGTCCTGGCAGACCTGGATGAATGCAAATCAACTTTCTTCGGCCAACTGGAACCTGGGTTATAACGATACCCCGAATGGCGAGACCGCCGCCGAGTATTTTACGGTGAACTTTGATGTGGACGACCCTGCCACGGCAACTTGGACCTATTCTGCCAGCGGCCAGTGGGTAAATGCTAATGTGTTTGCCGGACTGACGGCCATTAATTATACCCAGTGCGCAAGTTATGTGGACTTGCCGGATATTATTACCGGAGAAGACGGTCCCGATGGCGAATTTGGCGATGTCTATGAAGATGAGGTTATCAATCATGACTACGTGATAGTTGATTTTGATATGAACAACCTAGGTGGCGGTAATTACTTCTATGTGTATTCAAGCCTAGATGATCCCAAAGGCGATTGGACATGGACTATGGGTAACGCTGGAGAAAGTTCTTTCTTTGTGGACGGCTCCAATGCTGGAGGCCTGGTTGAGGTTAATGCCAATGGCGGCTCTGGTTGGGCTGGTTTTGGTATCTACTTGAAAGAAATAAAGGGCTGCGAAGTCTTGTCGTTCAGGTACAAGGGCCTGGCGAATGATTTCTCGTTCAATGCTGGCGATTCTGCGCTCATACAGGAAAGTCTTATTGGCACAGAATCGTGGATGACACAGTCAATTTCCTTGGACGGTATTGACCCCGTTGTCCTTGAATCTCCACTGGAGCTCAAATGGCAAGTTTCAGGTTCTCCTAGTGGCGAAGATCTCTACATAGATGACGTGGTGTGCGGGAATCCGTATACTCCTGTTGATACTAGCGGCAGCACTCCTGTACAGTATCGGACCTTCCTGGTGGACGATTTTGGTGGGCATGGGGCCAAGGAGTATGAATTTGTTTTTGCAAACGATGACTGGACCATAGGTATTGATTCTATTTCCCAACCCTGGGGTATGGATATAGTGAAGACGACATATGAATCCGGAAAGGGCAATGTTGGCATTATGTACGATGTGGTTGCCGGCAATAATGGCGATGCCGGTTATGGAGTCAAAATCACGGGCCTGGAACAGTGCGCGATTTTGCAATACGACTTCAAGGGACTTTCCCACGTGGTGATTGCGGGCCCGTTTAGTGAGTTTGTCTCCGGGAGCGACACATGGACAAGGCTGCAGTTCGACCTAAGGAGTGCCGGAATCACGGCTTCGGACGATGAAATAATCTGGCTTATCACTGGAGAACCCAATGGAGGCGAAATCCGTCTCGACGATGTCCGCTGCATAAGTCCCGACGATATTGTCGTGCCGGTGGCCTATCTCATTGACAACTTTGATGACGGGAAGGGTACAAGTGGCGGTGCCTTTGCCTACACGTACGATGGCGGTGGAACCGCCGTAGCGACGATTGCCGGGAATGCGTATGAAATAGAGGATTCTGTGGTCTACTATCAGGTTGTCCTGCCTGCCGCTGCATACGAGGGCGAAAATGGCATGGGTATCTTGAATGTCACCGCAAACGACGGCAATTCATATGCGGGAGCGGGCCTGGGAGTGAATTTGCCCGGCGGGCTAAGCGGCTGCGCGACGCTTTCTTACCAATACAAGGGTCCGGCACATACGGTCAGGCTGATGATGCCCGCCGTTACCAATGGTGATAACCATTTCTACGAAGTTCCTTCGAGCGAAGGCGAATGGGCTACGGCATTGATTGATGCCCCCTACCTTGAACAGGAATGGAGCACCGGCGATTACTTGGTTGCGCTTGATTTGTCCCAGGTGAACCAGATCCACTGGGAACTGAAGAATGTGAATGGTGTCGATTTGCTTATCGACAATGTCCAGTGCGTAGCGGACGAAAACCCGATAGATACTATCGCTCCGATACAAGGAGAGTCGTACCTGGTTGACGACTTTTCGGGCGGCGGTCGTGCCGGAGATTATCTGAATGGCGGCTATGACTACGTCTATGTGAACGGAACTTGGACCATCGGAAACCCGTTGGTACATCCGGCTTGGTCGCAAGACACGTCATACAAGGAACTTCAAAAGACTGTCAACGACCCGGAACAGGGTACGGTTGGCGCCGTCCTGGATATTGTTTCAAATGGCGAGGGCAGCGCGGGCATTGGCTCTCATGTTCACGACCTGTTGAACTGTGCCACCGTGCAATACAAGTATAAAGGCATGGCCCACGTATTGCAAGTTTACAATTTGGTCCCGGACACCAACGACCCAGCCGTGTCCGTCACTGTCAACTTTGTTCAGAATGAAAATAGCCTGGGCTTCGCGGGTAAGTGGATGACGGCTACATACGATATGAACCAGGCTGTCGCCCAAGGGCTTGATTTAAGCCAGCCTGTCAACCTCCAGTGGGAAGTCCAAGGAGCTGCTGATGGTGAAAACTTCTATGTAGCTGACGTGAGGTGCGTGGGGGAGGATTCTGTCGTCACTCCGGTAGACTACGAGGAGTATCTGGTTGCCGACTTCGAAAACGGCGGCGAGAAAAAGTCGACAGGAGACTATATATACGCATGGGGTAAAGTGGGGATTGGGAATACCTCCTGTGGAGCGGGCTGCTATGATTATGTCTTGACTGATGCCGCTAACTCTGGAACATATGGTGCCGCCTTGGTGGGTATCACGACTGATACGACAGAGGACTATGGTGAGGCGACCATAGATGTTATGGTTCCCAATCTGGAAGGCTGCTACACCTTGAGGTACAGCTACAAGGGTGCTGCCCATAGCCTTTTGGTCCGCATGAATGAAGATGACGATGACTTGTGGAATGTGAACGACTATCCTTCAAAGTCGGATTGGAAGACCGTCTATGTCTCCATAGGTGGCCATTATCCGCTTGACGAGATTACCGACATTCGCTTTATAGTGTATGACCAGTCCAATTATGACTACCTCTATATTGACAATGTGGAATGCGTGTTGCAGGATCCTCCTGTTGAGTTGCCTGAACCGAAAGACCCCACTACTAACACGGAACTGGTGGATGACTTTGAAGATGGCGACTACACGCCCCTTTGGACAGAAACTTGGGGTGATTGGACGTATGAATCGGTTGCTTCAACTTTGGATACGATTAAGCTTGTGCGCGGAAACCAGTCTTCCTATGCTATCCAGCACAACTTCTACCTGAATGGAATGGATTGGGACGAAGACGAGAAAGACTCCGTGGATATAGGCTATGATCCCAACGCTTCTGTTACCATGGGCTTTGACAATATGAATCTGACCCATTGCACCGAGGTGCGCTACGATTACAAGGGTGCGGCCCATAGCTTCCGCATAAAGTTCAGCTGGGAAATCAACGATTTGCTCAACCTGGGTTGGAACTACCACTCCTTCCCGGTGACCAACCGCAGCGATTCCTGGCAGACCGTGTCCATTCCTATGGGTAGCCTGCGTCAGCCGTATTGCGATGAGGGCTGGGGAAAATGCGTTTCTCTGGATACCATCATGAGACGTGCCAGCGGATTCGACTGGCGTGTCGAGGGCCCGACAGGCATGCACGATTCCCTTGCCATCGACAACATCCGTTGCATTGGTCTTGCCGAGACCCAGTACTACACGGTGACCTTCAAGAGCGGCGAGGATACGCTCCTCACAAAGACCATGGCCGAGAATTCCAATATACGCGATCCGGAACTCAATCCTATCAGGAACGTCACAGCACAGTACGAGTACTGGTTTACGGGTGATTGGAGTCCTGAATTGCCGTGGTGGGGCGAGCCTGTGACTGAAGACATTACCTATGAGGCCGTGTTTGATTCTAGCCTCCGCTACTATGAAATTACCTTCCTGTTGGATGATGGCTCCGATTATTGGTCCTCCTGGGAGGAATATGGTACGTCCATTGCGGATTTTGCTCCGGAAGCTCCCTTCAAGGATCCGACGGATGAATACACCTATAGCTTCGCTGGTTGGAACCCCGACACGACGGGCGTGACGGTGACGGGTCCCGCCACTTTCAGCGCGGTGTTCATCGGGAACAAGAAGCAGTACTGCATTACCTTTGTGGATGACGACATTGATGAGACAGAGTTGAAAGCTGAAACGTGCTATGACTACGGAACACTCGTTACGGATATCGATGTCCCGACTGTTCTGGACAGGTCTCCGAGCGAAAGGTTCGCTGGCTGGACTCCGGGTCTTGCCTCCGTCACGCAAAATGTTGTATATAAGGCCGTCTATACGAACTTGAGCATTATCACCTGGAAGGATTACGACGGCTCGGTGCTGCATCAGGATTACCTTGCCGATGGTGCCACACTCGACGTGTATTTAGGCCCCGAAAGGCCCGCAACGGCGGAATGGACCTACACCTTTATCGGTTGGGACCTCGCGATTGTTACACAGGTGTCTGGGGATGCCATTTATACGGCAGTCTATGATTCGACGAAGAATCAGTACTATGTGGTCTTTGAAGACGACGAGTATAATGAATTGCCTGAATCGGGTAATTACAATTACGGTACCAATGTGTCCAGCATTGCACCGACAACCCCCACCAAGGCGCCTACCGAAGAGTTCACATATGCTTTCACAGGCTGGAATCCTGCCTTTACGGACCAGACTGTCGTGACGCGTGATCTTTATTATAGAGCCGCCTTTGCATCTATCCCAAGGTCCTATACGGTCACCTTCACGGCTGGCGCAGGAGCGACCGTTCCTGCGGCAAAGACGGTCTTGTACGGGTCTAATATCGATTCTCTTGCATCTGGATTTGCCACTATGCCCGCGACGGCTGCAAAGACCTTCGAGTTCGTGAAGTGGACCTATGCCGATGGGAGCGATATCGGGGAGTTTGATGTGTTGTCACAGGATACGACCTTGGTGGCCGTGTTCAACGAATATGACCGCAACTACATGATCACCTTCCTGGATTACAATGGAGATCCGGTCAAGGCTGGTACGCTCTATCAATACGGTGCGGACGTTGTGCCTCCGGAGGAAGATCCCACTAGGGACCCTGCGGGGATATACACCTACGAATTCAGTGGCTGGAGCCCACTGGTTACGCAAGTAACCCAGGAGCAGGTCTATACGGCGACCTACGACTCTACCGCTCACTATGGCGCTATTGCCATTAGCGAGGTTAACGGGAAGAAGACGGCTACTATCGAGGGCACCTTCGACGATCCGGCTGGAGTGAATATCCCGAATGCCATAGAAATCGATACCATAGTCTTCAACCGAACCTTCTCGGCTAGCGGATATTCTACCATCATGCTGCCCTTCAGCATCAACCGAAATGCCGTTGAAGGAGCGTCGAGGGTTCTGGCATTCAGCGGCATCGGTCTCGATTCATCTGGAAAGAAGCAGGTCGAGATGACAGAAGTCAATGGCGAACTCAGTGCCTATACTCCCTATATGGTGGAACTGGAAAGCGAAGGAAACCTCGTGTTCCGTGGCGACACTATGGTAATCCAGCCGACGGAAGGGGCGAATACCGCTGTCCGGAGTGCTGACGGTTGGGAATTCCGCGGGACTCTCAGCAAGATTGTCTGGGATGAAAATCATCCCGACCTGGGTAGGGTCTATGGATTCTCCGGAAAGGAAACGGACAAAATACGGATAGGCCAGTTCGTCAAGGCGGCCGCAGGAGCCTGGATTACGCCGTTCCGCGCCTATATGATATATGACCCGAATGGTAACTCTGCAGGTAAATCTACCGGCTATGCCTATGTCGGTGCCGAACCGCTCCCCGATTACATGGACGTGGTGGTCGTGAACCGCAGCGCCACTGGCGAGGAGAGCAAGACGGTTATCGGCGGCCTCAATACTCGCACCGGCGAGTTCAAGATGCTGCAGAACTACGACCTGAAGGGCCGCAAGCTTAACGGTAAGCCCACCGCTCGCGGTGTTTACTACGGCAAGAAGAAAGTTGTTAAATAGGAGAAAAACTTATGAATATTGAAAAGAAACAAAAGAAAGACTATGCCGCCCCCGAGATGATTGAGGTGGAACTTGTTCATACGATGAACTTGCTAAACGATAGCGATCCGGAGTCATGCGGCGAGGAATGCGGCCCATACAACTAGATTATACGCCCCCTCCTTTAATCAAAAAAGTTCCAGAAATTTTTCTGGAACTTTTTGTATTAGAAGCTGAAGCTCTTGCCCGCCTGGATCATAATTCCCATCTGGGCGGATAGAGAGAGCCCCCCATGGAACCCGCTAGGATGGTAATAATTGATGCCGTCGGTTAGCGCCCCCTCTTGGGGCAGGTCCTTGGACACGACCATAGTGATATCGTTCCGGATGACGCCGTGTCTTGCGTTTCGGCCCAGATTGATGCCGATCCAATAGCCTAGCACCGGATAGATCTCACTTTTCCCGTTGGCGTTGTCGGCAATCCCTGCCAGCTCCATTTTTTCACGTTCCCGTTCGTATTGACCGTCGGCCTGGAAGAACTGTACGCCTATGCCAAGCCCTGTCTGTACAAGGCCGCCGAACACGAAATCCGAACCCAGCATCACCTGTTCTTGTAGGGTCCAGTAGGTATATTTTTTGTCGTTCAGCCAGCGGTTGTATTTCCATTCACAAGGGGCTTCGGAACAGCCGAATTTCAGGTCGCCCGTGGCCCCGGCAAAGGAGGCATGGACAAACAGGGGGTTCAAGAACCGGTACATTACGGAAAGGTCTCCGCCCAGGGAAAACACTTCCCGAACGTTGAGTCCCTCGCCGTAGGGCCCCGCAAAGGCGTCGGCAGAAATGACCCATTTCTTGTCTTGCTCGCCGGACCATCTGGGCTCGTGATATACTGGCAGTGGGGCGGTTCCCATAGACATAAAGAGGGGCTTGTTGCAGCCTGCAAGCAGGCAAAGGAAGGCTAGTGAAAAAAATTTTGCGTATAAATTTGCTTTCATGTTTCTCCATCTAAAGGCAACGCTCCCTTTGCAGGGAACATTGCTTTTTTAGGCTCGAAAGATATGTTTTTATCTTATTCCTATCAACCGATTTACTCTAGGGAAATGGACCGGACAATGCACTTTTCATTGGCCTGCATCGCCTGCAATCCCAGTCTTGAAGCGGAAAGGGAATGCTTCGGGGTAATATCGGTATTGATTAGATCAGACAGAGGTAATTTTTTGCTAACAAAGCCGTTTTGCAAAATACCGTTACCTATATTCACATTTTTCTTGGACTTGGCGTCAAAGAAAATGGATGTGTTTTGGCAAGTTCCCGGCCAATAGGTCACGTTCAGGTTCTTGTAGGCGTTCATAGAGTAGTAGCCCCTCAGATCCAGATGGGCGCCGTCCAGGTTGGACTTGAAATCGAAGGAAATTCCGGAGCCCAGGCCGTCGGAATAGTCCTTGATTTTGACCGTATCGGACCAGGGGACAACCTTGTAGTTCGTATTCGGGTAAATCTTGGCCGAGGGTATGGCCTGGGGGACTTCTTCGAAGCTGTTGGCGTTGGTGATGAGCCTTGGCTTTCGGATGGTCACGTTGCCACCGCTGGAATTCAGCACCAGGCGGAACCATCGGAAGTTTTTCAGGGCGCCAGCGGTGGCGGGCATCTGCCAGCGGACGGTGTGGAAAAGCCCATCTTGCGGGACGTTTTGCTCGCTGAACTGCACCTGGTGACCGCCCTGCTTGTTCTGGGTCAGCAGGAGTTCTGCCTTCATCCAGTTGCTCTTCGGGTCCTGCACTTTCACCTCTACCTCAAATATGCTGGAAGGGGGAACGTCTAGGCCGTTGTCCGCCGTCATTACCTTTTGCCAGCCAGCGGGGAGCGAGAAAGTCACTTTAGTTTTCTTTTCTGTCCCAGAGGAATTGAAGTCATACCGGATGTAGCTGAAGTTCTTGCTCTGGAGTATCCCGCCGTTCTTGATGATCGCTGGCATCTTACTTTGGTCCATACAGGATGTGTTGGGCGAGAAAAGGCCCCCAAGTTTTGGATTGCGGAACTGCTTTTGCATCGGGTTGTAATCGACCTTGGCCAGTTCACATAAGACTCGCCAGATATCGGTTTGCATTCCGGAAAGGACGTTCTTGTCGATGTTCCCGTTTCCCTTGATGGGGGACTCGATGTGCCTGCCGCTAATGGATTCTGAATAACGCGGGTGTGTGGGATCTACGGCGTAGGCGGCCTTGGCGGTACTCCTGGCCCCGGTACTTTCAAAAGATAGACCGCTGGAACTCTGGCTGTGAGCGCAATCCTTGCGGATGGCCAGTTCTCCGTCGCATTTTAGGTCCATGGCGCTGACAGTGGGGATGAAGGTGCTGTTTGCCTGGTAGAGGGTGTCTTCGTTCCAGTAGGACTTCAAGGGGATTTCTGCAACGGTAAGGCCCTTGACTTTTACTTTTTGAGTCCAGTTCTTAGGCATAGCATCCACCATTCCCTCGCGCAGAGCGGAATACAGAGTTTTGGCAAAGGGGTAGGTGCTTCCCTGGACAAAGTCAAGGGTCGTTACGCCCTTGTTGGTGGTTTCTTCTACGTCCGTATTGAATTCGTACTTGCGATTATGACCGTAGGTTCCCGATTCCGTCGAGGAATAGGCCATTGAGCTTGTGGCTCGACCCATGACTTTGGAAAACGCCTCGGTACGGCGTTCCAGGTCGTAGTACTTGTTCTTATGGGCGGGATCCTTGCCCTTGAGCTGCCCCTGTGCCACGAGGATGACGGGAAATCCCTTGTATTCGGCGGCTTTGCGGTAATCACCGAATAGGAACCTGTCCGCTCCCGTCTTGGGCGTGTAAGTGGTATTGCCCGCTTGTGTGTCGTAAATCAGCAGGTCCCTTGCGCCGGGCGAAGAAATCAGGTCGTAAAAGGCCTCGGCAGAGGCGACTTCGGCTTTGTTCGCCCAGAAATCGATGGATGCTACCAACCCGCGGGGCATTACCGCACCCTGGTGGGGAGAGTCCAGGGAAGCGAAGAACCTGATGGGAGTATCATCATTGTTCCTTTTGCGGTCGTAAAGGTAGGCCCCATAACGTCCGATAATTCCGCCTTGACTGATGCCCAGAATCACGAAGCCGTCTTGCAGCTTGTTGGGGAACGGAATCACGTTGTTGTCGTTTAGGAATTCAAGCAGGGTGGCCAGCACGTCACTGTTCTTCTGGAGAGACCTTGTAACGGTATGGGTGAACTGCACGAGTATAGGCGTGTATCCCAGTGACTTGAGCATATCGGGAATGCCAAATTCCTCCGTCTCCTCTTGCAGTTGCGAAAGGGTGCGGACTTCATCAGTGCTCAGATGAATGCCGTCGATGATGAAGAATGGTTTTTCCAGGTAGAACCCGAAACGGGAGGTCTCAAGGAAGGGTGGGTCGATGACGCGCAGCCTCAATCTGGGACTCTGGATGACCTCCTTCTTGCCATTTTTGTCATAGCAGTTGCGATTTGAAAAGATGTGGTCCTTGATTAGGCAGGGCGTAAACGCTTCGCTGAACTGTAGGTCAATGGGTTCTGCAAGGTTCAAGCCTGCAAGGGATAACATTAGAATCAATATCTTTTTTATGTGGTTCATTACTTTACCTCCACGAATAGGGCCTGTTCGACGGTTTTATTCTCGGAATGGATCTTAATCAGGATTTTCTGGATTCCGGCCGATTCGAATTCTAGAGTCCCTTCGGATTTTGGCCCCAGTTCCAGGCATTTCGCTCCCGTGCAAAGTTCAAGGTCGGGGAGTTTTCCGCTGGGGGTGATGGAAAAGTAGGGGTCATAGGCGATGCGCACCTTGGATGACATAACAAAGGATGTGGGGAGCCCGACAAGTTGCAGTGGGTAATCCTCAATTTCTTGAGAGGAACAGGCGCTGTCTCCGCAGTAAGCGACGCCGTAGGTGATGTTGGCCACCAGCAGGGGGAGGACGGTGTAGTCACTGGTAGCGGCCAGGGTTCCTGCCTCTTCGAAAAGCCTTTTCGAATTGGGGATGACGCCTTCGGCGAGTTTTCCCTTTTCTACAAGGAAAAGACTGTTATACCAGCCGCGCCAGGATTCTCTGGGGGTTAGGTTGCTCGCTTCCTTGAAGTTCAGGATTCGTACCTGGCTATCTTCGGGAATGACAAACTGTGCAGAGGTCCTTTTGCTTATGGAACTTTTCTCGCTTGCCGAGTAGCGCGACTTGACGGGCCTATCGTAGATGTCCTCGAAAAGTCCTGTACGCGTCGCAGATGCGGGATTCGTTTCCACGAAGGGATAGGGAACCTGTTCCTCTTCGGAAGCAGGCTCAACTATGTTTTTCTCCTGGGTACATGTTAGTGTCACGTCATCGATAAAGAGGGTAGTGTACTGGTTTTCGGGGACGTTGAACAGTCCGATGCCCACCTTGTCCACCTCTACGGATGCCCCTTCCATCAGGGTGGTGACGGGAATATCCAGAATGTGGGTTTTGCCCGCTTCGATGTTGTGGAATGAAATTTTCCCGTTTCCACCGGGACCGGCAAGCCAGACTCCGAATTTTCCCGCCTGGGTGGACCGGACCTTGAGCTTCAGGGCGCCACCCTGTACTATGGCGGGTAGGGCTTCAAAGTTCAGGGCTCCGGTCCAGTCGCTGCTGGAGTTGCGCATACCGGAAAGCCGGATATAGGGCGATTTCATGTTCTCGAAATCGCCCCAGTTGGTAGACCATTCCGGAGCTTCAGGGAAAGTCCTTGTGGACTCTTCCATAAAGCCCTTAGAGCTTCCGTTCTCGTATAGGATAAGATTCTTGCAAGTTCCTGCAAATGCAGTAGAGGAGAGCAAGGCTCCTCCAAGGGCCAGGGGGCCCAAAATCCTACTTTTCATAGGAGTTCTCCAAAAGAGTATCATCTGGAAAAAAGCGGAAAAGGGCCCGCTACAAAGACTATCGAACAGAAACTGTTCTTAAATCCAGGGCGAAAGATAAATTAATTCGCTTACCTGTAAAGGGATGATTCAAGAAAAAATTTTTTACGAAAATCGGGTGTGATTTTTTCGGGAAAAGAAAGTCACCTAGTCGAAATTTAGGCTGCGCCTGTAGGGAATGAAACCGGCATTCCGTATAAACTCTTCGGCCTCTGCAATGGTGGTAAGTCCATGATTTTTCAGGACATTCTCTTCGATGACAATGCTGTTGATATCATCGGCTCCGGCGTGGAGGCCAAGTTCTCCAAGAGAAAGGCCCATACCCAGAAGCGACACTTCGATGTGGGGGATGTTGTCGAGGAACAGGCGCGAAAGTGCCAGGAGCTTCAGGTACTCATCTCCGCGAACGTGCCTAATGGGGAACTTGTCTGTTTGCGGTTGGAAGGTCCACACCACAAAACTCTTGAAACCTTGCGCGATGTCTTGGGTTTCGCGCACGTAGTTCAAGTGTTCTATGATTTCTTCAGGCGTTTCCACGCTGCCAAACACGATGTTGGCACTGCCGGGAAGACCCTTCTTATGGCAGGCGGCCAGCGTGTCGCACCATTGCTGTGCGGGGAGCTTCTTGGGGCTCAGCATTTGACGCATACGGTCGCTGAGGATTTCGGCGCCGGCTCCCGGTACGGATGAGAGTCCCGCCTCTTTCAAGGTATCCAGCAGGTCGCCAAGTTCCATATTGTTAAATTCGGCGATGCGCACAAGCTCCACTGGCGAGAATCCACGCACCTTTACGCCCAACTCTCGGGTGAGCATTTTCAAGACATCGGTGTAGTAGCTAAGCGGAATGTCCCTGTTCACGCCACCTTGTAAAAAAATATGGTCAGCACCTTTCGCCTTTGCTTCCAGAGTTTTTTGCCGGATTTCATCTAGGCTGAGTGTATAGGCCTCGGGGCTCTTGGCGGGCCTGCAAAAACTACAGAAACTGCAGGTGACTTCGCAAACGTTGGTATAGTTCACGATACGAAAAGCGGTATAGCCCACCTTGTTGCCGGGATTGATTCTGTGGCGGACGATATTGGCGGCCTCCGCCACCTGGGTCCACGGGGCATTCTTCAGAATGTCAAGGGCCTCTGCAGGGGAGAGACGGTTACCATCGATGGCTTTTTGCAGCAGGGGGGTCATCAGTGGGAAAGATAGAAATGTGAGGTGTGGGGTGAGGTGTAAGGGGTGCTCGAATGGAAAGTATTGTTGGCTTTATTAACGCATATAACGCGATGATAAAGAAGACTTCAATTGATAATGAGGTGGACTTGATGGCTTTACTTGGCCCTTATTATAACGAAACACAGGAGAAAATAACATAAAAACTGGACATTTTATCATTAACTACGCAAAAATAGCGTCAAAAATAAAGAAATTTGATCAAAAATTGTTCAGCCTGTTGATTTCGCCTTTTCGTTATTCTAAATTCCCCTGCGAACAAAAATAACCTCTAACCCCTAATTTATCATGTACTACGAAACCATCAAAGTTCTTGACTGCACCATCCGCGACGGTGGCCTTGTCAACAAGCACGACTTCTCCCTGGAATTTGTGCGTCGTCTCTACACCCTCCTCTCTGCCGCCGGCATTGACTACATGGAGATGGGCTACAAGAATTCCCCTGACCTGTTCGACCCCAAGGAATACGGCCCATGGAAGTTCTGCGATGATGACCTGCTGTGGAAAGTGAAGGATGGTATCGAGTCTAAGATGAAGATGGCTGTGATGGCCGACGTGGGTCGCGTGAACATGGATGCCGTGAAGCCCGCCAGCGAGAGCCCCTACCAGATGTTCCGCGTGGCAAGCTACGTGAAGAACATCGACAAGGGTATCAGTATGGTGAACACCTTCCACGAAATGGGTTATGAGACCACCCTGAACATCATGGCGGTGAGTCGCGATCGCGGTCCTGAACTGGACGAGGCCCTCCATCAGGTGCAGGAAGAATGCAAGGCCGACGTGCTCTACCTGGTGGACAGTTTTGGCGCCTTCTATCAGGAAGACATCGATAAGGAATTAGCCCGCTACAAGGGAATCGTGAAGAACAAGAAGTTCGGTTTCCACGGTCACAACAACCAGCAGCTGGCCTTCAGCAATACCATCCAGGCCATCATCAACCATGTGGATTACCTTGACGGTTCTGTCTCTGGCATGGGCCGCGGCGCGGGCAACTGCACTACCGAACTTTTGCTCAGCTTCCTCAAGAATCCCAAGTACGACTTGCGTCCGGTGCTGGATGCCATTCAGGAATTGTTCTTGCCGCTTCGCGACAAGTACGAGTGGGGCTACATTATCCCGCAGATGATTACGGGTATGCTGAACCGCCATCCGCAAGATGCCATCGCTGTCCGCAAGACTCCGGAAAAGGACATGTACCGCAAGTTCTACGATCATATGATGAACGACTAGGAGCCGAGTGTCGCAGGAACAAGCATGCTTGTTCCTATGACCGAGGCGACGCGTCGTGGACTTGAGCCTGAAGGGCGAAAGTCCCATGATTAACGACCGGGCGTGCTAGAGTTAAATAAACTAGTATGGTAGGCCCGCCCTCTCGCCACCGCCCCAGCTTAACGCCTGGGGCTACGTGGCTCACGATTAACGACCTGGAAAAAATTATATTAAGGTCTGTTGGCAAGTTTAATTGACATTTTCCGCAGGGCGGCGAGCTTGAGGGAGCCTCTAGAAGAGGTGACCGATGCTTACCGCCTTTTTAACGGTGTGGGAGACGGCATCCCTGGAGTGACGCTGGATAGATTCGGCGAGCGTCACCAGCTGCAGTTCTTTTCTGCAGATGCATTGAAGGATTATGAACAAATTAAGACTGCTGTTTTGGATTTATTTCAGCCGGAATTTCTAGTCGCAAAGTTTCGGATTGATCCTTCGGGACGTTCTCTGGAGCACCCCCGTATGGATGTGCTGGCTGGTACGCCGGAGCAGGCCGTAGGTATAGTTCGCGAGGGCAAGGCCCGTTTTCGCGTGGACCTTCTGGATACGGTGAATCCGGGGCTGTTTCTGGATATGCGTGACGTGCGCCTGGAAGTGGAAGAACGCTTTGCGCAGATGTCCCAAAACGGCTCCGCTCAGGGAGGCCTGCGTTTCCTCAATCTATTTAGTTATACCTGTTCTTTTTCGGTACACGCCCGCCTGGGCGGAGCTGAAATCGCCACCAATGCGGACATCAGTGGAAAGATTCTGGATAAGGGGCGGGAGAATTATGCCTTGAACGGTTTGGACTTGCGTCCGGGAGAGTTTTTCAGAGGTTCTGCCCTGGAATACGTGCAGTGGGCCTTAAAGAAGGGGCTGAAATTCGACGGCATCGTACTGGACCCGCCTAGCTTTGCCCGGTTCAAGGGCGGTAACTTCAATGTTCGCGAGCACCTGATGCCGCTGGTCTCGCAGTGCGCAGGTCTTTTGAATGCGGGCGGATTCTTGATGGTGAGTTCCAATTACAGTGAATTCGCTTTGGAAAAGTTTTCGGCAGATGTCCTTGCATCCGTCCGTCAGGAGCGCCCTGGTGCCAACGCCGCCTGGAGCCGCTCCCAGGGTGTTGACTTTGTCGGCTCCGGCCGTACCAAGGAAAGTTCCTTGGTGGCAACCCTTGTAGAGGTTTAGTCTTCTACGGGAATCTGCAGTTCTTTGAGTTTGCGCCAGAGGGTGGCGCGGCTGATGCCCAGCTTCTTGCACACTTCGGTTTTGTTGTTCTTGCAAACACTGAGGGCATGGAGGATATGCCGGCGTTCCATTTCTTCTAGGGAAAGGATGTCTCCGGAATCTTCAGTATCAGCGGCCTTTCTTTCGCGGAGGTTGTCTGCTTTGGCTGGCGAAGAGGAAGACTGCAACGGGATGGCGATTGCCTCCGGTTCCGTTTTCTGGTGTGAAATGGCCAAGGTTTTTTCACGAGCTTCTTCTTGCACGTTTTCGGGAAGGTCTTCCAGCCGGATGACGCCACCTTCGGAGAGCACGATGGCGTGCTCCACGATGTTTTCCAGTTCCCGGATGTTTCCGGGATAGGCGTACTTGGAAAGGGCGTACTGTGCCGCCGGTTCCAGCTCTGTAATTTCTTTGCCGGTGATTTCCTTGTTCTTTAGTACAAAGTAATGTACCAGGGTCGGGATGACTGGGCGGCGCTCCCTGAGGGGAGGCAGGTGCAGGTGAAAGGTGTTCAGCCTGTAGTACAGGTCTTCGCGGAATCGCCCGTCCTCCATGGCCAGTTGCAAGTCCCGGTTGGTAGCGGCTATGATGCGCACGTCCAGGTAACGGGCCTCATTTTCGCCCACCCTACGGATTTCGTGGCTCTGCAAAAAACGAAGGAGCTTGACCTGTGTGGCGGGGGAAAGTTCTCCCACTTCATCCAAGAAAAGGGTCCCGCCGTTGGCGGATTCGAAAAGGCCCTTCTTGTCGGCGGTAGAACCGGTGTAGGAACCCTTCTTGCTTCCGAAAAGTTCGCTTTCGATAAGGTTTTCGGGAATGGCGCCGCAGTTTACCGCCACGAAGGGGAAATTGGCCCGCTTGCTGTAACGGTGGATGACGTTGGCCAGGAATTCCTTGCCGGAACCGGATTCTCCCGTAATCAGGACGGTACTTGTGGTAGGGGCAATCTTATAGACCGTCTTGAGAATCTTCCTCATCTCGGGGGTGTCTCCCAGGAGACTGTCCAAGACCTGGGATTCCATAAGCTGGTGGGTAGACTGGTTCTGCTGTTGCGCCTGGATTTTCTTGGCTATATCTTCCAGCTGCTCGACGGAGGCGGGCTTCATCAAGAAGCTGTTTGCTCCTCGGGCGATGGCGCTGGTGGCGCCCGGCCAGTTCTTGCTGTCGCAGAGTACGAAAATCTCAATGCCCGGGTTCTTCTCTTTCAAGAAACTGACCATATCCATATTGGAGTGAGTCAGCAGGGGAACCTCTATAAACGCAAGGTCTACAGAGTCCTTCTTGATGAGGGGCATTAAGGATTCCCTGTCGCTGCAGAGGATAAGTTCCGTGTCTTTTAAGGACCAGGAATTCCGGATGTCGCTGATAAAGGAATCGTCTAAATCGGCGATCAGGATATTCATAGATTAGCTGTGGCTCTTGATGATTTCGTCCACCTTGTCGCGGAGGGCCTGCAGGTCTATGGGCTTGTTGAATGTGGCTGCCACGTCAAAATGCTGGGCGGTTACCAGGTAGTCGTCGGCGGCGGTACGTCCGCCACCGCTCACGGCGATAGTTCTGTCGCTCATACCCATACGACGGAGGTCCAGAATGACTTCGTAGCCGTCTACATCGGGCATAATGATGTCGGTAATGATGACATCGAATTTCTTGTTCTGGTAAAGGGCCTTGCCTTCTTTTCCATTGGCGGCTGTCTCCACCTCGTAGCCCTTGATTTCAAGTGCGGACTTCAACATCAGATTGAACTGGGTGTCATCATCGATGATCAGAACTGTGGCCATTATCTTCCCCTTGATTTTCGTTATACAAAGACCAATATAGATTAAAAATAGTTCCTTCGCCAAGCCTTGTCTGCACAGTTAAATAGGCATTTCCCTCTTTTAGGAGTCGAAGTGCCGAAGAAAGGCCTAGACCCAGGCCTTCGCCAGGGGCCTTTGTGGTAAAGAAGGGCGAGAAAATGCGCTCCAGCGTGTTGGAATCCATCCCCGTGCCGGTATCTGCGATGGTAAACTTGGCGTATGTTCCCGAGGGAATCGGCGGGGCATAGGGAGTAATGAGCTGCTGAGTCAGCGTTTCTTTTTCAAGCCCGAAGGTGAGCGTTCCACCCATCTCCTTCATGGCGAACAGGGCGTTGTTAGATAGGTTGCTGATAATGCGGTCCAGGGCTGCGGGAATTCCCGAAATGCGGATGGACTTGTCCGTTTTTTCCGAAACGATGGAAATGTTCGGAGGAAGTGTCAGCGAAAGTTTCTTCTTGACATCGTCGATAATCATGTAGGGGGCGAAAACGATGACGTCATCGGAGCTTCTGGCCTGCCCGCGGATGGTGTTCAGCAGTTCTTCCAGAGAAACTTTTCCGCGCTGGGCCGCCTTGGTGGCTTCGGCCACGAAATTGCCGGCCGTGGAAAGTTTTTTCTTGACTCCGTCGTCCACGTTTTCGGACTGTACCGCCGAGAGCATCTCCGAGGCGAGCTGGCAGAACCCGATTTGGGAACCCAGAATGTTGTTGTAGTCGTGAGCGAAGGCTCCGCAAAGGGTTCCCAGCTCTTCCAGGCGGGAATGGATGTTCTTTTGTTCCTGGAGAATGTTCCGCTCCCTTTCCAGCCGCTTCTGCTCGGTCATGTCAATCTTGATGCCGATGACCTTGTAGGGAGAATGTTTCGAGATGATGGGGATGAACATGTTCTCGAATATGGAAATCATTTTTCCAGAATTGATCTGGACATTGGCCTCGTCTTCGGAGATTTCCTTGCCACCCGGCAGCTCGTAACTGGTGTGGCTGTTGGGATTGCCCTTTTCCCTGGCTTCCCGTTCGTAGCTGGATATATTTTCGGAGTCGTCGGTGGTGTGGAACAGATTGCCGCGTTTCCCTAAATCCTTCTGGTTCTGTGCCATATAGACACCGTGTTCGTTCTTTGCCCAGAACTGGAAGGGGAGTGCGTTGATAAGGGTGTTGAGGAAGCTCTCGTTTTCGTTGGATTTCTTTTGGGAACTGTCCAGACGGTCCTGGTAACGTAACAGGTCCTGCTTGTATTCGGCAAATTGTGCGTTTAGAGATTCGATGCGCTGCTTGTAGAAAAGGGAATTGCTCTGGTCGCTGAGCAAAAGAACATTGGTAAAGGTGGTCAGGGATTTCTGGATGCGGTAGATGCTCACGTTAAAGGAGTGCTGCTCGTTTAAAACGGTCACCTTGACGTTGCTTGAGGTTCCCTCCTTGTCATAATTCAGACTGGGTAGTAGCTCCTGGATATTCATCTGCTGCATATTTATTTCGGTCATGTGGAAAAGTGTTTCTGCAGCGGGGTTTGCCGTGAGGATTCGGCCGTCATCTTCGTAGGTAAAAAAGCAGTCGCCCAGGTCACGTCTCAGCTTGTCCAAAAACCACGAGGAACTCTTGTTCTTGAAAGAAATGGAGGTATAGTATTGCCCGCAGATAATGGTCAGGAATATATAGGAATACTGGTACCACAGCATAAAGTGGTGTGGGATGCTAGCGTTTTTGAAATCCAGGACAATGGGGAAGATAAAGTCGAAGAGCAGCGGAATGACGACAAAGAAGCACAGGGCACCCATCATGTGGATGCTGATTTGACTTTGGGCCTGGTCGCTGGTCTGCAAGGCGTTTTGTAGCAGAACAAATATGCTACGGAGCAATTCAGGGAAGACAAAGATGAAGAAGATTAGGCTGTACAGTACAAAATATGGATGGGTGTCAAAAGGATGGTATCCGAATAGAGAAATGCCGGTGACTGTCGAGGGGGAAATACAGAGGATTGTGGAAATTACGGCTGTTATGGCGATTCCCACAAGGTTGAATATAATCCAGATGGGGTGGGACTTTGAATGAAGGTTTACCTGGGCTACCCTGTAGATGGTGTTTCCCGCCTGTATCCAAATCATGGCCTGGAGGCCAAAAACGATTTGTCCGCCAATTCCGGGGTGGCTCCCGCTGAAAAAGAGGGTCCCGATAAAGCAGAGGATGTTCCAGAGAACGACGGTAACGACCAGTTGGCGTACAGCAAACGGAAGCTGTGAAACTCTGATCTTTTGGCCCAGCATCGTGGAGAATAAGGAGGCAAGGACAATTGCGACCAGAGAAAGTACCAGGGTGACTGGGGAATGGATAAAGAGAGTCTCGTTCATGGTTACTATAAATATAAAACCATTTTTGTTTTCTTATCTAAAACGGCGGCAGAAAGAGCATTTTTGGCATAGAGGGTGGCGCAGTTCGTGCTTTTCGAAGCCTTCACGCATATTCAGGGCTAGGGGACTTTTCAGAATTTCATCCAGGTCCTGTTCTTGTATGCGCCCCAGGGTGATTTTGCCCTGGTAATCCAGACAGCAGGCCACTACACGTCCGTCGTGAAGAATACCCACGTGAGACTCTAAGGCATGGCAGGTTCCTTTGGCGTCTGTCACCCTGGAGGCGCCTTCTCCAGGCCATTCAAAACGGGAATCCTGGTGCAGGTATAGCCTGCCCTTGACAGGGAAGCTCTTGTGTCGGCTGCAGAAATGCTCCAGGTCGGGGGTGGCGTTGATGCCCAGGCTGAATGTTTGTGCGACTTGGGCCAGTAGGATCCGGTTCCATTCTTTTTGACGTTCTGCATCGGGAATGTCGCCGGCGTTCCAGAGCCGAAGATTGATATACAGGTCCGGCCTTGCGGCAAGGGCCATTTGGCAAAAGTCCAAAACGTCTTGCAGGTAGGAACTTGCCCGCCCATTCTCCAGCTCGCCGTAGGCGTGGGTGGAAAAGTTGACTTGGCGGAGAGCCTCACTTTGCAGCAGGTGGCTGCCGACCCGGGCAATGGTGGTGCCGTTGGTGGTCAGGTTCAGCTTTAACGGGGTTGCTTCTAGGGCCTTCAGGTAATGGATGAATCCAGGGTGGAGCGTGGGTTCACCGAGAATGTGGAAATAGACGGTTTCGGCGAGGAGCGCGGCCTGCTGGATACAACGTTCAAAGAGGGCGGAGTCCATGAAGGTACGTGCCTTTGTGACCGTCGGCAGCTTTCCGCAGGGGCAGAAACTGCAATTCAGGTTGCAGCTGTCGGTAATCTCGATGTAGATGGAATTAAGCAAGACCGAATCCGGCTGGTGTTTACTGCAAATCGCGCTGCAGGATTTCGCACTGTTCCTTTTTCCACTCCTCGAAAGTGTCATCGGCGATGTGCTTTTTTGCCTCGCGCATCAGGTGCAGGTAGAAGTGCAGGTTGTGGATGCTGGCTAGCGTAAAGCCTAGCGATTCCCCGGCGTGGTGCAGGTGGCGCAGGTACGCCCGGCTGAAGTTTCTGCAGCAGTAGCAGTCGCAATTGGGGTCTACCGGCTTGTCGAATTCTTCGGCATGGCGGGCGGCTTTGTAGCGCAAAACGCCTTCGCTGGTAAACAGCATGCCGTTGCGGGCGTTGCGGGTGGGCATCACGCAGTCGCACATGTCCACGCCCCGCTCGATGAGCTCCAGCAGGTTCCACGGCGTGCCCACACCCATCACGTAGCGGGCGTGGTCTTGCGGTAATATGTCGGTGCAGAAGTCCGCAATCTCGTACATGGTCTCGGTGGGCTCGCCTACGGAAAGGCCTCCCATGGCAAATCCGTCCGGTTCCAGTTCTGCAATGCGCTCGATGGCCTGCTGGCGTAAGCTCTTGTGCATTCCGCCCTGAATAATTCCGAAGAATTGCTGGTTGTAACCGTGGATAGGCGGGTGTTCTTTAAGCCATTGCATGGCTTCAGCAGTCCACTTGAGGGTGAACTTGAGGCTGTGTTCTGCTTCTTTTGCGGTGCTGGGGAAGGGCGTACATTCATCCAGCGCCATAATGATGTCGGCGCCGATTTCCCTCTGGGCGTTCATGACGCTTGCGGGGCTAAAGAAGTGTTTCGAGCCGTCCAAAATGCTCCGGAATTCTACGCCTTCTGGGGTAATCTTGCGCAGGTCCTTGAGGCTCCATACCTGGAATCCGCCGCTGTCGGTGAGCACCGGACCGTCCCAGGCCATAAACTTGTGGATGCCGCCTGCCTTGGCGATGCGGGGGGTGGTGGGCCGCAGGTACAGATGGTAGGTGTTGGCAAGAATTATTTCCGCCTTGAAATCCTTGAGTTGGGCGGGGGTTACCGCCTTCACCGTGGCCTCGGTGCCCACCGGCATAAAGATGGGAGTTGTCACGTCACCGTGGTCGGTATGCACCACGCCGAGGCGAGCCTTGGATTTCTTGGAAGTCTTTAGCAGTTCAAAGCGGTTCACTACCGCAAATCTAGAAAAAAGAAAACCCGGCGGTTAAGCCGGGTCTCTTCTGCGGTCGGACAGACTTGAACTGTCATGAGATTGCTCCCACTAGCACCTCAAGCTAGCGTGTCTACCAATTCCACCACGACCGCGTGGTCCTTAGCGGAACGGGTCAAATTTAGATTAAAGTGACCCGCTTGTAAAGGGGGAAATTAGGGCTTTTTTATGAAAAAACGGGGCTAAACTGCCTCTACCAGCTTGTCAAAGGCCTTTCCTCGCTCCTTGTAGTTCTTGAACAGCCCGAAGCTTGCGCAGGCGGGGCTCATGATGACGATGCCGCCCTTGCCGATGGAAAGGCTGTCCTGGAAGGCTTCTTCTAGGGTGGGGAAGATCTTGGCGGCAATCTTTGCGGTATCGAGGCCGGCCTGCGCGAGGGATTCCAGCATGCGTTCCGCGGTGGCTCCGATGAGGGCAATGCGCTTCAGGTTTGGCCGTTCCGTCACGAGGATCTTGGAAAGTTCGGTAAAGTCGGCGTTCTTTTCGGAGCCGCCGAGGATCAGCGCAAAGGGACGGTTCATGCTGGCCGTGGCGGCGATGGTTGCGTCAGGGCGGGTGGCGTAGCTGTCGTTGAAAAACTCGATGCCGCCCTTTTCGCCCTTGAATTCCATACGGAAGGGTAGGGTGTCGTAGGTCTTGAGGGCGGTAAAGGCGTCAGCCACCCGTATGCCCAGCGCCTTGCAGGCAAGCGTCGCCGCTGCCATGTTTTCCAGCTGGTAGATTCCCCGGACCTTGCAGTCCGAAAGGAACAGCTTTTCGCCGTCGATGGTAAGGGTGGCACCGTCGATGACGGCGTCGCCTTCACCGTTGCTTGGGCCGTCGGCGAGGGCCACGGCGTACTTTGTCTTGGCTGGGCTTTCGGAGGCAATCTTGACGGTGGGGGCTGCGTCTTTCAGGAATACGCAGGCCCCGTCACGCTTTTGCCAGCGGACCAGGTTGGCCTTGGCGTCGCGGTATTCCTCTACGGACTTATGCCAGTCCAGGTGCTCGGTAGAAACCCTGAGCACCACGGCCACGTCGGGGGAAACGGAAAGGGTCATGAGCTGAAAGCTGGAAAGTTCCAGGATGCTTATGCGGTCAGAGGTTTCCGTTTCCAGAAGATCCAGGGCGGGCACGCCGAAGTTCCCGCCGATTTCGTTGGCGGTTCCTACGGCGTTCAGAATGTGGCTTATCATGCTGACGGTGGAACCCTTGCCCAAGGTCCCGGTGACGCCAACCGTCTTCTTGGATTTAGTTTGTTCTAAAAACAGTTGGATCTGGCTAGTCATGAGCCCGCCGTTCATCTGGAACTGGAACAGTTCCTTGCTCATGGGGTACACCCCTGCAGAACGCACTACGGTCACGCAGTCCTTGAGACCATCCAGGTAGCCTTCGCCATCGAAGGTCTTGACGTTTACGCCGGCGGGTACGGCAGGTAGGCTTATCGGGTTCTTGTCCATGACAACGATGTCCTTGATACCCGTGCGGACCAGGTAGTTGAAGGTGCTCTGGCCTTCGACGCCAAAACCGAGAATGCCTACAGGAGCGACTAGAGAATTCTGCATGATAAAACCTCGGAACAAAATTAAAAATGAAGAATGAAAAAAGTCCGCACTTGTTTCCAAGAGCGGACTTCCATAAGTGGTTGGATATCTTTACTCGGCAGCAGGCACTTCAGTGGCAGGTGCTTCAGCCGGGGCGGCAGGAGCGACGTCTGCAGCAGGAGCCTCGGCGGCAGGAGCCGCAAAGTCACCGGGGAGGGCCGGAATAGTCGGGGCCTGCTGGGCTGCGTTTTCGCGGGTTGCCTTCTGCATCGAAGATTCTTCCACAGCCTGGTCCTGCTTGGCCGTAATGAGGCCAAGAGCGAACACCACGATAAAGAACAGCACTGCGACACCGCGGGTCAGCTTCTGGATGAAGGTGGCCGCACCTGCGGTAGAGAATGCAGACTGGGAAGTCATTCCGCCGAGGCCAGCAAGGCCGCCCATCTTGTCGTTCTGCACGAGCACGAGCAACATGAGGAACAGGCAGAGGAACACGTGGAGGACAATTCCAATCCAAAAGAGTGTTGTCATAGTCTTTTACCTTAGGTTAAATGTTTGTGGCATGCCGATTAGCGGGCTTCGGCAGCGTCGATGATACCCTTGAAGGTGTCGGCCTTGAGGGCAGCACCACCGATGAGACCACCGTCGATGTCCTTTTGGGCCAGGAGGCCGGCAGCGTTACCCGGCTTCATGGAACCACCGTACTGGATGCGCATGCCTTCGGCAACGGCTTCACCGTAGATTTCCTTCACCAGGTCGCGGACGAAAGCCTGGGTGTCCTGGGCCTGTTCGTCGGTAGCGACCACGCCGGTACCGATTGCCCAAACGGGTTCGTAGGCCAGCACGCACTTGGCAGCGTCTTCGGCGGAAACGTCCTTGAAGGCGCCCTTGACCTGAGTGCTGAGAACGGCTTCGAGCTTGCCGCCGTTGCGTTCATCGAGAGTTTCGCCGATGCAGATGATGGGCTTGATGCCGGCAGCCAGGGTCTTCTTGACCTTCAGGTTCACGGTTTCATCAGTTTCGTGGAAGTACTGGCGCTGTTCGGAGTGGCCGATAATGATGTAGTCGGCGCCGATTTCCTTGACCATGTCTACGGAAACCTTACCGGTGAATGCGCCCTGGTCCTGCCAGTGGATGTCCTGGATGGCGAGCTTCACGTTGGATCCCTTGATCACGTCGGCGACCTTGGCGGCGGCCAGGTAGGTGGGGCCGATGACCACTTCGGTCTTCTTCACGTCCTTGACGGCTTCCACGATGGCCTTGGCGAGTTCCACGGATTCGCTCACGGTCTTGTTCATTTTCCAGTTACCAGCGATGATATACTGACGCATAGATACTCCTTGGAGGGTTTAAATTTAACGGGCGTAAATGTAGAAAAAAACAACCGCAATCGGTAGTCCGAGATGCTTTTTGGCACAAAAAAGAGATGCCCGCTCGGTGGCGGGCATGACACATCCGGCTCGGTGGCCGGCATCTCTGCACAAATTAGTAGTTGCTGGACTTGCTGGAAGTGGGGGCCGGGGAGCCGCCATAGCGGTCGCCTTCAATCTTCACGAGGATCCATTCACTTTCGTAGCCTTTCAAGCGGGCTTCATCGGGGTGCTTCCAGATAAGGCGGGTAATGAGCTCACCTTCGCGGGTATAGTATTCCCACACGCTGGAGGTGTCATCGGTTTTTTCGTGGTCAGGAGGGCCCCACAGCAGGTTCACCATGTCGTTGGTCATACCCTCTTCGATGTAGCCCTGCTTGAACACATCCTTAAGGCGCTTATCGATGCCCATGCTCTCCTTGATGGCAAAGTATTCGCGTTCGTATTCCTTGCGGCCTTCGCCACGCTCGATAAGAACCGGCGAAGAATAACGGCTGGCACAGCTCCAGAACAACATGGCAGACAGGCCCAACAGGCACAAATAAGAAAATTTCATAGAATCTCCTATAAAGATTTATTTGCCGATAAAAATAAGAATTTGTGATTGAAAAGGGACAAAAATTTTTAATTTTTTACGTAAATGACAGCGATTCGCATGACATTAGCGCGATTTCTGATCGCGTTCTCGTTGGTGACCACGTCGGCTCTTGCCGGTGACTTCAACCAGAGCGCCCAGAACGGCTTCCGCTACGGCCCAAACCTGTCCTGGCGACTTATGGGGAATACCCCCTTTGTGTGGGGACAATGGCTACCCCAGGCCGAAGGCTCCTTGCGCTATACCTGGCTTGAACCTCTAGACAGCCTTAACTATGGCGATGCTTTGGGAATAGCGCCCACTTACCTGAAGATGGAAGCCTCGTTGGAGGTGTCTCCTTTTTATGGCGGCTATACGGCTGGTCTTGGGTTACGTCCCATTAAGACGAACCCCCAGCTGGAACTGACCTTCATGTACGAAAGCTACCTCTACTTCAATTCCAATTTGGAAATGGTGACTTCTGACGTGTCGGGGTCGGGCCGTATTGCCGAGACCTGGAATGCCGACTACATCTCCGACAATGTGCGGCAAAACGATTCTGCGGCCTGGGACTACTCCCAGCTGTTCGACTTTGGCGCTTCGGTGGAATACTTTTTCAAGGCAGGTTCCCTGCTGGGAGTTGGCATCCATTACGTGCTGTCGGACATCACTACGGACTTTGAGGCCAAGAGCTACGACTACAAGCGAAACATGCCCATATTCAACAGGGATTTCTTGATGGAACTGCAGTTCTACGGTCGCTTGGCCTTCAACGAATACTTTGCGGGTGTTTTCGAGACGAACTACCTACGCACAGGTTATCTGCGCAAGGGCGGCTCCGTAGAAAAGGAATCCCTGGGTTACGGGATAATCAAGGCTGGTCCGCAACTGTCTTGGAACAATGGGCTGAACAGCGTCACGTTGGAATTTGGCGGCTGGAAGCGTTATAAGTCCAAGTCCTACGATGGCTCAGTTTCTCAGCAGTTCCTGGTTCAGCTTGAGTATGAGGGGTATTTTTCGTTTCCCCTCTCCCGGAACTTTACGGAATAGACCGTTAAATCCGTTCTTGTAGCGGGTCTTCATAGGGTCCTCTTCCAGAGCCTTGGTGGGGTAGGCGGAACGCACCCAGAGGTCGCCCTGGTAACGTTCGCCGGTGAGATGGACAAGGGTAGGTAGCTTTACACCTGAAAAATCCTTCCAGCGACCAATTCGGAAAAGTCTTGTTTCCTTGAAAGCTCCGCGCATCGCTACGGAGTCTGGCTCATCTAGCCGGTTAAGCGACATAGACCACCACATATTGGAGAACGCCGTGGAAAGGATTGTGGCGGGTTGTTCGGTGGTGTCCTTGCAGAGGAAACTCCCGTTGGCGAGTAGTTCCAGGTCATCTAGTTTGAGCGGCGTATTCCCTATGGATTCCCGCAGGTGGTGCAGACCCAGCTGACGCTTGACCTTGGGGTTCTTGAATTCCATATAGCGGTATTCGCCGGCGGTGACAAAATGGAAGGGCTTTTCATTCGGGAATGTCACGAAAAATGTGTCTAGGGCCTGCGGGTGGTGGCGCCACTGGATGTCCAGGCTGGTGCGAGACATGGTCTCGTTTACGAAACGCCCCTCGATGTTTACCACCAGGTCCTTTTCCAGCAGAAAATGAGGACATAGGTCCTGGGCGAAGGTCCCGGAGCACGCAAGGGCTATCGTGAAGATGACTTTTGTAAACGACAGACGCATTATTTTTCCTTCTTCGGAACCATCAGGTCGTATTCCGCCTTGTTGTGGGCTTCGTCTTCTAGCTGGATATGCAGCTTGTCGCCCTTTTTGAGGCGGCTCCCTTCCAGCACGATTTCCCGGGGTTCGGAATCGTATTCGGTGGCAATCCAGTTGCCGTTCACGGTGGTTACGATGGAGTTTCCGTTTTCGAAGCCGTCGTAGCGGAACAGGGTAGGAATGCGGAGCACGTCTTGTTCCTTGCCCATGATGAAGGACTTGCCCCAGTAGGGGGTGCCCAGGGTGGGGGCGTTCTTGTTCAGGATGTTGGCCAGGTCCCTGAGTTCGTTTACCTGGGCGCAACGCTTGCTTGTACCCTCTTGCTTGCTGAAGATGAACCACCTGCGGCTAGTCTCGCCCAACCAGTAGAGGGGGGCGGAATCCTTGTGGGGGTCCAGGCAGACTTCCCACGTTCCAGTAAAATGAAGGCCCTTGGGGTGGAACTCGTAAAAGTCTAGGCTGTCGGTATGGGTTTTGGTGATGGCCAGAACCTGAGTTTCGTTTCCGAATGAACTGCGGAGCTTGGTGAGCTTCTGGGAGATGGCCATGCTGTCCAGGGAGATTTCCCACTGGACGGTCTTTTCGTCCTTGTGGACGGGGTGCATGGCGATGAGGCCGCCGTTATGCTTGACGAACCTCGCCTTGGAATGCTTGTCGATGACGCTTCCGAGGGTGATTCCCTTGTGGGGGAATACCTTGCAGAGGTCCTCTTCGAGCGTCTTTTGCGAGTCATCCAGGACGCTGAAGACTTGTCCCTTGTCGCAGAGAGTAAGGTCCAGCATGCTCCGGCTCAAGAAGCTGTAGACGGACGCCTCCTGTACCTGCTTCTGCAGGATGGGGGCGTTCCCTGCGCAGGAATCTTGGAAGCTGAATTCCCGTGAGACCTTGCGACCCACGAAGTCTTCTACCTCGACGCGGTACTTGGAGCCGGCCTTGAGGGCGGCGTCTATAAAGTGCCAGTCTCCGGCGGTGTCCGCCTCTTCGGCCCAGAGCAGTTCCGTGCGGATCTTGAGCATATTGCCGTAGCTCAGAGTGTCCTGTACCTTGTTGTATACCTTCTTCTTGCCGTCCCACAGGGTGAGCCTGCGGATGGACATGGGGTTTTCTTTGGGGTGGCGGCTGTAGTCGGCAATCTTTACTGCGAGGTAGGCCTTCTCCTTTTTCCAGCCCGGGTATTCCACGCAGCCCTTGTCCAGGGCTTCGGGACTTGTGACGGAAATATCGTCCTTTTGCCAGACGGCCATCCCGAAAATCTGGGGATCCAGGGAGTCGCCGCAGTAGACGCCTATACCGCAGGGCGAAATCACGTTGTTTTTGCCCTGACGGATTTCAAGATGCAGGTGGGGGTTCCCGATTCCGGTACTCCCGGAGAAGGTCAGCGTGTCGCCCTTCTTGTAGGGGAGGCCCGGTTTCAAGATGACGTCGTTGCTCTTTTTGCTGTACTGTTCCGCGAAAACGAGACTGTCCAACTTGCCGAAGCTGCTCTGGTGGGCAAAAACCCAGGTCTTCCCGCTTTCGCCCTTGTAGAACATGACCTTGCCATAGAAGAAGGGGGAAACCCGCACTTCTTCTACCTTGCCATCTTCGGGAGCGTAGATGACCCAGCCCTCTTCCATGAGGGTGGAGTAGTCTACGCCGGCGTGGTAGCGGGTGCCGCGGTTCTCACCGAAGGAAGAAGTGAGGTAGGCATCTTTCTGGAAAGGCGAATAGATGGGCTCAGCGGCAAGGCAGATGCCCGCAAGGCTAAGGAGCGAAACAATGACGTTGGATATGCGCATGGTGGAAAGATAAATAATTTGCATATCTATTATAAAGTAATCCACGTCAATTTTTCCATATTATCTATATTCTTCCGGCGTTAGATATGGTACACAATGGTATTCGTATTTTAATGCTCTTTTGCCATAAATGCACCTCCTTTTGTTTAGAATTGACAAAAGCTGACAGGTCCTTTTTTATATATTTCTTTTTGGGTGTTTTTTGAGTTTTTATGATAGGATTGTCTCTTTTTGCTAGTGCTGGCATTGCGGAAATGAATCTCCGTAAAATTGCCAAAATTGTTGTTGCGAATGAATTACTTCCCATTAGGTGCAAAATACACGAGTTTTGGCACCCTAATGCTGAAATGGTTTGTGGAAGCATTACCGAAGATGATGTCAAACAAAGCATTGTCAAAAAATCCATTGAAAAGGGTGTAGATTTTATTCTGGCTACGCCACCTTGTCAAGGGGTCTCCTTGATTGGTAAAAATAAGCGCAATGCTCAGTTTTTGCAGGACCCGAGAAATTTTCTGATTTTTCATGCTCTTGAGGTTGTGGATAAGATAAAACCCAAAGTTGTTGTTATCGAAAATGTTGATCGTTTTGCGAAAATGTCCTTTCCCTATAGGGGAGGAATGTACTCTATTGAAGAAATTCTGAAAATGAAGTACAAGGGCGTATACAATATTGACGCCCACATTTATAACGCTGCAGATTACGGTGTTCCGCAAGCAAGAAAAAGACTTATTATAGTCTTGTGGAAGGATGAATTCACCTTTAGTCATCCTAAGCCTATTGCAAGACATATAACCGTAGAAGAGGCCATTGGAGACCTTCCGTCGTTGGAATCTGGGGAATCTTCTCCGATCAAGAACCACTATGCAAGAGTCCACACTCCAGAGCATATTCGGCTTATGAGGCATACGCCTACAGGACAATCGGCTTTCCAAAATAAAGTCTATTATCCCAAAAAGCCAGATGGAACGAAAATTATTGGATACCCGTACACATACAAGCGCATTGACTGGAATAAACCGGCGCCAACAATAACTATGCGCAGCGATACGGTGTCCTCAACTCATACGGTTCATCCCGGTCGACCGTTGGGGCGAGGCCTGTATAGCGATGCTCGTGTAATGACCTTAAGAGAATTGTTCATCCTTAGTTCCATAAACCCAGATATTGACTTGCCTGAATTTGCATCGGAAAGTCAAATTAGGCAGGTTATTGGAGAAGCTGTACCTCCGCTACTTATGGAAAGCGTTTGTAAGAAAATCAAAATCAAAGGGAAAAACAAATGAACGGCGTATCCCTTTTTTGTAGTGCAGGAATTGCAGAAACATATTTCAAAAGGAACGGTATAGATATTGTCGTTGCCTCGGAACTTTTGCAGAAAAGATGCGATATTCACTCCTGGCTGTACAAGAAGTGTCATACTATTTGTGGTGATATTACACAACAAGAAGTGTTTGACCAGGTAAAGAAAGAAACGGCCGAAAAAAAATGCAAGTTTTTATTAGCGACCCCTCCATGCCAAGGAATGAGCACCTTGGGAAAAAAGGAGTACGAGACGGATAAACGAAATTATCTGGTTTTTTACGTTCTGGACCTTATTGATTGCTCTGATTTCGATTACATCTTAATAGAAAATGTTCCGAAGTTTCTTCAGTTGTATTTTCCATATAAAAAAGGCTTGTTCAAATTAATCGACATTGTAAAAGACAAGTATGCAAAGAAATACAACATTGATTCTTTTGTGTTGAATGCAAAGGATTATGGTGTTCCGCAAAGCAGGCCCCGAGGCTTTATTCGCATTTGGAAAAAGGGCTTGAATTGGAAATCCCCAGAAAAGAAAAAAGAAATCACCGTAAGAGAAGCCATCGGTAATCTGCCGTCTCTTGAAGCTGGCCAAGATAGTGGAATCAAGTGGCATTACGCAAAAAAACATAATGAACGTGATATTGATGCCATGAAACATACGCCGGAAGGCAAATCGGCCCTGCAAAACCCGGTACATTTCCCCAAAAAGGCTAATGGTGAACGAATGAAGGGGTTCCATAACACATTCAAAAGAATCAAGTGGGATGAACCTTGTCCGGCAAGGGCTATGCAAAGTGGGAATATGGGCGGGCACAACAACTGTCACCCAGGTCGACCGTTGCCGGATGGTACGTATAGCGATGCCAGAGTACTGACTCTAAGAGAATTATTCATTGTTTCTTCTTTGCCTGCAGATTGGAATTTGCCCACGGAAGGATATACGGACAATTTTTATAGACAGATTGTTGGTGAAGCAATTCCGCCAAGATTTAGCGAAGCGATAATTAAAGGTATAGGGAAAAAGTAGTTTTCTCATTTTTTTGTATATTACTCTTTAATAGAATATTATAGGGGGGGGCCGTGATTGAATTGCAAAGGTCGATGGACCATAGGTGGATTATTGACAAAAATGTCAATTCAAAGGACATTTTGCAAGATTTTGCTGAAATAGCAAAAGATTGTTCTAGGGGGGTTCAGCTTTACGGACATTGTTCGCAAGGCTTCCGCTAGAGGGTCCTACCAGGGAAGAAAATCTGGTGAGGATGGAGCAAGAATCACGGTAGGTGTCCGTATTCTGCAAGCCTGTTATTACATGTTTGGCTATACGTTCAATGTTGACAATGATGCAAACAGAAAAGTTTTTATGCCTTCGCCAATGACATTAGACTTGTTGTCAACAGATGATGAAATAGAAAAGGCCAAAAATGTTCTTGTAAATTTGTTTTGCCTGCAATTTCCACATCCGTTTAGCTGGACTCCAAACTGTTTTGAACTGTACTATGGCAGGTTGATAGTAAAGCTGTTGTTGGATGAGCGAATAAATAAGAAGTTATACATTGATGAATGTATATGGTTTTTGCCATTCATAGAAAAGGTAACCCCAGCTAGTTATAAGCAATTGGTAGATAGCATCTTAGAGTATAGGACATTGTCTTACGAAGAAAAAAAGAAGTTGTTCAGAAGTGTAGACAACTATCAGAATCTCTTCGCTAATGTATGTCATGAAGTCAATTATTATTTTCTTCGATTGTTCTCCAATTTTGGCGTATTTGACTTGAAAGAAGATAGGGCGCACAATGGCGGGCAACTATTTTCTTTCTTACATTGCCGTCCATCGACATATCGAAATGATGCTTACCAATCGCGCAAAAACCATTCGGGTTATGTGACGTTGTCATCAGCTGTTGAAGAAAGTGCAAAAAGGCTAATCGACCGCTTTTCTGTTTTCGATAAGCCGACAAAAATGGATAATGATGAAATTTTATCAAAAAGAGATTGGCTCACTAGATTATACGAAATAGAACCTCTAGAGTACCTTAATGCCATAGAAACCAAGACCAGTAATAGAAGTGAAGTTATAAAGGTTGTAAACGAAATGATTCGAGCCTCTAAATATGGCAGCCGTGATGGCAAGGAGTTCGAAAACGCGTTGAAGCCTTTTATGGAGCTTTTCAGGGAAACGAGCAATGTCGAAATCATTTCTGGTAGTGGAAACACTGACTTGCTCTGTAGTATGGAAGACGCACATAGTAAAAGACACTATAAGATGAATGTGGATGCAAAGACAAGAAAGTCCGCATTAGAAGAAATCAATAGCAGAAGAATTACGAAGCATTTGATAAAGCATGCGGCAAAATTCTGTGTTATCATAGCGCCTAAGTTTGCCCGAGGAGTAAATGATGACATTGGCGGTTATCAAATTGTGACAATAAAGTCAGATGATCTTGGGGCTTATTGTACAAAAGAATGTATGAATTCTCGAGATGGTTATGCTGATTTTGAAGCAATTCAAGATATCATAACTCAAAATATGGGGAAAGATATTTCAGAGCAAGTCCGAAAGCTGACTGAAGAAAGATACGGCTTGACTGTTGTATAAAAATGTAGGCTCTACTTTACATTCACCCTTTGCAATTTGTTCCCCTGCCGCACGATATAGGCACCGGGATTTTTGAACGTTGCGCGAAGTTCAGCTTCGAGAACGTCGCGCTCGGCACTGGTGCCGTGCAGATGCTCGGTCTGCAAGCTCCCCAGGTAACGGCCCTGCATATCGAACACCAGGGCTGGGCCTGACGTTTTTGCGGTGAATTCGAAATGGGAAATGATAGACTCCGTTTCGTGTTTGGAATGATTCGAGCTGCTGGATTGGGAGTTCGAATCAGATGATGCAATCGCACTGCTCGATTCAGCGACGGAATTAGAGGATGTCGTGACTGAACTAGAGGATGTTATAACAGAACTAGAAGACGCCACGGAACTGCTGGAGGGCATGCCGTATTCAAATGCTCCTAAATCGGGCGCCTCGCCTGCATATGGGAAGCCTAAATCTTCGCCCTTGTCGATGGCGCGGCTCCCCGCCTTGAGTTTCAGAAAATCTACGTTAGGCAGGCTGCCGTCGGCATTGCGTGGGCCAAGCATTCCCGGAATTGTCGAGAGGTCTTCACCGGTCACAGTCATACTGGGGTCATCGAGGCTCACGAAGTCATCTTCCGTCAAGTCTAAATCAAGGTTCCAAGTATTGTGTTCACCCGCCGGGCAATCTACATAATGGTCGATGTTCTGGCTCGAAATCTTCTCCCAGCATTCCCCGATTTGCG
>CAMIWK010000005.1 GCA_946402415.1 uncultured Fibrobacter sp.
ACGGGATGCTCCTGAACATCTTGAGCCGAGAAACCGACGGCTGCCGCGCCATGCGGAACTTGCTCAAGGACTGCCACGAAAGCGCCGCCAACAAGAAGCTATTGCAGCATAGGTCATTCCAGCTGTTCCGAAGCCTTGTGGAAAAGAAAATCGTAGAGTTTGTAAAGCCTGTGGCACCCGGCTATAGCCACCTTCGGGTCAACTTGGATCTGCAAGATGACTTTGCCATGAACCAGCCCCTTTCTCTTTATCTGGTAGATACCCTGCCGAAACTGGACAGGGAAAGTCCCGAATACGCGCTAGATGTAATAACCCTTTGCGAATCCATCGTAGAAAATCCTGATGCAATTCTCCGCATCCAGCAGAACAAGGCCCGCAATGCCCGCCTAGACGAGCTCAAGGCCCAGGGCATGGAATTCAACCAGCGCATGGAAGAAATCGAGAAGGTGGAATACCCAAAGCCACTTCGAGATTTTATCTACGATACCTATAACGCCTTTGCTGAAGTCCACCCATGGGTGGATGTAAACGTGGAACCCAAATCTATTGTCCGCGAGATGTTCGAAAACTTCAGCACCTTCAGCGGGTACGTGAAGCAGTACGGCCTGCAGCGTATGGAAGCGATTCTGCTCCGCCATCTTAACTACGTGTACAAGGTCTTGAGCCAGACCGTTCCCGACGGCTACAAGAACGACGAACTCCGGGAAATGGAAGACTACCTGGGCGATATGATCCGTCGCACCGATTCCAGCCTTTTGGAAGAATGGGAAAAGATGGCCCACCCCGAAGATTACCAAAAGCGTCTGGAAGCAGGCCTCACCGAAGACGAGGCCGAAAAGGCCTTCGGTGCCGACAAGGCCGCTGCCGACATCACCTACGACAAGAAACGCTTCCTCGGCATGGTACGCCAGCGCATCTTCCAGATTATGGGGAGCCTTGCCAAGCAGGACTTTGCCGCAGTTCTGGACAGCCTAGCCGATGACCTTGCTGAAGGGGAGATGCTCACGGACGGTACGGGAAAGCCCTGGACCGAAAATTACCTGATGGAAATCATGGCTGCCTATACCGCCGAGCACCACCGGTTCCGCCTAGACGTAGAAGGCCGTTCGCTACGCCACACCATCGTCACCTACGAGGGCAACATAATGCATGTTCAGCAGATGCTCCAGGATGAAGAGGATTTCAACGACTGGAGTATGGATTTCGAACTGAATTTAGTTGATTGTGGTGAAGCTGGCGTGCCTCTCTTGAAGATGACCCGAATCGGGGAAGCGTAGTTTTTCTATAGTTCAAGAGTAAAAAGCTCAAGGAGATTGTCCGATGCGTCTATTTGCCTTTTTAATTGCCTTTGCAGTTGCTATGCCCTTTGCCTACGATGGCGATATGGATGTCTATCATGAAGTCAAGGAAGAACTGGCCTTGGTTAGGGATGGCTACCTTAGCGCCTTGAACGTGGCCATGAACGATGCCAACGAAGGGGATCCCGATGGTTGGTTCAAGGCTCGCGACAACGGGGAATGCGCCGACTGGGATGACCTGGAATACGCGGGTCCGGAACTGGAGCATTTCAAGCTCACCGAGATTCCCTACGGATTTCAGTTCAAGGGCCGTCATGGCGCCTACGTTATGGATGTGAAAATCAAGGTGGTTACTCGGGATACCGACATCTTTTACGACATCCAGTACCAGAAGGGCACAAACGCCCCGGCCAAAGAAGTCATTGAAGAAATTTTCAAGAATGATCGTAAGGTCTTTTACGACCCCAAGACGCCCTGTACCCGTGAAGCCGTCACCTGCGTAGGCGAGTACAGCAAGGGCACCCTTGGGACCCTGAAAAAGAAAAAGTCCAAGTAGGCCTTTATGAAAAGAAAGCCGGCCACAAAGGCTTCGGTAGAAGCCCGGATTCAGGAGGCCCTGTTCCGCGCTCAGGACCTGAAATTCAAGGCGTTTCACAGCAGGCTGATTCCCACGATTCCTGCGGATACAGTCATCGGCGTGCGGACACCGGAACTGCGCCGTATCGCAAAGGAATCCGGCTCTGACCCGAACATCGAAAAATTTTTGGATAAGCTCCCGCACAAGTATTACGATGAGAACCAGGTCCATTCCTTTATCCTGTCGGGCATCAAGGACTTTGATGAATGCCTCCGCCAGGTGGAAAACTTCTTGCCCTTCGTAGATAACTGGGCCACTTGCGACCAGCTCCGGCCCAAGGTTTTGGGAAGCAAGCCGGAACATCGCGAAAAACTGCTGAAGTCGATAAAGCTCTGGATGCAGGGTAAGCTTGCCTCCGGTAAGCAGGTCCAAGATGACACCTACGTGGTGCGCTTTGGAATCGAGATGCTCATGACCTACTTTCTGGATAAGGATTTTGATCCGGCCTACCTGAAGAAGGTTGCCGCCATCCGTCGAGAAGATTACTATGTGAAGATGATGGTGGCCTGGTTTTTTGCCACGGCCCTGGCCAAGCAATACGAGGCTGCGATGCCTTTTATTCAGGGCCGAAAGCTGGACCCCTGGACCCATAACAAGGCTATCCAGAAGGCTATCGAGAGCTACAGGATTACCCCGGAACAGAAAAAAAGCCTAAAAAGTTTAAGGCACTAGTTTTTTTCCACCTTGATTTTGTAGTTTGTCTGCCGGAATGCTTATGGGCGTTCTTTGGCGGATTCCGCAGGAATCTCTTTTGGATATGCTTTTCATGGAGGTCCTGCGGTGCGAACCCTTGTCTCCCTAGTTGTATTTCTAGCCGTTTTCGCTTTCGGCGCCACGCCGGATTCCTTGGGCACCCTGACCCTGGATTTTGTGGATACGCCTGTTCAGGAAGTGGCCCGTTCCCTGTCTCTGGCTTCTGATGTTCCCATTTTGGTCGACGCCTCTGTTGAGCGTCGGGTGACCTTTCATCTGGAGGGGGTTTCCCTGCTGGAAGGGCTTTCCGCCCTGTGCGAATCCAACGGGCTGGAACTGGTCCAGAAGGAGAACCTGCTTGTTCTTCGGCCAAAGAAGCATCGCGGGATGAGTCATATCCAGATGCAGGATTCCACCATATCGGTACAGCTCCAGGAAAAGGACGTTCTGGAATTTCTGGAGGAGTACGGTTCTACTACTGGACTGAACATCTTGTGGAAACCCGGCGTCCAGGGGCGCATTTCCGGAAGCATCCGCAGTCTGCCGCCAGAGAGCGCCTTCCGCTCCCTGATGGAGGCCAACGGCTTTCTGGTGGAAAAGAAAAACGGATGCCTGATGGTCCAGGGTTCTGGGACGCAGGCGGGGGAGGCTGGGGCTGGCGGCTCTGCGGAACGTTCCCCGAGAATCTGGAAGAACGGGGAGCTGTACGATGCCCATCTAGATGAAGTATCGGTGGGAGAGACCCTGAAGGAACTTGCGGAGCTTGCGGAACTGAATCTTGCCCTGTATGGCAACCTGGAAGAAAAGGTCCGTCTGGATTTTACGGCGGTACGGCTCCAGGATTTTCTGCAGCTGCTTTTCCGGGGGAGCCGCTACACGTTCCAGCTGGATTCGAACACCCTGTCCGTATCGGAGGGAGGTTCCAGGAATCCGCTTTCTACTACGGAGCTCTACCCGCTGAAGCACCTCCAGTGTGAAAAGGCCCTTCAGCAGCTGGGGAAGATGTTTCCTTCCGGCGAGATGACCATGTCCGAAGTGAAGGAGCAGAATGCGGTGCTGCTCGTAGGGCCGGCAGACCGGATTCAGGCGGTAAAGGCCATGTTGCAGAAAATAGACGTGCCTATGATGCAGGTGACCCTTTCCTGCGTCATTGTGGAATTCAAGAAGGGCAAGGCCTTTGAAATCGGGCTTCGGGGAGGTTCTGGCAGGCGTACCAAAGAAGGAGACCTGGGCATAAAGGGCTTTCTGGATTTTCTGGGAAAAGACGCTTCTGGCAAGGGCGCCGTCGGGAAAATCGGCATGCTGCCGGACCGCTTTGAGCTGGAACTGGCTTCTATGGAGGAGAACAACCAGGCCAAGGTTCTGGCCCGCCCGAGGCTCACTACGCTGAACGGCAACAAGGCGGAACTGAACGTGACCAACACGGTCTATTACTTGGTAAGCCAGGTCAGTGCCGAAGGTTACCCCATTACGGACTACCGCTCCTTCAACGATGGAATATCTCTGGAGCTTACGCCATCTGTAACGCGGGAAGGGGTCATTACTCTGGACGTGGCCCCCGAAATCAAGACGGCGGGACGCAGCTCCGGTGACGGTCCGCGGGACATCAGCACCCGGAATCTAAAGACGGTGGTGCTTCTGAAGGATGGAGAGACCCTTTGCCTAGGGGGACTGGTACGCAAGAACCGCACCGAGGTGCGCACAGCCGTTCCTTTTCTCGGGAGCATACCCTTCATCGGTAGACTTTTCAGCTACGAGAGCGAAGAAGAGGAGGAAAGCGAGCTTGCCATCTTCATTACGCCGGAGGTGAAGTTCTGATGGCCCGCATCCAAGGTGTCCCGGCCAGGATTTGTACTTGGGAACTGGTGACGGGCTTTGGCCAGAACCTAGCGGAAGAAAGTCTGATGGAATTTTTCCATAGGGATTTTCCGGAAGTTGAGAAGACTCCGAAATTCTGGAGGATGGTATCCTTCAACTCATCGGAGGGCCGTCACCACCGTTACCTGGTGATTCTTGCAGATCGGGAAAACCAGCGTGGTAGACGGGAGCTGCCTGCGTCCCTATTCCTGTTTGCTTGTGCCGACGAGCAGATGCGTTCTCGGGAAGGGCACGAAAACTTCCGTTATGCGGCGATTGTGGATGGGGTGCTGTACATACTGGTCTTTTACGAAGGGCGATTGTGCCATTGGTCTGAAGAACGGGGCTACGGTGGCCCGCAGGGAACGCCTCTTGCATTGGAACGTCTTGCGAAGATGGATGAGTTCCTGCACCAGGATCCGCTTTTCTCGCAGGCGTCTTCTTTTTGCTGTGGGAATCTGGAAAAGCCGGATGTGAATTTCCAGGCCCCTGCCGATTCCTGGATGTTAAAATTTCGGAAGGCCACCCGGGACCCGTTCTGGAAAGGCTTGCATCTGGAACCCAGAAGGCCCTGGAAACGGTTCGCCCTGTCTATAATACTATTTTTCTCAATGATGACAGCGGGATTTTTGGCATGGGAAAATCTTGATACCGGGTGCGGGAAACTTCTCGGTCCTGAAGCTCCTATGCTTACTCCACCCGCGACAGAACCCATATCAAAAAAAACGGGACCAAAGGCCCTTGTGAAAGGCCGGCTCCCGAGAAATGGGACTGTGGCTCCCGAATGCGTAAAGCCAGCTCTGGTAATTCAGGGAATCATCGGTAGCCGTCTGTTCTCGGGAGAGGTGGATGGCGAAAGGGTTATGAAAAGGACCGGAGATTCTCTGGGAGCGTACCGTGTAAAGTCTGTGCTTCGGGAACGGGTTGTGCTGGAATGCGGAGGTAGGGAATGGGAGGTGCTCAATGGCGCTACATTCTAGTTCCCGCGGGTTCGTGTTGCCCCTGGTGGCGATACTGCTGTTTTCATTGACGCTACTTTTTACCACCCTTCTGAAATCGGCGGGCTGGCTGAACCCTGCACTGGGTCGCTATAAGGCGGATTTTGAAAATTTCTATAAGGCGGAATCGGCAGTGATGCTCCATATGCAGGGATTTCCGTCGGATTACTATCCGGAATTGCCCCCTGTACAGTCGGAGCCCTTTGGGCCATGGGAAAAAATCTGTGCTGCGGAAATCTGCTTCTTGGCCGGTGCGGAGCCCCACAGCGTCTCTTTGTGGGAATGGAGCTATGGAGCCTCGGATTACAGGCTCGACCTGGAAAAGAGAATCCAGGAAAGTGCAAAGGACTCCTTGTACGGGAACAAGCGTTATTTCCAGGGGTCCTTGTTTATGTCGGCAGTGGTCCATCAGGGCGACTTGGAGATGGACTTCTCGGATAGCGTGCAGTCGGCCAGCTTCTGGGTGGATGGAAATGTCCTTGTTCGGGGAAAGGCCCGCTTCGATACGCTTCGCCTGTATACCCTTGGGGACGTTGTCTTTCAGGGAGAGGTTTCTGTCGGGTATCTGGAACTAGTTTCCCGCGGGAATTTCCGGGCGGAAGATGACGCTCGTTTTAGTGGGGTTGCCCTGGTCTCCAGTTTTCAGATGGAGGACCGCGCCAAGGGACTGTTCCCCATCGTCATGGTGTCTGCCTGGGGAGAGATATTTGACGGATCTATACTCCCCGCCTTCGTTGAGGGCCGGCGAAAAATCTGGGGGCGCCTATGAAACGGGGCTTTACCCTGATGGAGGTGCTGGTGGCTGCAGTCATCCTTGCCATAGGAGCGGCGGGTATCGGGCACGTCATCGTTGGATTCGTGCAGATTAAGGACCGGGAGGCCAAAAAAGGCCTGGCACTTCTCACGGCGGTGGAGTTGATGGAAGAACAGGTGGCCTCGCCAAGCCCTTGCGTTAAGCCCAAGCGCGACGAGGCCGACACGAGTAGGTTCGTTTTGCCTGTTTCGCGACAAGGCTTAGACTTTACCTTGTCTTTTGAACGAGTCCCCGGAGGGGCGCCCCTGCAATGGGCTAGCGTCCACGAAACGTCTGGACGGTGGGACAACTTGACACTAAAGAGGATTGTGAGATGCGTAGAGACGGATTCACCTTGATGGAACTGATGGTGGCCATGGCCTGCGCGGGAATCATCACGCTGGTGGCCCTTGGCGTATGGAAAAACCTGCACGGGGACTATGTCCTCTTGCAGAGGAACTATCAGGCCAGTTCCAAGCAACTTTTACAGGATTTGGGACAAACTAAAAATCGGATCGTGGATAACCCCGATCCGAATACAATCCAATCTCGTTTTTGAATCTTAGCCGTTCTTCTTGGCCCTGTGCATCTCGATGATGTTTCCGATGTAGTGCATAAAGGAGAGCACGCTCACCGAAAGGAAGCCCACAGAATAGAGGGCGAGGAAAGGCCCGATGATAAATTTCTGGGCACCGATATACTCTAGTAGACCGAAGATACAGTAGACTCCCACCGCCAGTTCGATAACGGCCTGCCAGGGGAACTTCTGGGCGTAGTGGCTCTTGGCCTTTTTCTTGGAGCCGCCGCTCTTGGGGGTGCGGACAAAGCTGCCCTTGGACCCGATAACGGCGGAGAATACGGCGCGGGAGTTGCTCACGGCAATGCCAACGCCCAGCGCCATCAGAATAGGCAGGCTGAGCAGACGGATTTTCCAGCCGGTATAGCCGGAGCAGCGCTGGGCCACAAAGTAAAGTACAGAAGGAGCGATAGCGGCAAGGAAGATAAAGCTGAAGCCGACGGTGTAGGCCCAGCCCGGCAGGTGAGCCACCGGCTCAAAGAAGGCGAGCAGAGGCCATGCGCAGAGGGCGGTAAAGAGCATACAGGGGTGAATCGAGTAGTGGGTCGTATGCAAGATGGCGCCAATCTTCACGCGGAAAGGAACCTTGGACTTGAGCACCCGAGGCAAAATCTTGATGGCGGTCTGGATAGAGCCCTTGGCCCAGCGGAACTGTTGGGCCTTGAAGGCGTTGATGTCGTTGGGGAGTTCGGCGGGCACAATCACGTCGAACACGAACTTCATCTTCCAGCCGGCCAGCTGGCTACGGTAGGAGAGGTCCATGTCTTCGGTCAGGGTGTCGCCTTCCCAGCCGCCACCGCCGTAGATGGCCTGCTTGCGCCACACGCCTGCGGTACCGTTGAAGTTCATGAAGAGCTTGCCCCAGCTACGGGCGGACTGTTCCACCACGAAGTGTCCGTCGATACCGATGGACTGGGCGAGCGTAAGACCGGACTCGGTGCGGTTTAGGTGGCCCCAACGTCCCTGGACCAGGCCGATCTTCTCGTCCATCACCAGGTAGGGAATGGTCTTCAGCAAAAAGTCTTTTTCGGGCACAAAGTCGGCGTCGAAGATGGCGAGGAAATCGCCCTTGGCCACTTCCATAGCCTCCTTGAGGGCGCCCGCCTTGAATTCGGAGCGGTTCGTACGGTGGATAAGCTTGATGTCGTAGCCCTTGGCGGCCAGTTCCTCCACCTTCTTCTTGGCTACTTCGTAGCATTCGTCGGTGGAATCATCCAGGACCTGGATTTCGTGCTTGTCTTTGGGGTAGTCGATAGCGCAGACCGCCTCTAGTAGTCGCTCCACGCAGTTTGCCTCGTTGAACACGGGCAGTTGGGTGGTGACCTGGGGAAGGTCCGCCATGGAATGTTCGCGGTAAAACTGGAGAATGTTCTTGCGGTCGGTAAGACGGGTTTTTCGGCTATTTTTTAAAAACAGGTAAATACTGTAATAGCAACTAAAACCGTAAATGACCAAGCCAACGCCTGCGATGACATATATGACGAACATCGCATAGAGTAGGACACTGTTTATCATAATTTCAAAAACCTTTGCATACTTGAATGCTTGACGCCAATTATAGAAAGGTTAACAAAACTTTTCTACACCTTATACGATTTTTTTGATAGTTTTTTTATCGCTTTTGGAAATTTTGAAAAAAAAGAAATTTTTCTCGGTTTTACCCCTTGACAAGGCACCGCCAGATGGACAAAAATCCGCTTTTAGTTTGGGTTGAAAACAACCGGAAAAAAGAGGGCTTCGGCAAGTCCCTGGTCCAGCTTTTGGGGTATGCCTGCACGGACTGGATCCGCAGGGAGTGTTCTGCAAGTCTTACCGGCACCGATGGTCTATCCTGGTTCTTGGCCAAGACTCCTTCTGAATATCCCATAGGGGAGTGGGTGCAGAGTCCGGAAGAACATGCGGAGGCCATCGTGGACTTTTGCGAGCGGTCCAAGACGGCTCCCATTCCGGAGAGCCTGAAGATGGAGTTTCCGAAGGTGCTGGACTTGCGGGGCGTGGCCTGCCCCGGGAACTCGGTCCGGTCCCGCTTGGTGATGGCGGGGTTCCCGGCAGGCAGAGAACTCGACATCTACCTAGATGAGGGCTCGCCCATAGAAAACGTGCCTGGGGCTCTGGTGGCCGACGGCATAAAGGTGCTTTCCCGAAAGAAAACGGGAAATTATTGGACCCTGACGGTGGTCAAGCCAATAAACAAAGTGTAGATTGTAGGTAAAATGCCCACTCAAGCGTCATCCTGGACTGAGTGAATCACTCAAACGTCATCCTCGACTGAGTGAAACGAAGGAGGGGATCCAGGGACTTAGGGACTAGCATCAAGGGGACTGTTTTAGGAGCGAGAAATTTGGAAAACCGGATTCTGATAATCGGTGATGAACTGCTCGGAAGCGAGGGCGAGGCTGCCTTCCGCTGTTCCGAGATGCTCCTGTGCGCAGAGCCCAACCGGCCCATGCAGTTTTCCATCAACGCTCCCGTGCTGCTCTCTATCCCGCAGCTCTTTGCACGGGCGTCTTCTGACATCATCGGCAAGAAGGCCGGACGCATTGTCCTGGGCCTTGGCCTAAACGACTTGATGCGGGAACGGGGCATGGGGGAGGTGGTGGCGGAGCACTACCGCACCCTGCTGGATGAGCTTCTGAAAAAGACCCAGTCCGACCTGGACCTGCTGACTATTCCTACCGAAATGCTTCCTGATGGGGGCGACCAGGTGGAGGTGCTGAACCAGGCCATCCGGGGCTTTGTGAGTATGGCGCCAGACCGTGTGGGAATCTTTGACTGGGAAGCCCATGTGCAAAACTTTCAGGCCAAACAGGAGGAACGGGGCAAGTTTGGCCGTAGCCTTTTCTCGGAGGCCTCTAAACCCACCTCTTTGTGCGTGACCCTGCTATCTATGTTCCTTGAAGATTGTATATTAAAAGAGTTGAAGTAAAGGAGTTACCATGAGTCTTTTTGATGATCATTTTGCCGCAAAGAATGCCGCGAGCGCTCGCGCCTGGGCCATGGATGAAGAAAAGAAGAAAAAAGAGAAGCGTGAACCCGCTCCCCCCAAGATGGGCGTGTGCGACAAGTGCCACCGCGAAGCGCTGGTGAAACCTTACCGCTCTCGCCAGGCTGACAAGATGGACGGCGCCACCAGCTTTGGTACGGTGACCAGGCTCTTGTGCGAGGAATGCGCACCCAAGTCCCGCCGCGAGCGTGATGCCGAGGTGCCCCAGCTGACCAACAAGCAGGTCAAGAACCTGATGCGTTCTGCGAAGAAGGGCTTACTGTAGTATTCTTTTTTTCTTATCTCCCTTAACGGGGGTTGTAAACTTTTCTAAATTTGGGCCCGCCTTTACCTAGGAGAGCCCCGATGCAGACTATAGATGCCAAGAATTCCGTCAAGAACTATCTGAACGGTGTCGTGGCGACTATTACCCCTGAATTTGCCCGCGTTGTAAGGCGTGGCTATACCCGCAAGGACTTGACCCGCGATTTGATGAGCGGGCTTATCGTGGGTATCTTGGCGCTCCCCCTGGCTATCGCTTTTGCTATCGCCTCGGGCGTGGGTCCTGAGCAGGGGCTTTATACGGCTATCATTGCTGGCTTTGCCATTTCGCTGTTGGGTGGCTCCCGCTTTCAGATTGGCGGCCCCACGGGCGCCTTCATCGTGATTGTCTACGGCATCGTTTCACAGTACGGCTATGACGGTCTTGCGTCTGCTACATTGCTCGCTGGTATCTTTTTGGTGATTTTTGGGCTTGCGAAGTTCGGCGCCATCATCAAGTTTATCCCGTACCCTGTGACAGTGGGCTTTACGGCGGGTATCGCTATCATTATCGCTCTGGGCCAGGTGCCCAATTTCTTTGGCCTGCGTTTCCTGGCCAAGGACCCTGCCGATGCGGTGGGCAAGATCAAACTCTATGCCTCTTCTTTTGACACTATAAATATATATGCTGTTATTGTGGGTCTTGTGGCCCTGGCGGTGTGCATTCTGTGGCCGAAAGTGACCACGAAGGTTCCGGGTTCCCTGGTGGCCATCGTGGTGGCGACGGTACTGGTGAAGGTGCTTGGCTGGGACGACCCGATTAACGGTCACGGTGTGGTGACCATCGGCATGAAGAACCATATTCCCAGCGGATTCCCGGTGCCCCACCTGCCTAACATCAGCCTCGAGATGATGCAGAAGGTGTTCCAGCCGGCCCTTACCATTGCCATGCTGGGGGCCATCGAGTCCCTGCTTAGCGCTGTGGTGGCAGACGGTATGACCAGTACCAAGCACCGCTCCAATACTGAACTTTTTGGCCAGGGAATCGCCAACATCTTGTCTCCTGTATTTGGCGGCATTCCGGCTACGGGCGCCATTGCCCGTACGGCCACCAACATCCGTAACGGCGCCGTGAGCCCGGTTTCGGGCTTGGTGCATGCGGTGGTGCTTCTGCTCATTATGCTGGTGCTGGGCAAGTATGCCGAGATGATTCCTATGGCGGCTCTTGCTGCCGTGCTTTTCCAGGTGGCTTTCAACATGTGCGGCTACCGGAGCTTTATCAAGATGTTCAAGGCTCCCAAGAGCGATGTTATCGTGATGCTGGTGGCTTTCTTCTTGACGGTGATTATCGACCTGACGGTGGCTATCGAGGTAGGCGTTTTGCTGGCTGCTGTGCTGTTCATTAAGCGTATGAGCGATGTGTCCGAGATGGAGACAGTGACTGAGGCCCTCAGGGAAGACGACGAGGAGGCTGCTCATAATGAACTCAGTCGCCAGGTGCCCAAGGGCGTGGCGGTTTACGAGCTGGCCGGTTCCCTGTTCTTCGGGGCCGTAGACAAGTTCAAGGATACCATGGCCCGCATCTCCGACAAACCGAAGATTCTCATTTTGCGTATGCGTAGTGTGTCTAGCATCGATGCCGCCGGTATCCAGATGATTGAAGACCTTCTGAACCGCTGCAAGAGCGAGGGTACCCAGCTGCTCTTGAGCGGCGTGCATGCCCAGCCTGTAGTGGCCCTGACCCGTGCAGGGGTGCTCAAGCAGCTGGGTGAAGAGAACGCCCTGGGCAATATCGATGCGGCTCTGAACCGCGCCCGCGAAATTCTGGGCCTGCCTGTAGTGGATACGTCTCACGAGGTGGTCCAGGCGCCTACGGTCTCTTGGGAAAAGAGCCTGGATAAGCCTTGGATGCCCGAGGAATCCAACGCTGCCATAGCCGAGGAGACCCCCGAGGTGATTGCCGAGAAGATGATGGACGAACCCATCGTGAAGATCGAAGAGAAGTAAACAAAAATTTCCGGCATATTTCGGCTTAAAAAAGAGTCTTATACAGTACGGGGCAATCCGCTCCGCCGTACACCGGGGCGTACCCGGGAATAAAGACATTATGAGCAAAAACAAGCAGAAGAAAACCAAACCCATCCGCAAGAAACCCATCCCCGAATCGTTGCAGGGGCAAGTCTATCTGGATCCAAAATACGACACCGGCTTCAAGGAACTCTTTGACAGCGAGGACGCCCTCAAGGACTTTTTAGACGGAGTCCTACAACTGGAAGGTAATGACAGAATCAAAAGACTCTCCTTCACCTTCGACAAGACCATAACCATACGCTCTGCCCGCAGCAAGAAGGTTATCCTGGACATCTTTGCCACCACGGGGACAGGGAGGTTCATTGATATAGAGATGCAGAGGGCGGGACACGACTTCTTTATCGACAGAGTCATCCTCTACAAGGCATTCCTGATTATCAAGGGCAAACAGGAGATGGAACGGTCCAAGGAGTTCCTGGCGCTCAGCAAGGATGTACGGGAAAACAAACGGTACGAGTTGCCGGAAGTCGTCTCAATTTGGATTTGCGACTTCGACTTGCCCGAGGCCAAGGAAGGAGAATACATTGATGAATGGAGCCTTTATAGCCGCAACGCACTGAAAAACGGTAACACCGCACCCGTTTTCACGAAAAATAAATATATTATGATAAGTCTGCCCAAGTTCAAGAAATCCGCTGGCGAGGTCAAGGACTCTGTAGATGCCTGGCTGTACCTGCTGAACCACGCCGGTGACGGCAAGGAACTGCCAGACTTCGGCAAAGATGTCCTTGGGGAAGCCCTAGAACGCATACGGGTAGACAATGCAGACGACGAACTCTTAGCGAGGCAGGAAAGAGACATGATGACACGGGAAGAGATAGATACTATCATTGCCAGCGGTATACGTCGCGGCGTTGACGAAGGCTTAGCCAAAGCCCGTGAACAAGTCCGTGAAGAAGCCCGTGATGAAGGCCGTGCGGAGGGCCGTGCGGAAGGCCGTGCGGAAGGCATAGACATCCTGGAGTCCCTTGGCGTGTCAAGCGACCTGATTGAAAAGGCCCGGAAAATCGCCGCAGAGAAAGCCACGGAGACTCCTAGCAAGCTGTAGCAAGGTTCCCTAGCTGGACATTCGCCCCCGTGGATAGTTCCGCGGGGTGTTTTTATTTGCAGGATGTGTGTTTTATGCTGCCTAGGTAAAGGGAAGGCTCCCTGATTGAAGCGGGGAGCCTAAAAAGCATGAAGAAATATACCTTAAAAATTACCAGCAATGTATCTGCACAGAACCGCCCGAAGGAACATCCAAATTCAGGGGGAATGTAACAGAAGCTTGACCATTGCATCCTCCATAATCATTATAGAAAGATATTGCCGGATCAAACCATGCTTTTCCTGAAGTTCCTCCATTACAATTTCCTGTCTGCATGTTTTTTGACCCAGATTGGCCATTACAATACAATTTGTATTTTCCCGGGCCAAATGTATTATTTCCAGATGCATTTGCCTCTTCTCTTGCATCGCTATCGTAGGTCACACTGAAGGAACATGGAGTAGCACTACCTGCGCTGTTACTTACAGATAACGTATATGTAATTGTTGTTTTGTCCACTGTAGCTCCTGTAAACGGCGGGACGGAGGTTCCATACGTAGTTCCACTTATGGTTGACTGCCCACTAGCAGATATTGTATAAGAACATCCGCCAACGACCTTACAATTGGACACCGTCATAGGCATAGGAATACTTGTTCCTGGTTTTACAGTAACTGCAGAAGATGGGCAACTAGCGATTGAAGGTGCCGTAGATGCGGGACTAACACTTGAACAATTATCCAAATACACTTTATTTATTTTTGAAGTTGGGCAATCAGGTACATCTAACCTATTAACCAAATTCGGTGCAGGATTAGTTCCGCTCCAATAACCATTATCGTTATTATTTAAGGTAATGGGAGCACCATTCCATGTTACTGTTTTTCCTTTACATGACTGTATTTCTATTTGCATTCCCGTACAAATCTTATCAATCGTTATTATAGCACAACCATTAGACAATGTGCCCGTAACAGTTCCATTACCACCCATACTTTGTGTAATTTCAGCGCAAGTCGCGCCTGCCGTAAACGCCATAACGCCTTGACATGTATCCTTAATGGTATGATCATCATGGTCGAAAACAGTGAATGTATAGGCAATATTATCTTCAGCAACAGAAGGATTCTCTGCGAACGTTACACCCGTTGAAGCCGAAGTATATGTTCCAGCATCTGACGAGGCAAATGCGACTCCACCGCTTGTGCGTTCGAGCCTGTAATCGCAACCACCATCACAATTAGATAAGGACGCCGCCTTGAATGTGGCTGTTTGGTTGATTGTGAACGATTTTTTTGTACTTGGACAAGTTACATCCGGTTTAATCGTAATAGAACAATCATCATACTTAATATCATTAATCCATAGAGTGTATTTGCCCTTCCCTGATATAGAAGGATTGATGTCATTGTTCGTCCAGCTGCCCGAAGCTACGGCGGTTCCTGTAGAGGGCGTATCAGTGCCCTTCATAATACGCCAAGTACAAGCGCTTCCCGTACATGGGTTGTTTGCATGGGCCTTGAACTGTCCGTTTTCATATTTGCAATTAGAAGGCGAGAAATCCTTGAGAGTCAATGTAGCGGTACATGCCTGAGTGTTATTAATATAAAGGGTATAAGTTCCACCGGTATTTGTACCAACTGTAATTTTTGACAACTGTATTACTGAGTTATTGTTTGTTGTGCCAGTTATATCACTAATACCCGAGCCAGTCGGAGCAACCAGTTTATAGCTCAGCCCCGATATTGGGTTACCTCCACTCTTTAAGTTCGTAAACTGGAAGTAAGCGTCTTCGCCAGGTTTGTAGTCACTGTTTGTAAACGAACAATTTGTAGTAACATTGGTAGAACTACTACTTGCCACGCTACTACTGCTGCTTTCTTCGGCACTAGAACTGCTTGAAAGCGGCAGCACTTTAAACGACACATTGCACGGGGTAAACGGCTTGTCGTCATTGGAACTCCGCACCTCGTAAGAGTGGCTGCAACCGCCTTCGGTTGTACATTCTTCGGCGTTACCACTCTTGGTCTTCGATAAGCCTTGGTTTCCGCCACCGGAACCAGAACAGGGTCCGTCTGTACAGGCGGTGTTTCCGCTCAACAGACCGTCATCAAACAGGATTTCATAGTCACAGCTGTTCTGGGGGCAGTTGTTCAACTTGAAGTTGAATGCCGGCCAAGCCGCACCGCTAGCGATGTTGCTCGACGTAGCATCGCTGCAGCTGATGCTCCCGATAGTCACCGCAGGGGTACAGGTGGTCGAGATAGTCTCGCCACTAGCGTTTGTGATGGAGGCTGAGAAGTTGAAGGTGCTGCCTTGGTAGGATTCGTAGGGGTTATGGTCTATATACCAGGTCGCCCGATCGACAGAAGTTCCGCTAGTCCACAACGAGGGTTGCTCGCTGGTGCTGGCGGCATCCACAGTAGAAGAGGCCACCTGCCCGGTCACGGCATAGCCGGAGACCTTGCTCTTGTTACTCACATCTGCGGAGACTTCCCACCGGCTGTTTGCTTCGTTGTAGGATACTTGGCAATTGGAAATGCCCACGGCGTTCTTGCAGGAGGAGCTGACTGAGACGTTGGACACGGTGCCGTCGCCAAGGTTCTTGATCACTACCTGCTTCACGTTTTCGGGATCGAAGCCTTGTGCTCCATCGGCAAAGCTTTCCACCACGTCGAAACTAGCGGTTGTTCCTGAGAATCGCTCCGCATTACTGGCGAAATCATCAGCACCCCAGGTGTTGTTTTTACTCAGTAACCATACTTCCATCTGGCTGTTGTTCGGATTCTCTAGAGAGATGTTTAATGTGGAACCGCGCAAGTTGACTGTTCCCGTTAGGGTGATCGTACCTTCTGTCCCGCCGGAACTGATGGCGGAGAGTGAGCCGAGATCGGCGTGACTTGTGCACTCCGTGAACTTGCCTGTCCAGAACATACCGCAATGGGCGCGTTGCGTTCCCGCCGCCCAGGCTACAACTTTGTTATCAGTGCTAAAGCAGTTCAGCCAGGCCTTGGCGGCCTTGACATCTACGCCGTTGTCACGGTATCCGTGTTGCCCCGCTCCGATGTTGCTGAAATAGTATCCTGAACTCGGGCAGGACACTTCGGAACCGGCCTGACCACTACAGGCATCAGTACCGTTATCGTAGTAGTAAATGGGGGTGCAACTCTTGCTATCAAACCATCCAGAGTGACCGACCCAGGGCTCTACCGTCGTCTCTGTGGGGATTACCCCGTCGGTTGCCACGGCAGAGAAGGAGCACTTGACCGTTGGGTAGGTGTCCCAGCAACCATCGGCGCCGTAGTCATCGCTGCTCCAGCCGATACCGTAAATTTTGAAGTTGGGATCCGCCATACTGAAACCTACGTACTCGTGATTGCGATTGGCATAGCTTTCGGGCAGGTTGTACAGCTTGATAGAAGTAGTATAGGTGTCTGGGGTCTCGTAGTAGTTCCCAGAGAACACAATCAGTTCTAGGGTACTGGAGTCGGTAAGAATAGCCTCAACCATCACCATAGAAGAAGGAGAGGCGGATAGGGCGGCGCCGTCCCTCTTGGGGAGAGCCGAGAGGCAGTTTTCTGTTCCTGCATTGGGGCAAAGGCTTGCTTCTACCTTGCCTTCGGTGTTCACGAACACATTCAACATCAGGAACTCGGTGCCTGTCGCATTGGAGTGGAGTAGAAAACCGGATTTTGCAATCTTTGGCGAATTCTTTCCAAAACTGGATGTGACCTTGGGTAGCTGGACTAGTGCCTTGAGAGTTCCCCGGAGGCCTGCCTCTACGGTGCTCATAACCTTCACAGCTTCGCGAGTGGAGCGACTGCTCCTCCTGGAGGCAGCGTTGTCTATGGAGATGCTCTCGTAGGTGTCCTCGATGTCGCTCAGGGTCCCCTCGATCAGGTGCCATTTGGAGTTGGTGAAGGAACCACCCTCGATGGCATTCACGCACACGTCATCTACTGCGTTACCGCACTTGTCTATGCAGTACTTGTTGTTGCCACTGCGGCATTCTACGCCACCCTCCTTGAATTCATCAAAGAAGCAATGTTTATCCACCTCGCCGAAGTGGGCGTACAAGACGGCCTTATTGTCTTTTATGATGAAGCTCGTGTAGTTGGAGCTGGTGATCGGCTCTGTGGTGGGACAGGTAATGCCACCATTGTTTTCGCATTTCCAGTAGTTGAAGTTCTCATTTTCGCCATCGCTCTTTAGAATAGAAACATTTACAGTCTCGCCACTGTATAGGTCCATTGTACACGCTTTTGGATTATTGTCTTTGACCTCATTGTAGTAGCAAGTGAGAGAGCGCGTGTTGGCATCAATTGTTACGTGAGGGTTATTGCCCGAACCCACGTCGCCTACGAATCCTACCTTTACGGAGCTCTTGCGGGCCTTGGCTATGGCCTTGAGTGTGTAGATTTTGTCTGCCTCGATGGTACTGCGGTCGAGCGCATTGTCTGTTAGGGGGATGATAACTACGCAACTGCTGATAGTTTTTGCCTCTAGAGTAAGGGTGCCTGTACCACCAGCGGGAACCTCCCAGGAGTTATTCGTGTCCTTGATGGCTGCGAATATAGAAGGCTCCACCCAGATGGAATCTACGGGACAATCGGGCCATTCCAAAGAACCACGGTGGCCTGCCGCGGGACAGTCATCTGGCAAGGCATTACAGTATTCATCAATTTCTTCATCAGAAGGGTTGACACGGTTGATTGTGGCCAGATTGGAAACGTGTAGTTCTGAAATGAAGGGCCAAGTGACGGCATACCCTTCGCCACCCAGCAACTGGAAGAACATTGTCCCGTTGCTCGCGCCGTCGGTGGTCACGTCAAACAGCTTCAGTTGACCTTCTGCTCCTTGCGGGAATGTGAATGAACATACGCCATTGTTTAGGTGTGGTTCGTATTCCTCGTTCATTTGGTAGCTCCATCCAGAAGTCGTTGACGTGGGACATGCGACCAGGACTGTTATGGGAGTAGCATGAGCGGGAATGTTGGCGTGAACCTGGGCAGTGCCTGTGGGGGACATTTCCTGGACCGTTTCAACGAAGGATACTTGTGGAGCGCTGCCCAATACCCCGTTGACGACCACCCAGAATGGAACGTTTGAGTATCCTGGGACTGTTGCACTGGCGTTGCACCTATAGACTTTCTGATCCAAGAGAACGCCGGCAGCCTCATTGTAGAGGTCTCCTGCCGGAAGGCCTGCCGCACACTGGACATTGACCTTGTTGGACGTTAAGTCAGAACCGTTCAGGGGAACAATGCTGTAATAGTCAGAGAGCTTGCCGTAGGGATCCCTAGGCAGGTAGATTATTCTCGGCAGTACAATGAAAGACGGATCTAGGGAAGGAGTATTGCCGTCATCACCCATGATCAGGTTTTCCCTGCCGGCATACTGGGTTTCTACGGTCACTCCCAACTGTGGAGCCATGGAGATGTAATAGGAATCCTTGCCTCCGTCGATAACTTCCAGATTGCCGCCGCCGGCGGCATTACCGCCTTCTCCGTCACCCTCGTTTCCTCCACCGCCGCATCCGCCACTGCCGTCATTCTGGCAGATGACTCCGGCATCGGTTAGATCTTGGACTAGGGCTTGATCGAAGTTCAATATAGAAGACTGGAATTTTGTCGTTGCACAGGCGCGAGCGGGAGCATACAGAGTTCCCGTTAGGTTGAGCTGTCCAGATTCGCCAATATTTTTGTTTGTGTAAATGAAGTAGTGCTCCACGATTTGCTGGACGTAATTAGCTCCGTTTCTAAGAAAAAGGAAAACCTTTGTATCGGCGGTAGTTCGAGGCAGTCCGTTTTGCCCCGCTTGAAGGCGATTGTCTACGACAATGATGAACTTGCCTTTTAGGGGTGTATTTGCGTCTGGGTTATAGTTTTGTCCTGGACTGCCTCCGGTTATGTGGACCACCAGGTAGCCGTTGTAGAGGTTTGCATCCCTTTTGGTATCATCTTCTGCATTTTCCTTGTAGCAGTTGTTTAGAGTTGTCTCAAAGCCACTTTGTGGCCAGGTGGTAATACTTGCAGCACATCCCTTTGTGGCATATGGCAGGTATGCCAGAGAATCCGTTATCAGGGGGTCGTCTACGAGGAACTTGGAACCGTCGCATCCTTCATCACTTTCTTCCCAGATGTTGAAACAGTCTTCCATTACAGACTCGGCACAGGCAAACTCTCTTTCATCGGGCATGGTATTTGACACCGTACCGTTGGCCCTGAACCAAGGCGTCACGCGGCAATCGGGGCGGTAGGTATCACCTTGCTTTTTCTTGCAGTATGGAGAGCCCGTTGCCTTACCTCCATTCATGTCGTAGTTATAGCCGTTGTAGTTTTTCAGGTCGTAGAAGACATTGCCACCCACAATGTAGGCTCCTATTGGCGTTGGAACCTTAAATTTTGAATTGATTTGTCCTTCGTCCAATCTCCATACATCGTAATAGAAGTTATAGTCGCTATCGTAATTTAGCTGCATCCATTGCGCATTATATTGATCGGCGGCAATCCAATATCGCCAATCGGAATTATTGTACACTTTAAAATCAACATCGGTTGTGCCACCGGGGTAATACATGGCGTATTTGTTGTCGCCTGCTGAAATCTGGTACTGATTGTAGGGCTTGTAGGTGCTGTCTCCCCAAAAATGCCAACCATTGTCGAAATATTCCACGTAAAAGGTTTTATTTCCGTTGCCTAGCCATGGCTCATAATTTGTTGAATTGCCCCAGGAGCCACAAATGTCCTTGTTGCTTGCGCTTACAGGATTATTATCTGTTCCTCCAACGCCCTTTCGAATTTGCCATTTATCTCCTGATGACTTCTGCGATGAGCAATATTTTCTGGATCCTGATATTTCCCTGACCCCCTTGTTTTTGAGGGAACTGTTGAATGTTGCCAGGGATATGGCGCTTGCGATATAGGCTGTTGACGAGGAGTCTCCAAGGATGATTTTTTCGTAACTGCCTTGGTTGTCGCTGGTGTTGACTAAACGTCTTCCTGAACCATAGTTTTCAATTGAACCGTACCAAAGGTTTCTGGGCCCCGGCATCCACACGTTCCCATTTACAACGAAGGGATCCGTGGTTGCCTTTGAGACAATGGCACCGGAGTCGGAGACGCACAGGTTACCTCCGATTCTTGTTGCTCGGTCGCTGGCATCTTGGGCGGTTTGGTAGAATCCGTTTACGGTCATGTTGCCGTCAATAATCATGGATCCCGTACCGCTATGTTTGCCATCCCCGTTGAAGTAGACGTTGCCGAAGGCCTTTTTGATAAGTCCGTCGAAGTTTCCGCCTACATAAAAGTCAGTTGTTGTAATACCGTTATTCTCAATGGACGCATTGCCGCCAATACAACCGGTTTGTCCTATTTTCAAGTCGTTACCCGATAGGGAGATGTTACCCGTCACAATCCAGTTGTTGTCTACCTCTGGAGGGTTTCCGCTCCAGTTGCCGTTTACCACTGCTGATGTCATTACCACCTTGCCTGCGGAGGTATACGACCCACCATAGTACGCGAAATTGAAGTCGATGTTTGCGTGGTGCTGCACTTGTGGTATCGTTACCTGGTACAGACCGTCCACGTTCAAGATGGCCACCTCGTTATGGTAGGCTGCAGCTACTTCATTTCCGTTGATCTCATTTTTTCGGGCAAGACCTTGAGACACAATTTTTAGCTTATAAGTAGTGTTTTGAACGTTTACTCCAGTAAGCCATACGTGGAAATCCTGCCCATTCCGCTGCAGGGAGCGAAGACGGCTATCCAGGTTTATCGACTTGCGAGTGCCATCAGGGAGCTTGTTTTCGGCACTCATGTACTGCCTAATGAGCGCGCCCACGTCGTTGCCATGGAACGTCATCCAGGTGCGGGCATTGTCAATGCCGGCAACGGCACTCTGGTAGGCCTCGCGTTGCATCATGCGGCTGCCGCTGGAGCGGCCTTCGCTAGATATCCATTTGTAAGTGGCTGTGGCGGCGATGGTGGCCACCAGCATAAAGAGAAGTACTGTGACAAGGGAAACGCCCTGTTTTCCGAAATACATAAATCCCTCCTAGTCGCTGGGTCCGTTGCTTGGGGTAGAAATGACCAGAGTGTCGCTACCCACCTCGCCATTATTGATGACCGATAGAACCAAACGAAAAGCCTTAACATTCTTTTTGTCCCTAAGCTGCGGAGCATAGCCCTCGTTGAACTGGTACGTCGATGACGCTACCTTGCGGAGCCTTAGGTTCTCTATGGTGAGTGTGCCGTCGTGGGCTAAAGGTGAATAGAACGAGAAGGTGAAGGCGATGCACACGTCGTCGATTTCTTCGGGAACGGTGAAACGCATAATCCTTCTTCCGTTGCCTCGATTCCGATCTAGTGGTGGGAAGAACATAAAGTCATCTAGAATGGTCTCCCCGTGTTCATTCTTGGGAACCTTTCCTGTACTGTAATTTCGAAATCCCACGGACATATGGTCTTTCCCTGGAACGAAGAGAAGGCTTCTGTCCACATTGTTCACGGGTAGAGGCATGTTAAAGGAAAGCTCGTACTCGACGTCGTTTTCCAGACGAATGCGACCGCCGCTAGGTCCATATGTTCCGCAGGCCTTCTGCCAATGTAGGTTGCCGTCGTTCCACTTACCGATAGCGACAAGCTGGTTGAACCTGCGGTTTTCCATGGTTAGCGTGTCTTCGGCGTTGTTATCCCAGTTCGAATGGAAAGGCCCCACTTCGCCGGTTACCAATTTTCCTCCTAGTCGCTGACTATTGCCAGAGGCATTCATAGTACCGCTTTCATTTGCTACGAGTACGGGCAAGTACAAATCATCATCATTTGTTGAGCTTTCGAATGTTTTCCTTCTGGGGACTAGCCTAAAGTAGTTTGCGGTTGCGTCCGTTAACGTGTCCGTTGAAGTGTCTGGAGGGAAAATGCGTATGTTCTCCACTTTGGTCCGGGGCTCGGCTGGGAGAACCTTGAAGTTGGTTACTCCGGATGCAATTTCCACCGCATATTGCTTGGCTGTTAGGGCAGATTCGCCCTTCGGCCGGCAGAGGTCCGTGTTGATAATGCTTCCGCTGAGGGGCTCATCAATCGTGCGGCAGGAGCGCTTTAGAATATTGTTTTCTACGTACCAGTGGGCTTCTTCGACCGCCTGAAAACGGCCATCGCTATCGTAACGAACATATCGGATGAATAGACTGTCTACGTGGTCTGGATCGTTGGAAGCGACAAATCGAAATGATGATGAATCTCTTTGAGACTCCGTTGCGTTGTTTGGGTCCATATATACGGAATCACGGACAGCGCCGAACTTATTGCCGTAATCCACATTGTTTAGAACGACAATTCCTTCTTCGACCGAACTCTTCGCTCCCATTTGGGAAAGATCCGCCTTGAACAGTGTAGCCACGTTTTCTGCATCCTGGGTAGCGCGGAGCATGTTCTGGGTACGCACGCGGAACTTGGTGGAGTCGGTAAAGGCGCGGCCGGCGATTATGACTATGACACCCAGAAGTCCCATATAGACCACGAGTTCCATTAGCGTGAAACCGCGCTTCGGTTTATTACGAACGACTTTTTCATTAATCATCGTATTACCCCCATAACGTTGATTGCATGAATGGGGTTCGGTCCCGCGGGCCAACTGACCTTGACGTTGATGCGTTTGGCGTAGACATGGGAAAGAGGGTCTCCCTCTAGTACGGTAGGGTCCTTGACAATCCAAGATGAATTTTCCGCCTGATAGAGTTCATCTCGGTCCACCCAGACCGTACAGGCGTAGGTGACCTTCATGTCCGGTCCATAGCCATCTGGACGGTTCCAGACTCGCGTCACTTCGAGAGGAAGCGGAAGTATGTTTCCCTCTTCATCTTTGGGAAGTACCTCTTCGTAGAAGTTCGCAAGCCCTAGTGCGCCCAAGCTATCAATAATGTTCTGGGCTACTTCGGTAGCGCCGTCGCGACTACGTATGCGTAATAGGGCTTCGCGGTTGCCCTTCTGCAGGTTGGACACTGCTGTGTAGAGGATGCCGAGCACCAGGGCCGCTACTACGACCTCCATTATGCCAATGCCACGTTTCTTGTGGATGCGTGGATTCTGTTTGTGTGTGCGTTGCTTGTACATCATCTTGCTATATCCCCGACCAGTCCCCGTCATCGAACTTCATCATAGGCATAAAACGGTTGCTGTTCTTTACCTTGGCTGCGGCCCCGTACTTACCTTGGCCTCCGTATTGCACGGCGAAAAACCCCTGGATAGGGGCGGCGGACAACCCGCGTCTGGGCGTGAATTCCGCTCCGTCTTCTGCAAGATTTACTCCACCGAGTGTTTCGGTGGCAGAGACCTCGCTGCTTTGGAGGATCCTGTTTGGACTTTCGAGCAGGAGACCGTCAACCCTGCTAACATTGTTTAGCCCGCCACCAGTTACCTCTGAGCAATTTCCCATATAGGTTCCCAAATTCTGGGCGTCTTCTCGCACAACACATAGCGTTGTATTCAACCGACGGGCTTCATTAGCGGTACGTTCCATAAAGGCGGTTACGTTTAGAGTGGCATCTTTGACACGTGCATTGGCCACAGCACTTTGGAGCCCTGCGACTCCCAGGCCTGAAAGGATGCCCATGATGGCGATTACCGCTATCACCTCGGAGAGAGTAACTCCTGCCTTATATTTTGAACAGCTCAACATATAAATTAGTCCACCAAAAAGTATCTTACTCGTTTTTACACACAAGTTTATCTATGCAGACAAACGCGGGACGCGTTACTACGCATTCCGTCTTTCTAAAATAGCTTGTATATATTTTTCCTTTAGAATAAAGGAATCAGCGCATTGTGTGCATTATTTGAGCACACTTTTCGCACAATCATGTACAAAAAAAATGTAAAATGCTGCTTTTAGATTTTTTCCGCCCACACCCGCATATCGGCGGGCATGATATGAGTATAAACGTCCAGCGTCATGGCGCTGGAACTGTGCCGCAAAAGCCGCATGGCGATAGCCACCGGGCACCCTGCCGCTGCAAGGTTCGTGGCAAAGCTATGCCGGAACTTGTGATTCGATGCCCAGCCCGCAATCCCGAGCTTCGTACACACTTTTTTTAGCTCCCGAAGGGACTTCTGCTTGTCGATTTTTAGCCCATCTCCCAGGCTCCCGAACCTTGCCAGTTCCCGTTTTAGGCGGGTGCTTATGGGGAGCACCGCAAATTTGTCGCTCTTTCCGATAACCTGGAATTTGTCCCCCAGGATATCGGCCTGCCGTAAACCCGCCGCTTCGTGAATCCTAAGCCCCGCATAGGCCATCAGGGCCCAAAGCATCCGCATCTCCCGCGAAGGGGCCGCCGCCACGATACGGTCCACCTCCTTCACGCTCCAAGAATCCCTCTCCACCTTGGTTACCCGCCTAAAATCCACGAACTTGAATGGCTGAACCCGCTCCACCCTGTGCTCCCGATACACCCAGCTCAGAAAGCATCCGCAAACACGGCAACGGTGCCGTGCCGACTTCCCTCGGAGCGACGCATAGTATTTCCGTGCCATTCGCTCGTCGATAGCCAGCAGGTCTCCCACCCGCTGGGCATTGCACCACCCCGAAAAATGTTCCAGAATCCGCCTGTACTGTTCCGCGCTGCCCATCTTCAGGTTCGGCCGCTCCAGAAACTCCCGCACAGCCCCTTCCATAGGCACCCCCTCCAGCGCCTCCCCGGGCATGGCAAAGCGCAGCACCAAAAGCCTCTGCAAGCATTCCTCGGCCACCTTCTTGCAAGTGGTCCCAAGCGACCTGTACGAAATCACCCCGCCCGAATTTTCCCGGAGGTACCAGGTCTTTATCCCGCGACTCTTGTGCCGCTGTACCACCGACAAACGCTTCCATTCCATGCCCCAAATAATAGGCAAAGCGGTGTGCACGGAATGTCACATGTCTCTTAAAAAGCTTCAAAAAAAGAAAAAAAACGCCCTTTTTACCCTAAGGGGGGGGGCAGGTCTTCCCCCTGATTTCAGCCGCGAGGCGTCTTCCATCACCCCCTTCGCCTAGGGGCTTGCCGCCCCTAAAACCCCAAGATATGAGACTCATTGTCAATTTACGCAATTTTTGCGTCGTATATTGTCTTCATTACACGGTTTCTGCAAAAAAGGCCTTTTTCATCACGAAAAAGCCGTTTTAGGACCCTTTGTAAAATATTTTGAACTTTTTTTCAAAAAAAAAGCTATTTTAACTCGGACGGGAACAGGGGTTCCGGGTTTAGGGAGGTGTACCCGCCCCCCTTCCTGTCGTAGGGTGAATTTACTTATGAGTAAGTTTTTGAACATTTTGAAGAGTTCCCGCCTTATGCGGGGTATGCGCGACAAGAAAGGCGTCTCCCTTCTGGAGGTGGCGGTGGTTATTTCCATCATGGGTATTCTCTCGGCTCTGGGAGTGTCCAAGATGCAGCGCGCCATAGCCAATACCAAGGTCAAGGATGCCGCCTACAATATCAGCGCCTTTTTGGAGCGTGCCTCTAACGAAGCCCGGCGGATGAGTACCACGCTCTGCGTGAAGACGGAGTCGGGGAACTCCAATATGCTCGTGATGTTCATGGCTCCCTGCAACTTCATTACCGTTCAGACAGTGAGGCTTGATACACTCCTGTTGGATAGTCCGAACAAGATTATCAGTAATGACGGCTGTACCAACAAGATTGAGCTTACGAACTTTGAACCGAATGGTGCGCAATTCTCCCCTAGGCAGGGACTTTCCTCGGCCCCTGTTGATGGAGGGTTTTTCGCGGTACAGTATGGCTCCAGGGAAATCCGTTCCGCGGCAATCAAGTACAAAAAACAGAACAAGTTTGAGCCCAGCATAAGTTACGATGACTGCGAATGGTCGGGGATATAGGAAGGCTGTAATGCGTACACAGAGTATACCAGAACAGGCCCTGCGCCGCAAGCGCGGCATCGGCATCATGGAGATCGTTGTGTCTGCCCTGGTGCTAGGGATTCTCTATATGGCGGTGTCCAACCTGCAAAAGGGCAACCGCGAAGCCTTGATGCGTATTCGCGGGCGTGACGGGGCCACCGAGGTGGCGCAGAACATCCTCGATTCCATAGGCACCTTGGGTCTTGCAAAATTTATGGATGCGTCCTTTGCCGATGCAAACGGCAATCCGCAAACCCTCCATCTTGACACCATCTGGCGTAAGTGGGAAGGCCAGCCTGGACTGATTAGCCATGACATAAAGATTCCGTATTTGGCCGATGTCACGGTTTCTCCCGATACCACCTATCAGGCGATGAACTCCTCATGGCTGCGGGGGGCGGATAGCCTTACCCACGTGTTCGCCAAGCGGGTCGACGTAACTGTCAGCTGGTGCTTCAAGTGCAAGGGCGGGGTGCCCAACCAGCACATATCCATCTCGGGGGTGATCAGATGAAAAAAGGCTTCACTCTCATGGAACTTCTGGTCTACATGGCACTTCTGGGTGCCATTGTGGTCATCGCGGGTCGTGCCTTTACGGACTCCACCAAGTTCCGCGTGCGCACCCACAACATAATCAGCGCCAACCAGGAGGCGGGGAATGTGGGCCCGCTGCTCCAGTCGGACATTTCCCAGATGGGCTCGAAGAGCGACACCACCTATGTTGTCCACGATACGGTCTATATGGACCCCAGGAACAACGACCCCAATAAGAGGGACTCCTCGTCGTATATCCTGTGCACTACGGTGGGTGACTCGAATTCGACCTGCCTCGCCAGTAACCCGGACTACGACAGCCTGTTCATTCGGTACATACGCTACAACGACAGCGGTGCCTACAAGGCGGTAGAAGAGGCCCACTGGTATGTGGAGAACAAGGTCCTTAAACGCGCCTGCCGCACCGTCGCCGGTGATACCACCGGAGGAAACTGCAGGTTTACCAATATGTCGGTGGCTAAGGACAGCGCGGTGGAAATCGCGTCAGGGGTTGAACGGTTCAAGGTGTTCCCGGCTAGGCCCCGCTCTTCTGTGACAATTTTCCCCCCGGACTCCACGCAGGATACCACGGCGGGCAACGAGTCGGCCCTTATGTACAGGCTTGTTCCCAGGACAGATAGTATCTTCGTGAACGTTAACGTGACCAACGAGGCGGGCAGCATTAACTTTGGCGGCCTTGGCCAGAAACTTGGCGGAGGGGATGGTCCGTTCTTCTCGAACTGGAGCAACAAGCTAGGGGATACGCTTTCCCATAGCGACCGCAAGTTGAACCAGCTTGTAGCCATTATTGATAACGGGAACACTCCTGGTACGTGGAAAGACCTGTGCCGCACCCGGGGTGGGCACTACAACGGGAGCATCTCCCTGCTGAAGGACGCCGAATACGAACTTTCCTTCAGCATGACAGGACCTTCGGTCAAGCCCGCCAGGGGGCTCCTCTTTGTTCCCGGGAAAGACCACATGTCCGTAGGCTTCCGTGACCAGAATGGTCAGCCGCCGAGGAACGCCGGGCATAAGATTGTGCTCGATGACTTTATGTTCTACCCGCCGTTGGAGGTGGATAGGGGTAATGGAAAGCGGGTAGTGCGCTTCACTGTCCCGGATTCCCTTGGCGGCCTGTGTATCGCCTTCACCTTCGCTTTCTTTTCGCCCTTGGCTTCGCAGGGGACCTATACCATCGACAGTCTGAGGCTCCGCAAGCTGCCCTACTCGAGCTATGACATCGATACGGTGGAGGTTTATCTCCCGTCTATTCGAAACAAGAAGAATATCAAGGCCTTTAGGGTGAGGCTACAGGTCGGTCGTGGCGGCAAGGCCGACCAGAAGGGAGAGACTGGCGAATTTGATATGGTTATACCCACCCCGAGCAATGGACCGCGCGACTAGGAGGGAATTATGTTCAGACAAGAAGCAAAATCCGGTATATCCCTTGTCGTTGTGATGCTTTTCATGCTGGTGGCTACCATCGCGGCCACGGCCACCTACAAGTGGATTACCAGTGAGGGAAGCACCAGCGCGAGCCGCATGATGCAACGCGAGGCCTACCAGAGCGCCTTGGCGGGCATCGAGGATGCCCGTGCCTGGATAACGTTCCACGGCAATGACATGGGTGCGCTGGTCAAGCAGTACAGGGACAACATCGACAAGTACAAGCAGGCCTACCCGATAAGCCTAGATACCCTGCTCCACCCATCGATGAGGGCAGGTTCGATGCAGAAGTACCATGTGTGGATTACCGACATGGAAGTGGATACGGCTATGCATAGGGTAAAGCTGAAACTCCTTTCTAGCGGTGAATCCCGTAACGGTTCGGTCCATAACGAGGTGGCCTTGCTGAATGTGGACGGACTTTACCAGGTGAAACTTCCCAGGGTCCAGCGTGTTTCCCACATCAACTTCGACTTTGCTTACTATGGCGGTTCTTACAGGACGTCAGGATCCACGACGATGACTTCAGGAGTGGTGAACGGGAACTGGAACGGCAACCCTCCGACCGTGGAGAGGAACTGGATTGTGACGGGAAATGCCACCCTGTCCGGAAGCGACCTGGCAGTCGGCGCAACGACCTGTATTGGCGGAAACGCCTCTATCCAGAACAAAGGTATTACCACGACTGACATTTACGTGGGGGGAGATTTCTCGGGAGTTGTCAATGCCGCCGGGAGTGCTTACTTTAACGGGGACGCCGACTGCGGTAACGGTTCTATGCGCATTGGCGGGAACATGACTGTGAATGGATACTACATGACCAACCAGAGCGCCTCGGGTTATTCGACAAGAGTTACTGGTAACCTGTGCGTCGATTCTGCGGGTGCCATTGTTTCGGAAGCAACCGGTGATGTATTCCAGGTGAACGGGAACGTGTGGATGCCCGGTCCCCAGAACCTGTGGTATGGTGCGGTTGAGGGGGTTGGCTGCGTATGCAACATTTATAGTCCGGCATGGGCCAGTGACGCGTCTCATCTGGTCTCTTCCAATGTTCCTTGTACAAAATCGGGTGCTGATTGGAGTGAAGGGAAAAACTATGTTCAGACTGGCTGTACATCTAGGCGCTTGGCCGGCACTGGAAGCAATGGCGTCAGTGACAACCAGAACTCCTATGAGAAGATTATCTTGGGGGATTCCTCGTCCCTTGTCTATATTGCGGGAGTCATATCCTCTTCGACCTACAACAGCACCAAAGCTAATTATTCCATCACGGAAACCAAAAGCAAGAAGTATTGCCCGACCCCAATCTCGTCTAACGATGAATGGAGCATTAGGAATGGCTCTGGTGGTGGCGAATCTGGAGACATTCTGATACCTTCGTCAACCAAGAATATCTGCGGTACTTGGGGGACTCCTCATTATGAAAACTGGAGTCCGTCTGCCTACTATGTACTGTACACCCGAAATTGGCAGGATTGGGACTATGGTTCTTACAAGCCTTATTCATCGGTCACGGCGGCCGCCGACAAGTACGCCATATACTACACCGGTGGCGTGACGGATGTGCGTTTTGGCTCCTACAACCTGTCGGATTGGTACGTTCTAAACAATTGGGTTAACGACCAGCAGAGACAGATACGGTTGGATTATGCCGGAGAAGACTATGGGCGTGGTACTAACCCTATTTACCGTTTTTTCAAGCCTTCTACCGCTAGCGATCAGTTCCCCTGGAAATTTACCTCGCCCGTTCCCGTTGGTGGGTATCTTGTAGGTGGAGACAGCATCTTTTACAACGTAGGTACGGGAGTCTACAAGGGCTACAACTACGACATTGATGCAGGTAAAGCGACAGGTTCGCCGTATTGCAGAAAGGGTAGCGACCAGTACCGCCCTGTGTGCGGTGTGACCCCCTGGTTCAAGTCTAGTGGAACGGTGTCAAGCGTCATGGACGAGAGGACTTTTGCCTGTGCCGAGTCCGTAATGGAAGACTGTTTCGAAATCTGGGAGCCCAGCGCCAACGGCTGTGATGGTTCCCAGTACATTGTCGAAGACCCCCTGGAAACGTGCCATAACGATTACGAGCCCTATGCCCATGTGGGGTGTGCCGCAAATATCACCACCTGGGGGCAGAACGGTTTCGAGACAGCCCTCAACAACTGCTATAGCCAGACTGTCCAGGACCCGGCTCTTAGGGAGTCGAACCTGTATAACGGCTATCTGGTGGTGCACATAACCGGAAGCTCGCCGGGGTACAACTACAACCCGAGTACGTCTACCCCCTTGAATGGAAGGTTTGTTATCATCGTGGATGACCGAGTTAAGGCCCAGAACGGCTTCCCCAGGACTACCTCCGATACGAGGGTGTTTATGATGCTCAATAGTGGGGCCGAAAAGATCCAGGGCGTGCTGGAACATTATTTCATATACACCAAGCAGAACACTGGTACCTCTGACCAGCTGACGCTGACGGGAACGCTGTATTCACCTGCGGCTCTCTGCGTCACGAACCATTTCCAGTCCTCTACGCTGACTTTCGACCAGGCGCTTATCGATGACTTGAGCGGTGCGGGAATTATCAGTAGCGATGGATGTGGCGCCGGTGGTGGCGGCGGAGAAGGGGGCAGTGAAAGCAGCCACTTTGAAGTACAGGACGGTGGCGATGACCCCTACTTTATTGCCATGTCCCCGCAGCTTGGCGTGACGGTAGAGACCCAGTACGAGGCCAGGGGAGAAGACCTGCCCTCTGCGGATGACGCTGCCAAGATGAAGCCGACACAGTCCTTCATTGTGCTGCCGAGAATCATCTACTTGCCCAGGAACCCCTATGGCGAACTTAAGGACTACTTTAGCGTTGTCCCCTTGAATGGTTCCGGGTTGATACGGGAAAACGTTGGCACGCCTGTGTGCGCGGCTGGGCTTCCCGCCTCGGGCCCGCTTTTTGCCAGGCCTAGCGGTGGCGTGCTCTTGAATGAGAGTGTCTACAAGTGCGTGGCCAGCGCAAGCGGACATCCGGATATCCCGTTCTGGGTGGTTGTCTCGGGAATGTTAGGGCAGACCCCGCAGGTCTGGTTTACCGAAGATGCCCACGAGATGCCCTCTACGGGAACCGCTCAGGTGAAAGTGGATTATGAAGATCTTTCTGGAGGCAGTATAACGATTCACGTCACGCAGCCTTCATCGCTGCCTGGATGGACCATTGAACCGATTAATCCCGATGGAGATGCCTGCCCCAATGGTATCTGCTCATTCACCCTAAGTGGGAACGGCGGACCCACAGCCTTATTTAACATTCAAACTGCTTCGGCAAGCAACGGGTCGATTACGTTCCAGCTGATCGGGGATTCCACCTACGCCCTTGCTTCTCCCTGGAGCTCAACGTTCTACATGTCGAACGTGGCGACCATTAACCGTGTGAATCCCTCGGAAGAAGAAATCAATGACTATTGTTCTTCGGCTCCCGATGATTGCCCCGAGGTGGGCCACCGCAGTGCCTCGGAATGGCCGGACTGCATTACCGATTCAAGCTGGGTGAAACCTTCTGGCGGTAATCCCGTCATTGTAGACACTAACAATTCCTGGACTGTAGCTGCGGGAACCTCGAATTTGACCCTTGTCAAGGATAAGGACATTGACAACACTTGCGTGGTCATTATCCCCGGATATGGGGATTCCACATTCATTCCAGGCCCGATTGAGGCAAATACCTCTTACTACCTCAAGGCCATAGCCAAGGCCCGCAAGAGTTCCGTCAAGGTTGGGTTCAAGGGCGACGTGGGTGACGGCAAGAACCCTCACCTGCTCATTGATGCGGACACACGCTCACTCACCTGCTACTACAACGACGTCAAGGACAGCGTACCCAAGGCCTGTACCATGGACCTGTACAACGGCGAGACTGTGAGAATTTCCATTGCGAAGAGCGACGGACAGAATGACAACTTCAATTACTGGAGGTGCGAGAACAATGGGGGCAATACCTGTCCCACCACGGATCCTATCTCCAGTGCCACGTACAACAGCTTCACCATAAAAGACAACCTGGCGATTATCTACGCCCACTTCGGTGAGGTGGACGAGCACTGCTTCTTTGACGAGTTCAAGCAGGGTGGTGTCAGCTGTAACGCGAGCAACAGCAAGTACTGCGTAGACAAGTGCGGTAACGGGGCAAACGACGTGTGCCCAAGCGCCATCGAGGGAGGTGGCTACACCAACTCCAAGTGGCATCTGGTTGAAGGCTCCTTGGCTAACATCGAGGACACCTACGAGAGTATCTCCATAGACAATGCTGCCTCTAGGAGTAGCAACCGCGCGAATCGCGAGGCGGTCAAGGTTATGAGCACCGTACAGGCGGGAGTCCACGGGACCCTCAAGGCCCTGGTCCAGCTGCCCAAGGCTACCTCCAGTTACGGGAAGACTTCTGCAAATATCGCGAAGTCTGGCCTTATGCTCCGTTCCAACGCCACGGGCACCGAGTTCCTGATGCTGAACGTGTTCGTGAACAACTCGGGTAAGCTGGAGGCCAGGCTCTGTCCCAACGCCGGCACGGAGAACTGCCTTGACTCGATTCCCAAGAATCACGGAGCCTCCCTCTCTGTCACCCCGTCTTCTATGGTGATGGTGGAGGCCCAGCTTACGGACTCCACTCTTGAACTGACGGTGTTCTCCGGGAACTACTACGGTACTCCCGACACCTACACTACATCTTTCAAGTTGAACAACCTGCCCAACAGCTACAACGACCGTACCCATGAGTACGTGGGCTTTAGCATGGCAGACCCGAACTTCAAGATTTACGGCATTGGCTGGAGTAGCGAGGACTATGGCGCCGACGGTTGCTGGGACACCTACCCGACGGTCAAGTGCTCCTTCGCCGCCAAGGCGGAACAGGGGGTTATCCCCGTCAACACTACGGTGAAACCCTGGGTCGGTCACTCAGGATGGTTTGACAGCAAGGACTGTACGCCTGCCTACTACTACGACAACGGTACTGATGCCTGCGGAGGCCATTCCGGCTCCGAGACGGCCTGCTCCAGCGATGGCTACGTATTTAGCAGTGACGGTGCGGGTCAGCACGGCTACCGCGTCAACAATGGCGTGGATGTCAAGGCCGCCAAGGCCTGGTTGAACTGCCTTACCAACGATGACCAGGCCGTGGCCTGGGCCGCGGGAACGAACCGCGCCCACTGCGGCATGTTCTGGACAGGGGAGTTCTCCGAGTGCACGAACCATGAGAACCTCGGGACAATATCTTCGATTAGCTCCGGAGGCGGTGTAGAAATGATTACCCTGGTGGGTACGGTCAACCTACGTGGCTCCAAGCTGAACTTCGCCCTAGAAAATCCGAACAGCAGCGAGGTGGAGGTGTGGCTCCTTAGCGAGAATGCCACCTGGGGCGAGAGTGGTTTCGCCAGCAATTCCGTAAGGTTTACGGGATCCAGCGCAAGTTTCGACGTGGTAGAGACCCTCGCCGAGGGCGCCCAGGGCTTTGACCCCGAGCACGTGAAGCAGGTGGTGGTCAAGAATCCGGGAGCCTACTCGGTGACCAATGTTTCTGTTACCTCGACGTGTAAGAACGCGGTGGGTATTTCCAACTGCCAGGTCTCGTACAACAGTTCCGAAGGCCGGTGGGAAGTCACCGCAGACGTGAGCAACAAGGGCAAGGTTTCTGGCTACTCCGTAACAGGCCGGGTGGGCTCTTCTGACGTGGTTACCTCGACGGCCGAGCCCTCGTTCAGCGATGACCATGCCACCTGGAACATAAGCCATAACCCCTATGGCTCTTACCAGGGTAGCACCTTTGACTTTACCGCCTCTGTCACCAATGCTAGTGGCGAGACAATCTCGACTACTTGCGAGCCTCCTGTGACTATTGGCAGTATTACCTGTAGTAACGCTGCCTCTAGCAACATAGCTAGCAGCGCTGCATGGCCTGCGTTCACCTTTAAGCTGAACGACTGTCCGCAGAACAGTTGCGATTATGACATCTACTTCGACGGCAGCATCCTGAGCGGCAACGATGCTTGCGTTCAGGGGTCTTGCTCCGGCTCGGGTGGCGGTCAGCAGTCGAGGACCAAGAGCGGGAATGCGGAGGAATGTAACACCAACGGTGGCTGTAGCCACTCCTACGAGGTGCGGAGTTCCAACGCGGAGAAAAACTTCACGCCCTGTAATGTGTCGTTCATCGTGCAGAAGAAGGTTACCACCGAGGTGACTGCTACGTGTAGCGTGGGCGGAAGCTTGTATCAGGGACAAGGTATCCAGCTGAATGTGTCGAACATAACCAATCTCAATAACCAAGGCAATATGACATGGAGCCTGAATGGTTCTACGCAGGTTTTGACGTGCAATTCGGGTGGCTGTTGGAATAATGCAATGAATGCGCCGACAACGCCAGGTACCTATTCCTATACGCTTACGTACAGTGGCGGTGAAGTTTGCTCGGGAACTGTAGTTATTGAACCGGCTCTTACTTGTTCCGTGAATCCCACGACATTGAGTAAGGGAGATAACTATACGTTTACGGGCTCAAACAATGTAAATTGCTGGAGTTGCACTTATACATACGATAGCGGAAGCGAAGGAAACCATAATCCTACAGATGCAATTACGAAAGCCGCGTCGACTACAGGCACAAAGACCTTGACGCTAAGCTGTACCTGCAACAACAGTATTACGGCTACCTGTTCCAAGGATATCACCATTAACCAGGCTCCGCCTGCCTTCCAATGCGAAACTAACAAGTCGGCAACGGTAAGTACCTCCATCTCGCTTACTCCGCAGAATCTGACGGGTTGCGAGGATGGCTGTAGCTACACCGTTGCAGGGACTTCTGTGACAGGAAACGGATATACAGGTGGCGCCCTGCCGAGCTTCACTGGACCGTCGTCGGCAGGCACGCAGACTTATACCGTGAGCCTCACGAATTCTGCAAATACCACGTCCCATGACTGCTCTGTCACGTGGACAGCGGTAAGCAGTAGCAGCGCTGCTCCCGCAAGTAGCAGTAGTGCTGGCGGCGGGTGCCATTGTACAGATTACTGCGATGAAGGCTGCGGTTCTATTATCACGGCCACAAATAGCGATTACTACGGAGCCAATAGATGTATTTTCATGACCTCAGCAAATAATCTCAATTTAACCCAGGCCGGGATTACGGTAAACGGAAGTTCTGCAAATATTTATTGCACGAGCTCCGGGGATTGCAGTTCTAAGCTAGCATCTTATCCCCAAAAGGACGGCGGGTGGTATGTGTATGTACCCAATGTATGGGTGCATGTTGAAATTTCCGGTTCCAATCCCTGCTCCGGCGGAGGCGGTGGCGGTGCAAGCTCCAGCAGCGCTGCTGTAAGTAGTAGTTCTGGTGGTGGCGGCGGTGGCGGCGACTACGATAATGCAACCGTGGGGACACAATACAATGGACCTAAGAAGATTCAGTATACAAGTGGATCGGCGTGCCAGATTAGTGCATCAACTAGTGGTTGGACAGGTTGGATGTCAGAGGGCAGTGCCTATAACAATTGGGGAACGGGTGCTCTTGTTTCGTTGAGTCCGACTATAAAAATTGATGTTCCCAGCGGGCAGTGGTTTAAATTTGATAATTGCTGGTGATTTGGAATAGTGATAAATCATTTTGTACATTTAATCAGCATGTAAGCGCCACCCAATCTGGAAGGAATGAACAATAAGGCTCCCCACTTCAATCGGGGAGCCTTTCCTTTACCCAGGCAGCATACAATAGCATTGCGTTCGATACGGAACGCACCGTTTTCTCGTGAGCGGGAGCATGTTTTCTCGCAAAATCCCTCAAAAAAGCTTAAAAAAGCCTGTTTTACGCGGTGTTCCCCTCCTTTTTCGCTAAAAAAAGGATATATTTAGAGGGAATGAGGTTTACTATGAACAAGAAAATTCTCACAGGACTTTCTGTTTTTGCTTTGGTCGCAGGCTTCTGGGCTTGCGGTGATGGTAGCGTCGAGGCTTTGAATGATGACGACCTGACCGTGAAGGGCTTCTTGGAAGATTCTGAACTAGATGAAAAGGACTCTACATTAAGTGGCTCCAGTTTTTTCAAGCCGGAGGACGTAGAGGCTGCCAAGACGGCTTGCCTGGAAGATGAAGGTTGCAAGAAGGCCATGGATAAGGCCACTGGCGAAGAGGTTGTCCCTGAAAGCGAGGCCTCTATACCTACAGCCTATAGCTCTGCTACTCAGACTAATCCGGGTTCCAGCCAGAGTGGCCCCGTTATCAACCTTTCTTCTGCGCAAATCACGCCTGTCGGGGGCTCCTCCTCTTCGACCGCAGGTGGCAATCAAACCACCACTTCCAGTTCAAGCGAGGAAATCGTTTCCAACGGTGATCCCGATGGCTCTTGCAGCCTGTCACCCACCGGAGCCTTGCAGAAAGGCGAAAAGGCGACCTGGACGTTTACCAAGGCGACATGGAGCGGCGACATGATTGCCGACTACGAAGGGTATAAAGCTTACAATTCGTCCTTTGAAACAATTGACTGCGTATGGACTTTGACTGGCTCTGATGAAAAAACAACGACGGTCAAGTGCAGTGAATCGTCTGTGACCGCAACCTACCCGAGTATCGGGTCTTATACAGCCAAGATTAAGGTAGGTAACAAGGAGCCGCACGATTGCTCGGGAAAGGTCGAGGTACAGGGTACACCTGTGACGGACTGTAAATGCACCGTGGATTCTGCTTCACCCGATGTCAAGAACGGCGATGTGACGGTTACCTGGACTGTTTCGGGCTGTATGGCTGGTTCTGCTGCCGCAGACATCGGAACTTATACCTGGACAGGGCCTACGGCAACCTCTGACCCTTCCAAGGCTACTGCCACTGTTTCTACCAAGGGTGATTCCCAGACGGCCTCGGTGAAGGTTACCAGCACGGAGAACGCCTCCATGAACGTGACCTGCCCGACGGTGAAGGCTATAAACTCCGACCTGCCGGATTATGAGCTTGTCCAAGGCGAGACTTTGGAAGTTCCTGTGGGCCAATGCGGTGTAGCGTCTGTTGCCGGAGTTGTTCGTTTTGAACATCCGTATGAAGCATCTGACTGTGATATTGCTTTGACAATAGATGGAACAGAGTACACTAAGACTGTTTCTTACTGTAATGTTTATTATGGTGTTCTTCCTTGTGATGGGATTAACGTTAGTGCAGGAACACAGATTTGTGTGAACGAAGTAACATCCTCTTACGGGAAATTGAAGATGAAGTATAATTAAAGTTGCGGAATAATTAAGGTTTACTGCAATGTTTGCTAGGAAGCTCTGTTGTTACGTTAAAAATCTAGCTTGAAATTTTTGCCCATACTCTTCTGTTTTCCCTCCCTCCGGGAGGGATTTTTTTTCGTCCGCCTTGTAAAAAGAATCTTTACAAGGCTTTTTTCTCCTCAAAAAAGTGTCTTATTCTGTACGGGGCATTCCGCCTCGCCGTACACCGGGACGCACCTGGACAAACAAATGAACAATACAAATAATAACGAAATTAAACCCGAATTCACCATCGCCACCTCACAAGATTTCTGGGTACAGAGAACCTATGAAGAAATCAAGAAACGAACCTACCTCGACCCACTCTATGACGCCGCATTCAAGGCGTTTCTGAGCGAAGAACAGGCCCTGATCAGTTTCTTGAACGGAGTGTTCCAGCTAGAAGGCGAAAATCGCATCACCACCGTCACCATCAAGAACACAGAAGTGAACATCATTTTCCCGCAAGTCAAGGCGTTCAGGCTCGACATTCGCGCAACGACCTCGACGGGATTCTGCATCAACGTAGAGATGCAGAGAGCAAAGCACAGCCGATTCATCGACCGCATTCTACTGCAGCACAGTGCGTTCATGCTTCAGAGCAAGTATGAATGGGACCAGGAATTCTTCAAGGATCCCCAAAAGAACCTTACCGATGAGGAACGCGCCAGGCGCGAGGAGCTCCGCTATGAGATACCGCCCACCTACGCCATCTGGATATGCGATTTCCCCGTAGAGCGGCAGGACAGTTACCGTGGCGCCTGGGCCATCCGCAATGAAAAGGGCTTGACAATCACAGACAAGGTGAAGTATATTTTATACGACCTGACGCAATTCAGCAAGACGCTCGATTCCGTCCAAACCACCGAGGACCGCTGGCTATACCTGCTCAAGCACGCAGGCAAGGCCGATGACCTTCCGGACTTTGGCGATGATGCAATCTCGCAGGCAATCAAGCGAATTTTGGTGGAGAAGGCGCCGGATAAACTTATCAAGGAACAGGCACGAGACATGGTTTTCACGGAAGAAGAACTGGATCACTTGGCAGCGATGAAGGTGCGGATCCGCAAGGAAGCCCGCGAACAAGGTCTTGCCGAAGGTCGTGCTGAAGGTCGCGCAGAAGGTCGTGTAGAAGGTCGTGCAGAGGGCCGAGATGAAGGGATAGATATTCTGGAGTCCCTCGGTGTATCTGGTGATCTGATTGAGAAGGCACGAAAGATCGCAGCAGAGAAGCAACAAGAACTAAAGTAGTTGCAAGGCTAACTACAGAAAACCCCCGCGGACAATTCCGCGTTTTTTTTCACGCCTTTATCAAGAAAGAAACCCTCCCCACAAAAATGGGGAGGGCTGACCAAAATCAAGTTATCCTATTACCATGTGTTTTGACAGGATGCTGTTCCGAACACCTTCACCGTAGTACAAGCACTATAGCTACCGGCGGATTGGTTGATTGCCTTAGGAGTCTCTCCATTGCAGCTAATGGCTCCAGATCCATTACAAACTAGCTGTCCCCTATTATCTGTGTAGGTGATAGTGTATATGTAACCCGATTCAAGGGTTTCCGCAGCACCTCCATAACTGAGGGAAATGCTCTTCGGTGCCCAGGAACTGGAATTGTCCGTAACAGTGACGTACTGTACGCAAGTCCCACCACCAGCAGAACCATTTGCGAGTTCGTACTCATATTCCAGCACACCAGCTTTTGATGGAGTAACGTTAAACGAAGTACCACATTGTCCAGAAGCCCCATCTCCAGAGAACGAGGCACTCCAGCACGTTCCGCTATATCCAGAAACAGTGAACGTAAAGCTTTCTCCAAGATCAATTGCATTGGGGCTCACAGAGCAGGAGAAATTGTCCGGCTGTGTCAGGTCTATGGCTGTCGCCGTCGGGCATGTCACAGTCTTCGAAGCGTTTTCTTTATTGGTGACAACGACGCTGGGGGTTACGGCATCGCCCTTGGCCGAGAATGATGCCGTGGCCGTGTTGCTGGAGCCCGTGGCTCCGGTCCACTTGTAGGTAAATCCAGATTCCGTCGCTTCTGTTGCACAATCAGAGATAGTCCATGTTACCGTTTGGGCTCCATTAGTCACATTCGGAGCGTTTTCATCCACCGAGCACGTACATCCAGTCACCGGCGAGCCCACAACCTCCACCTTTCCCGAGCAATCGTGCGGCTCCTTGTTTCCCACCTTAATCTTGGCTGTGTAAGACCCGATACTCGGGTAGTTTCCTGCGGGTTTTGGGAAAAAAGGGCTATTTAAGTATATTTGTTGCGTTGCTGTACGAACTTTCCATAGAAAAGCTGGTGCAGGGGGGCGAAGGGCTTGCCCGCCTGCCTGACGGTCGCGTGTGCTTTGTGCGGGGCGGCCTGCCCGGTGAGCGCTGCCGGGTGGAACTGACCACAGGCAAGAAGGACTTTGCGCGGGGTCGGGTAGTGGAAGTTCTGGAAAAGAGCGCCGACCGCGCGCATCCGAAGTGTCCGCTGTACGGAAAGTGTGGCGGCTGCAGCCTACAACATCTGGACTCCGCGAAACAGGTTCTGTATCTGGAACGTGTTGAGCGGGAAAACTTCAAGCGGATCGCCCACGAGGAACTGCCCAGCGATTTTGTCATCCATCAGGGGGAGCCTTGGGGCTACAGGAATCGGGCCCGCGTGGTTTACTTGGGCGACCGTGACGGTCGTTGCCGTTTTGGATTCCGCAAGCAGGAAAGCAACGGTGTGGTGCCTATCGAAAATTGCCCTGTACTCACTGCCGGACTGAATGACTTTTTGAAAAATGCCAAGCCTGCAGAAATTTTCAAGGGGCTGAAGCACATTCCGAAAGACTTGGAGCTGAACATCTTCGACGACGGTACGGGCCGGGTGGCCTACTATTACCGCAGGATGCCTGAGGCCCGTAAGCGTGAATGCTCCGTCAGCACCGTTATGATAGGGGCCCAAAAAATAACGAGCGATGCCTCTGTGTTTTTCCAGAGTAACCTCTCCCTGTTGCCCCGGCTGGTACAGTCTGTGCGGGAGGCGGTGGACGAGGGAATTGCCTCGGGTGCGGCGTCTGATGAATGGCTCATAGACCTTTTCAGTGGGGTGGGGTTCTTTGCCGCCTTATTGCAGGATAAGTTCAAGCGGATTACCACGGTGGAGCGGGACGGACTGTGCCTGCAGTACGCGAAGGTTAATTTGTCTGCTACCGCTTCCATTGAAAACGTTTCCGCCCCGGCGGAGGAGTGGCTGGTAAAGAACGTGGTGGATATTCCCGCCACCCTGATTGTGGACCCGCCCAGGACGGGGCTCCCGCCAGAAGCGCTAGGGGCCATCGTAAAAAGCTCGGTGAACCGGGTGATTTACGTGTCTTGCGACCCGGTGACTCTGGCCAGGGATTTTGCAAAGTTCAGTACGGCGGGGTTTACCCTGAAACGTGCAGAAGGTTTCGCCTTTTACCCCCAGACGCCCCATCTGGAAATGTTGTTCGTGCTGGCCCGCTAGAATCGCATTCCCGTATTTTGCTAGATTGTGAAGGTAAAGATGAGGTGATTATGAAAAAATCATTGTTTTTGTTGTTTGTTGCCTTTGGACTGTTTTTCGGGGCCTGCTCTACCGAAGAGCCTTCGGTGGTTTGCGGCAGGGAATGGAACCCGGGCACCCAGGTGGTGGCCGATACGTCTAGCGAGTTTGCCCTGAACGACCCGCTGATTGTGCAGTTCCGCTACGGCAAGAATTTCGACTTTACCAAGATGACCATTACCTTCTACGAGGGAACCCTCGCAAGCAAGGGCAAGAAGATTTGGGACCGCGATGTGGCCGTGACCGAAAAACTGGGCGCCTACACATTGCAGGGAAAGTCCAAGCACGGGGGCCTCATGACCGCACGTGAACTGGCTCACCAGAAGAATCCCGGTTCCGTGGTGGTAGAATTCAGCACCGAGGGCCGCGTGTTGGCGGCCAAGGAACTGACCTTGACCAAGAACAAGTAACTTGACGTTTTTTTGAAAGACTTATTGGAATGCGCATGAGACGTTTTGCTTTTTTGGGTGCCGCCTTTGGGCTTCTGCTCTTGTCGGGCTGTAACGAGACTACGGTGACCGTAGGCTACAGGCTACAGGCTCCTGTGGACTTGGAACTGTACGCCGAAAGTTATTATGCCACGGTGGACATGGAAGGTACCGAACAGATGGGAACCATTACGGCTGCCTATGATGACCTGAACTATTCCTCCAGCGGCGACACCGTGAAGGTGAAGCGCAAGTACGTGATGGATAAGTCCCGGGGCTACCTGAAGAACTTTATGCCTACGGAACTGGCTTTCCGCATTAAGGAAGTGGACCTTGCGGCTGTGGATCGCGTTGTAACTTCTCTGGAAGGAATCGATGACGGCTACGATACGCTTTTGAACCATATTCCCATGCCCGAACGTTGGCGCAAGCAGCTTTTGAATCCGGACTACAAGCCCCACCTGAAACGCCTGGAAAAGCACCGCTGGGAAATGACCCACCTGCTCAAGGGAGAGGTTCCCTCTAAGGGGAACATCACGAAGCTGCTGCAGGACCAGGGACGCTTGAACTTTGCCTTGATCAAGGTCGATTCCGTTGTGGTGAAAGGATTTGAAAATCGGGACCACCGCCGTTGCCTGGATTACGTGGTTTACCTTACGGAGACCGAAAGTTTTCCCTATTACATCTGGGAGCAGCACGTGAACAGCAACATCATCCCGGAAAAGTACAAGGCCTATAATTCTGGCCTGAAGGCGGAGTACAATACGGCCTTCGAGGTGATGATGGAACCCGAGACGGGAATCCCCTGCCAGGAGCGCGAAGTGAAGGTGGGCAAGCACACTATGGTGCACCCCATTACCAAGGACACGGTGGTGTTCGAGAGCCACATTACCAACGAGCGCCTGTTTAACCTGAAAAGGCCCGAGGAGAGCGCCGAATAATGTTTTTTGCTGGGTGTGGGAAGTCGTTTGCCAAAAACTTTAGGGAGTACCTAGAGGCGCTCCTTGGGTTTGCTGTACTTGCGCTGTTCTCTGGATGCGCGAACCATCCTTCGCCCCAGCAGACCATGGTAGACGACCGCTACCTGGTTTACGAGCAGACCTACAAGGCCTATACCGAAGCCGAGCAGAAGTACCTGAACCTGCTTTTCAATATCGAGCGTATGCCCGAAGAGGAAGAGCTGTGGATGATGAAGCGCGACCAGATGCTGGAACTGCTGCAGCTTCGGGACCTGATGCTCCAGGCCCGCGCCGAGCTGGACGATGCGGTGCAGGACTGGGAGAAGCACCTGCAGGAGGTCCAGGCCGAGGCGAAGAAGGAACAGGTCAAGCAGTACAACCCGAATTTCCCGGGTCGTGATGGCCAGAGGACAAGCCCTGGGCAGTTGCTCCCCGGCGAAGTCAAGGGCAAGAACCAGCGGTGGTGACGGAATTTTTATATGAATCTTTCCAAATCTTACCAGGACCTGATTTCTTGCTGTAACCACCAGATTGTGATTCTGGATGGCGGTTTTGGTGCGATGGTCCAGCGCTCGCATTTGACCGAGGCTGATTTTCGCGGGAAGATGTTTGCCGACCATTACGTGAACCTGACGGGCGACAACGACGTGCTGTGCCTTACCGCAGCAGGCAAGGTGAAGAGTATCCACCTGGATTACTTGAACGCGGGCGCAGACCTGATAAGGACCAATACATTTGGGGCCACCAGTTTTGGCCAGGCGAAATACCGCCTGGAGCATATGGCCTACGACATTGCCAAGGCTGGTGCCCAGGTGGCCCGGGATGCGGTGAAGGAATACAATGAGCTGCGAGCGCTGAAGGGTGCTATGATAACGCCCAAGTTCGTGGTAGGAAGTATCGGCCCTGCCGGAGAAAACCAGGATGTGGCTTTTGGCGACCTGGTGCGGGCTTATGGCGAACAGGTCAGGGGACTTCTGGACGGAGGAGCGGATGCCCTTTTGGTGGAGGGCGTTTCTGATACGCTGAACGGCAGGGCTGCCCTTTATGCGATATGCAAGGAATGCGAGTCTCGCGGGGAACTTTTTCCCATCATGGTTTCGGGTGTCGTTACCGGCGGAGATTCCCGCTTGCAGACAGGGCAGACGGCCAGGGCCTTTTGGCATAGTGTCTCCAGTTTTCCGATTTTCAGTATCGGCTTCAACAGTTGCGTGCGGGATGTGAACGACGCCTATGTGCGTGTCAGCGTTGTAGCCGACGGGGAAATTCCGGAGGAGTCTTCGGTGAACATCGTGGGAGGCTGTAGCGCTACCACGCCCGAGGCTATACGTGCCCTTGCGCGGACTTTTGCCCACAGGGATCCCCGTAAGGTGCCTGCCCGAGATTACGACCTGCTGTTGAGCGGGCTTGACCCTATGGAGGTGGAGCCCGGGTGCCGTTTTGTGAATATCGCCCCGCCGGGCAAGGGCGGACAGGTGATTGCCGTAAATTTGGACGGAGATCTTGAAGACCCCAAGTCCGGTATGCCCAGGCTTTTGAATGACATGCTGAAGGACCCGGCTCTGGCAAAGAGCCCCGTCATGATAGAGTCCCTCAGGTGGGACGTGCTGCTTTCGGGCATGGAGTGCGTACAGGGCAAGGGAATCGTGAATTCCATCAGCCTCAAGGAAGGGGAGGAGGTTTTCCTTACCAAGGCCGAAGAAATCCGGCGCCATGGGTTTGCCGTAGTGTGCAGGGCGGAAGACGAAAATGGCTTGGCCCTGACTTGTGGGCGTCGTGAAGAATTGATAGGGCGGATGTACCGCCTGCTGGTGGGCAAGCTGAATTTTGCTCCCGAAGATATTTTGTTCGACCCGGTGGTGATTCCCATTGGTACGGGCAGGGATGAGCATCCCGAAACTATAAAGGCCTTTTTTGAGACATGCCGCTATGTGAAGGACAATCTGCCCCATGCCCACGTGGTAGGTGACGTGTCTCTTCTGGGCTACGCCTTTAGGGAAGACCCCTTCTTGCGTGGAGCCATGAATTCTGTATTCCTGTACCACGCGACCCATGCGGGAATGGTCTTTGGGATTGGGGACCTGCAGTCGGTGCCGCCTTACGCGGATGTGCCGTCGGAACTGAGCCATCGGATCGAAGACCTGCTGTTCAACCGCAGTGCTGGCGCCACGGACGCCCTGCTGGAGTATGCAGAAGCGTGTAGCAGGAACAAGGGCAAGGATGGCTCCGACGGCGGAAAGATTTTTATGCCCCGGCTGGAAAAGCGCTTTGTGGAACTGAAGCAGAAGTTGTCGGCCAAGCGGCAGGCCCTTGAATCTGGGGACAGACCCCGGCCGCCGTTCCAGGCGAAAATCCTGCTGGTGTCTATGGATTCTGTCATTCACGATATCGACAGGGACATTTTGTCGGAACTTTTGTCGTGCTACGGCATTCCCGTAGTGGACTTGGGGCGCGGCGGTTCTTGCGAAAAGATTGTGGAGGCCGTGCTTTTCGAACAGCCCGACATGGTCTACCTTTCGGCCCAGTTTAAGGCGGGCCTTTCCGAAATGAGGCGCGTGGTCCGGGAATTCAAGCGTCAGGAAATCGGCACGGCCCTGATGGTGGGTGGCGATGCGGTGTCCGATGCCCTTGCTTCAGTCCGGATAGCCCCAGTGGCGCTTGGCCCGGTAATCTACGTTTCCGATGTGAGAAAGACCGTCAAGGTGGTGGAGGCCTATATGGACGAATCCAAGCGTCCGGCGTTTCTTGCGGCCCTGAAGGCCCACCAAGACAAGCTCCGCCTCTCTTGAACTTCTGGGCCCTTTTTGCTAAATTTAGCCCGCTTTGAAAATTGAACTTGTCAAGACTCTCGCTGAACCCGAGGACCGCCGCACGGTCTGGTCCAGAAGTGATGCCCCCGAGCTGTTCGATGAACTGCACCTGGTGGGCGAGCTTGTGGCCGAACTGCTGGTGAGCCCCGAGGCTGGTGACCGCTTTTTGCTGACGGGCAAGCTTTCTGGTACGCAGAACCTTACCTGCTCCAGAACGCTGGAACCTTTCGACCGCCCCTTCTCTACCGAGATGGTGGTGGAGGTGACCCGCAGCCAGGTGGCCTCCCAGGAGCTTGACGAGGAGGACGCCGACGTGTACGCCTACCGGATTCCCCAGAATCAGGAGTTCGTAGAGGTCTCGGAGTGCGTTCGGGAGCTTGTAATCCTGCAAGAACCGCAGGCTCCCGTGAAAAATCCCGAAGAAGATTTTATCTTTGTACCAAACAATCAAGCCGACGGAGATGACCCAGGCGCCGAAAGCCCCATGGACCCCCGTTGGGAAAAACTAAAAGCTCTCAAGAGCAAAATGGAAAATAGGAGTTAAAAATGGCCGTACCTAAAAGAAAGACCTCTACCGCCCGTCGTGACAAGCGCCGTACCCATTGGAAGATGGAAGCCCCGGCTATGGCTACTTGCGATCATTGCGGTTCCGTGAAGCGCCCGCACCGCGTGTGCCCGGTCTGCGGTTTCTACAATGGCGTAGAAGTTGTCGACATGAAGGGTGCCGAAGCCTAATTGTTCTAAATTAACGAAAAAGGGAGGATTCCATGATTCGTGTAGCTCTGGATGCTCTGGGTGGCGACTTTGCCCCCGATGTGGTTGTTGAAGGCGCCGTCAATGCGGTGAACAAGAACCCCAATGTCCACGTTGTCCTTTGCGGCCCCGAGGCCGTGGTCAAGGAGAAGCTTGCAAAGCTTGGCTATGCGGGTAATGGAATCTCTGTCGTCGATGCCCCCGATCCGGTGGCCATGGACGAACACCCTGTTCAGGTTCTCAAGAAGAAGCCCCATTCTGGCCTGGTGACCTGCGTGGCCCTCCAGAAGAAGGGTATGGTAGACGCCTCTGTGAGCGCCGGTAATTCCGGTGCCATGATGGCGAGCTGCCTTATGCTCTTGGGCAAGTCTAGCGAAAAGTTCAGCCGCCCGCCTATCGGGTGCGTGATCCCTACTGCCGACCGCCCCATCATCTTGGTGGATGCCGGTGCCAATGTGGATGAACGCGCCTCTACCCTAGTGGACTTTGCCATCGCGGGTTCCGCCTTTGCCGAGACCTACTTCGGATACCAGAACCCGAAGGTTGGCCTCTTGAATATGGGCGAAGAGGAACACAAGGGCCCGGCTGTGCTTCAGGAAGCACACCAGCTGTTGAAGTCCGCCCCGGTGAACTTTATCGGCAACATCGAAGGCGAGACACTCATTATGGGTGCTGCCGACGTGGTGGTGACCTCTGGCTTTACGGGCAACGTGGTTTTGAAGATGCTGGAAGGTTTCTTCGAACTGCACCAGAAGATGTTCGGCACTATCGATACCGAGGCTGGCCGTCGCTTTGCCGAGATGTGGGACTACCGCATGACTGGTGGCGCCTTGCTCTTGGGTCTGAACGGCACGGGCATTATCGCCCACGGACGCTCCGACGCTCTCGCCATCGAGAAGGCTGTGGAAGTGGCCGCCAAGTATGCCGAGAAGGGCGTGTTCAAGAACGTGAACGAACGCCTGTCCGCCATCAAGGACGAACCTGCCGAGGCCAAGTAAACGGCGTTTGCTAAAGAACGCTGGCAAACTAAGGCATTTGCTAATTTGTCTGTAACAGGCTTTTAAGGACGGAGTTGAAAAGCTCCGTTCTTTTTTTTGTGTATTGCGCCCCGACCTTACAAAAACATTCCAATATGCTTTTATTTGCAGGGATTTCGCGGATTTTGCTCGTTCGCCCTAGGAATGCTTCTGTTCTTTTTTAAATTTGGGACGTAACAAGAAATCGCGGTTTCCCGCGGAGGTTGTAATGTCCAAGACAATTCTGCTTTTCCCTGGTCAGGGCGCCCAGTATGTGGGCATGGGCCAGACTCTCGCATCCACTTTCGAGCCGGCCAAGAAACTGATGATGCAGGCCGACGAGATTCTAGGCTTTTCGCTTTCGAAACTCATGGCGGAAGGCCCGGAAGATGTGCTGAAGAGCACCGACAATACCCAGCCGGCACTCTTTACCGTGTCTGCCATGGTGATGGAACTTTTGAAGTCCGAAGGTTTTGCCTTTGACTATGTGGCTGGCCACTCTCTGGGTGAATATTCCGCCATCTACGCCGCCGGCGGTTTCAGCTTTGAAGAGGGCTTACGCCTGGTGCGTACCCGCGGCGAACTTATGGCCAGTGCCGGCTCCAAGAACCCGGGTGCCATGGCCGCCATTATGGGTCAGGATGAGGCCAAGATTCTGGAACTCTGCGAAGCGGTGAAGGATGCCGGCGTGGTGGTTCCGGCCAACATCAACTGCCCGGGCCAGATTGTGGTGTCCG
>CAMIWK010000006.1 GCA_946402415.1 uncultured Fibrobacter sp.
TTGGAATTCCACCACCTGATCGACTGCAAGGCCTACGCCTACATGTGGAAGAACCATCCCCTTGCAAACCGCAAGCATGTGAACCTGAACGACCTTTCAAATTACCCCTGCCTCTCCTTTGAGCAGAGCGAAAGCGGTACCTACTACTTCGCCGAAGAAATCTTGAGTACAAACGAGTACCACCGTACCATCAAGGCCAATGACCGCGCCACTATGCTGAACCTGATGGTGGGCCTGAACGGCTACACTCTCTGCTCGGGAATCATCAGCGAAGAAATCAACGGCTCCGACTACGTGGCGGTACCCTTTAAGGACAGCAAGGGCAAAGATGACCGCACTATGGAAATCGGCTACATTGTCAAGAAGAACTTCAACACCTCCCCCATCTGCCAGACCTACATCCAGGAAATGAAGGATTACCTGGCGAACTACACTCCCTCCCGTCGGTCGTAGCCTGGATTTTTATATATTTGAGCCACGCCAACGGCCCAGGTGGTGGAATGGTAGACACTGGGGACTTAAAATCCCTTGGGGGCAACCTCGTGCGGGTTCAAGTCCCGCCCCGGGCATTATTGGCTTTTTAGGACGCCTATGATTGAATTTTACCCGAACAGCATTTACTACCCCCGCGAGGCGGTAGAGGAAAAACTCGCCAAAGGCGAACTGAAAGAGACCGAAAGCCATCTGCTTTCTTGGACAGAACGCCACCGTGGAGAAATCTGGGACTGCGCCCGTGACGATTCCGACTCCCCCACCGATGAAATTCTGCTGGACAACCTGCGGGCCCTGCTCCTGTGCAAGGGATCCTTGCAGCCTGCCGCCGATATGGCCGCCGTCATCAGGGAAGTCTCCAAGGAAATCTGGTACCAGAACGAAAAAGACAAAAAATCTCCGGACGAGATTGCCACCGAATGGTGGGGCAAGTACCTTACCAAGTGGCGCGAGGCTCGTATGTTCGAGGCCTTTATTCTTATAGAGAAAAAGGCCGACCAGCTGCTGGCCATTCTAAAGACGTAGTCCACTTCTTATTTAGTGTATTTCGCTTTCCAGCGGAGGGGTATCCAGAAATCGGTTACCCCGTTTTCGCTTTTCTTGTAGCGCCAGAAATATTCGATATGTTCCTTGAGCTTCTGCTCGAAAGCTTCATCATCGGCATCCGAAAAGAGAATTTCCTTGCAGGTGAAGATGCCCAGAGAATCTACTACCAGATGCAGCCCCAGACGGATATCTTCGGCACCCTTCTTCTTGAAGTGTTCCTGCCCAAGCCAATGGAGACCAGCAGCACGACCCTGAATGTATTTTTCCAGGGCCTCTACATCACGATCCGCCGAATTGTCCAGCACGTAGATGTCATCCAGGTTCGGCATGTCCATACGGCCCGTAAAGGGTCTGGACTTTTCCTGTTTAATGATTGTCGGCTCCGGTTCATGTGATAAGGGGGCCTTATAGGGCTGGACCTGCCAGATGAAATTCAACAAGCCCAGGAACACGAGAAATAGGACAATCAGAGGAAAATTCTGTTTCATCATGACCGCCTACTCGATAGACTTGATACACAGCTGCAGGGAACGCCTACCGTTATAGTAGTTCCAGGTCGGCTCAAAGACGATAGACACGCGGTGGGTCTTGCCGATAAGAGCCTTGCACTTGCGGAGTCCGAAACCGATGGCCGAGAAAGTGGGGCTCCCCGCCTGGGAAACTTCCATCTGCAGGTGCCCGCCACGCAGTTCTCGCACACGATGGACCTTCACGTTTTCGGCCCGGAATACCGGATACGGGAAGTTCCCGCTGAATGGTTCCATCTTGTCGAAAAAATCCAGCACGGTGGCACCAGTCTTTTTGGTAGGATCCACTAAAAGTTCACCAAGGGCCACCTGGATATCGTAATTTTGGCCACCGGCTTCACGGGTCTCTTCTCCCGTATAGCCCTGTTCCTTGGCCGACACGAGAATCCGTCCCTGGAGTTCCTGGATTTTTCCTGCAGGTAACGAGAATCCGGCAGCGTTGGCGTGGCCACCCCAGCGATCGAAAAGGTCTCTTGATTCAAAAAGAGCCTTGTGCCAGTTAAATCCAGGTACCGCACGGGCACTGGCATGGGCCATCCCTTCCATTACCGAAAGCACTGCCGTGGGGCGGTTGAATTCCTGGGCCAGTTTTGCGGACACAATCCCGATAACGCCGACATGCCAATTCTCGCCAGACACCAGAAGTACCGGCGGGATGTTTTCACCGTAAATATTCTGGACCTGCTCCATGGCCATATCGGTAATCTCCGCCTCTTTTTGCTTGCGGCGGGCATTCCAGTCCTTCAGTTCCGAAAGAAGCGTCGGGGCATCATCCTTGTTCTCGCACAGCAAAAGCTTTAGCGCCGGGTCGGGCTTTTCCATACGGCCAGGCGCATTCAGCAGGGGCGCAAACTTGTACATCACATCGATGCCACCCACAAGGCTTCCTGGCTTCTGGAGGGAATTGTACAGCGCCTGAAGGCCAGGCCATTCGCTGTTCTGTAGGCGCTTCAGGCCAGCCTTAGTAAAGGCCCTGTTCTCGGGAGTCATTCCCACAAGGTCGGCCAGCGTACCAAGGGCCACCAGGTCCAGGAACTTTTCAGGAACTGGCTTACCCAACTTCTCATAAAGAGCACAGATGAACTTGTAGGAAACCCCTACGCCGCACAGTTCCGGATTAGGGTAGGTATCCCCTTCTTGATGGGGGTCCAGCAGCACATCGCACGGAGGCAGGCCGTCACCAGAAGGCTGGTGGTGGTCTATCACCATCAATGCCATTCCAAGTTCCTTGGCGTGAGCAATTTCGGCATTGGCGGTAATTCCCGTATCCACCGTAATCACGTTTCGGGCTCCAGCCTGGAACATTTCATCTACAGCCGAAAGGGAGAGCCCGTAGCCATCGCCAAAACGGTTCGGGAGTCGCCATTCCGATTCTATCCCGACCTCTTGCAAGCCACGGGTCAAGAGGGTGACCGAAGTCATTCCGTCCAAGTCGTAGTCACCAAAAATAAAGACTTTTTCTTTGCGGTCACGGACACTTAGAATCCATTGGAGAGCCCGGTCCATACCCAGCATCAGCGACGGCGAAAGTACATCATCTGCGCTTCCGGCCATAAGTTTCTGCACCTCGCCTACGGACTTGATTCCCCGAGACACCAGGAACCGCGCCACCAGATGCGGGATACCCAGCTCCATAGAAAGCGTCGATGCCACCAAGTCTTCCATCACTTGTATCCTTCAAACAGCTTGATGGCAAGAGACTGGAGGCACATGGCCTCCGAGGACCTGCGGGTGGCAATGCGGGACATAGTTTCCTGCACGTCTTTCAAGGCTTTTTCCAAAGCATCTACGGTCACCCTCGGGAAGTTATCCAGGTGGACTCGGCCTGTGGTCTCGGGAATTCGCAAAGGCGCTCCCGACTTTTCGCGCAACAGGTCCGAAATCAGAAATCCCAGCACGTCCAGAAAACGATTCGCCTCCAGAGGGTCTTCAAAGTCAGCCTCCTTCAGGGCGGCAAAAAGTTCGCCGTATTCGGACCGGAGGCTCATCAGAAGGAAATCTACCGCCATGGCACACCAGCGGGCGCCATGTTCTACATAGTAGAGTGCCTTACCAGGAGAACCTACCGCAAGTCCCACCACATCATCGGAGACGCCATCCTCATCGGCATCTTCACCAAGCATCCGGAGGGTTTCTTCGCGGACTTCCTTGTCTGATAAGGGCAACAGATGCAGTGCCAGACAGCGAGAACGGATGGTCGGCAAAAGCTTTTCGCGGGAACTTGTGGTCAAAATAAAGTAAGTATCCGGGGGAACCTCTTCTAGGGTCTTCAAGAAGGCATTTGCCGCAGAATCATTCATACGGTCGGCTTCGGCCACAATAATTACGCGAACCCTGTCCCCCTTCAAGGCGAAGGCTCCCGTCATAGAACGGATCAGTTCCACCGAGATTTCGGCGGCAGCATTAAAAATGTCGATGCGATAGGGGTTCTTGAAAATTTCGGAGATATAGGCCAGCTTGTAATCCTGAACCGTCTTGGCGGTACTGCCGGCAGAAACGTCGGCAGCACTGCGGGCGTGGGCCTCCTTAGATTCCATAGGCACTACCCAACTGTCGGTAACTCCCGCATCCATAGCGAGCTTACAGCCAAAGCACTTTCCGCAAGGGCGCATCTCCTTGTTCTCGCACTGCAGAGCTTTGGAAAGCTCCATAGCCAAGGCCTTCTTGCCGATTCCCGCAGGCCCGTCAATCAGGATAGCCTGAGGGAAACGGTTCTCCCGCAGAGCCGACATAAGCCGAATCCGCTGGCGCTCCTGAGAGACTGGACCTTTTAGCCTATACTCTATCATTTCTGCTTCAACCACTCTAGGGGATCCACGGTCTGGGTCCCTTCGCTAACTTGGAAATACAATTTAATTCCATTTAGAGAGGCGATATCCCCTACTTCACCTATTTCTTCGCATTTCTGTACCACTTTGCCTTCCTGAACACGAATAGAACGGAGGTGTCCGTAAACAGAATAGGTGCCGCCCTCGTGTTCGATAATCACGGAAGGTCCACGTCCGTCGATTTCGGAAACCATCACCACAGTACCGGGAGCCGCAGCCTTCACCATCTTGCCCCGCTTACCGCGGATTTCTATACCCAGGTTCCGGGTCGCGATATGGAGCACCGGATGTTCCTGCAAGCCGTAGCGGCTGATGACTTCGCCTTCCAGCGGCATGCACTTGGGGCCCTTGAGGCTCATCGTAACCGTGGGCTTCGGTTTCTCGACGACCTTCTCCTTCTCTTTTTTCTTCTTCTTTTCTTTTTCCCTTTTCTTGCGCTCCGCCTCGGCCTTCTTGGCGGCTTCCTGTTCCTTCTTGCGCTTTTCCTCTAACTTCTTGATAAGGGCAAGCATAGTCTTCTGGTTACGCTCGAATTCTTCCAAAGCCCGGCGTTGCATAGCCTTGTCGTGCTTTAGGGAAACAAGCATTTTTTCTTGACCACTCATCTGAGTCACAAGGCCTTTTTCCTCGGCACTTTTCTTGTGACGCAACTGGGATAGTTCCTGAAGATGCTCAACCTCTTGTTTCTTCTTCTCATCGCGTTCCCGCATAAGCCGGAGCAAGGTGTTCACCTGTTCCTGATCCTGGTAAAGCAAGTGGTGGACCCAGTAGACCTGACGTTCGGGATTGCCTTTCTGCGTTAAAAGTCCATAAAGGACTTCGGCCTCGCTGCTGCGGCCCTTCTCGTACAGCGTACGGATTCGCTTACGCATGATTTCTTTCCGTTCCCTAATCTGCCTATCCAGAGAATCCAGGTCCTTTGAAAGTTGCCGCACCGCACCCTGAACCAGAATCTCGCTTTTGGAAAGCTCCTGAATGTAGGTCCTGGTCTGGTTAAGGTTCTGGTCCAGAAGGGAGATGGTATTGAGAACACCCTTCTCCTCGGTTTCCAAAAGAGCCAGTTCCTTGCGCTTCTTGGCCAGATCCGTTTCCAACTTCTTAAGGGCGGTCCGCTGTTCCTTGATTTGGGCATCGGTCTTCTTTGGGGCTGCAAAGGTAAGCCCTACCAAAAGACACAAGATGATGGAAAGAATCCGCATCTTATTCCTGCTCGAAATTCTTCACCGTCAGAAACCTACGGACTGTCCTATAACTGAAATACGCCGAAAGGAGCGTTACCAGCAGGACCACTCCCGCAAGCATAAGTCCAAGTCCGCCCCGATTGGAAGCGACAATGGGAATCGCCTCTCCCACCGCATTCACGAGAATTGCCATAAGAGAAACCGCAAGGCCGCTCCCCACAAGCCCAAGGATCAAGCCCTCCAGTACAAAGGGAAATTCGATAAAGAAGGGGCTACCGCCGGTATACTTCATGTTTTCCACCAGCAACTGTCTGGAGAACAAGGAAAGCCGCACAGAATTACAGATAATCAGGGAGAGGGTTGCAAGCAGGAGAACGCTCAGGCAAAGAGGCCAGAACACCATCTTGAATTTCCACTTGGCGATTCGCTCAGACCACTCCAGAGGAGCCTGGACTTCTTCGAAGTATCCCTTACGGAGGATTTCCGTACGGGCTTCCATCAGATCCACCGGATTATAGGCATCTTCCTTCAGCTTAATCCGGAAAAACGGCGGCAGGGGATTCCCTTCCACCAAATCCAGCATTTCTCCCGAAAAGTGCCTGCGGAAATCCGCCAGAGCAGAATCGGCACTCACGTACTCTACAGAGGCAACCCGCTTGGTATGGAGAAGGTTTTCGGAAATGGCCTTGATGGAATCGGGCGCCACCACCTTGGGCAAGAACGCCTCCACCGTATAAAGGGCCTTTTCTGCCGAAAGAAGCTTTACCACGCCGCCGAAAGCGGTCAAGGATCCGGCAAGCAGAACGGAACAAAGAAAGATGGTCACCAGGGACGGGAGAACCACAGTACGGTGTTGCTTCAGCCCCCTAAAAGATTCAGAAATTAAGTAGCCTAATTGTCCTAGCACCCTTGGAATATAATTAAATTTGCTAGAGTTTATCACGGTACTGCTATGAATAATATCGGATTAAAGATAATGGCCTTCCTGTTCGGAATCGCCCTCTGGTTTTTTGTCATGTCCACACAGGATTTTCAAATCACCATGGATGTTCCCGTCAAGCTGGTCAGGTTGCCGGAACTCTTGGCAGTCGCCTCCAAGCCTCCCCACACCTTGCCAATCACCGTCAGGGGCCCGGCCTTCGACCTTATCCGTATGCGCTGGAACTATATGAACAAGGACTCCAACGCCGTCTCCATCGTTATCGACTTGCAGGGGGCGGAACTAGGGGCTACGCGCAAACATCTGGATGCAAAGAATTTCTCGGCACCGAGCTTTCCCAACGTGAAATTCGTGGAGCCTTCCAACCAACTCCTGTTCCTGGACCTGGAACTGGATACCCGCATCGAACGAAACATTCCCGTCAAGTCCAACGTGACCTTCGACCCGGCACCAGGCTACATTATGACGGACGTTCCCAAGATTACGCCAGAACAGATTCGCGTATCCGGCGCGAGGGATGCCCTGACCCGCATCTTCGAGATTCCTACCGACTCCGTACGGTTTGACAGCCTGACCGCCAACGACAATTTCAAGGTCAAGCTGAATCTGGAAACCTTCCCCGCTTACGTGACGCCTAGCGATTCCAGCGTCATTATGAACATCGATATACAGAAGCTCGAAAGCAAGACCTTTAGGAATATTCCCGTACAGCTCATCGGGCAGTACAACAAGGATGAAGCGAAACTTTCTCCCGATACAATCTCTGTCAAGATTACCGGAGGCCAGAACGTCCTGGATTCCATCAATCCACACAACTTGCAGCTCTTCGTAGAAATCAACCGTTTCGCCATCGAAGATGTGGACAGCCTGCCCCCTACAGTCAAGATGGACCTGCCTTCTACCGTAAATCGCGAAATGTCCATCAAGGGTTACGAGCTGATTCCGGACAAGGTTAAACTTATCCGTATGGAAGTGGAAAGCGCTCCCGTAGATTCTCTAGGAGAAGAGGAATAATGCTCTGGCTCGGCATCGAATCCAGCTGCGATGAAACAGCCTGCGCCGTTCTGCAAGATGAGCCCCTGAAGGTACTTTCCAACCCCCTTTACAGCCAGATCGATGAGCACGCCCTTTATGGAGGCGTAGTTCCAGAAATTGCCGCAAGGGCACACCTGCAAAAGATTGCCCCCATCGCCGAAGCCGCCGTCAAGGTAGCCGGAATCAAGCTTACCGACATCGACGCCATCGCCTACACCACAGGGCCTGGGCTCATGGGACCGCTACTCGTAGGAGCCAGTTTTGCCAAGGGGCTAGCGCGAGACCTGCAGATTCCCGCCTATGGCATGAACCACCTGGAAGGGCACCTTGCAGCGGCATGGCTTTCTAACCCCGATATCGAACCGCCCTTTTTGACGCTGACCGTTTCCGGAGGCCATACGGAACTGGTGCTGGAAGAACCCGGCTTCAAGTACACCAGCATTGGCCGCACCCGTGACGACGCCGCAGGCGAAGCTTTTGACAAGTGCGGCAAGCTCATCGGCCTAAAATATCCGGCTGGGGCCACCATCAGCAGGCTCGGAAAAGACGGCAACCGAAAATTCATCGAGTTTCCGCGGGCGCTGAACACCCATGGCAACTGCGAATTTTCTTTTAGCGGGCTCAAGACCGCCGTACTACGCTATACCGAAACCCACGACCCAGAATACATCCAGAAAAATCTGGGAGATATCTGCGCCTCTCTTGAAGACGCCATCGTGGATAGCCTTGTCACCAAGACCATCAATGCCCTCAAGAAAACAAAAATGAAGACACTGGTGATGGGTGGCGGCGTAAGCGCCAACGCCTGGCTCCGCACAAGATTGCAGGATTACTGTGACAAGCATGGAATCCGTTTCTGCATCCCGGACCGTAGCCTCAGTACCGATAATGGCGCCATGATTGCCGCCGCGGCCATCCGCAGGCAAAAGCAGGGCATGCTTACATCCATCGACACCGTAAAGCCCTGGATGCCGCTGGCTATCTAACCTTTGTCATGCCCGGCTCGACCGGGCATCTCTTTCAGCGGAAATTTAAACTTGCCGAACAATACGCAACCAGGTGCTCCCGGGTCGCATTCCTTCTTTCGCTTGTCGCAAAAGGTGTTCCGCAAATGCTTGCATTCGTAACTCACAAAAACAAAGCTAGAAAACACCCTTTGTTTTAAAGCCCCCAAATTCTATATTTTGAGAAAAAAGAGAATTTATGGACCAGGAAATTACCTTTGAAGAACTGGGTCTTGCCCCGGAAATCCTCGATGCGGTCAAGGCCGCCGGTTATGAGACGCCCTCCCCCATCCAGGCAAAGGCCATTCCCGCCCTTCTCCAAGGCAAGAACCTCCTGGGTACAGCCCAGACAGGTACCGGCAAGACGGCGGCTTTTGCCCTGCCGCTCCTTTCCCGTATAGAATTCAACGCTCACGAAACATCTCTCCTGGTACTGACTCCCACACGTGAGCTTTCTATCCAGGTGGCCGAAGCTATCCAGCAGTACGCCATGAAGCTCCCGAAGGTTCACGTGGTTCCCGTCTACGGCGGGCAGGATATTTCCGTACAGTTCAAGGCCCTAAAACGCAGCGCCAACGTCATCGTTGCAACGCCGGGTAGGCTTATCGACCATCTCAAGCGGGGCTCCATTACCCTGGACAAGGTCCAGGCCGTCGTTCTCGACGAAGCCGATGAAATGCTGGACATGGGATTCATGGAAGACGTAGAGACCATCCTGAGCGAGATTCCCGAAAATGCCCAGCGGGCTCTCTTCAGCGCCACCATGCCTAAGGAAGTCCTGGAAATCATCGACGAGCATCTGGGAGAATACAGCGAAGCCCGCATCGAAGGCAAGACCACCACGGTAGAAAACATCCGTCAGCGTTTTTTGCTGGTCAAGAGCCATGACAAGATGGAGGCCCTTGCCCGAGTCATCGAAGGCGAAGATTTTGACGGTATGCTCATATTCGTGCGTACCAAGCAGGCTACCTCCGAAGTCTCGGAACGCCTGGAAGCCAGGGGCTTTAACGTGGCCCCCCTGAGTGGCGACCTGGCACAGACCCTAAGGGAACGAACCATCAACCGCCTGAAAATGGGCAAGCTGGATATCGTCGTAGCAACCGACGTAGCCGCCCGCGGAATCGATGTAGACCGCATTACCCACGTGGTAAACTACGACATACCCTACGACACGGAATCCTACGTGCACCGCATCGGGCGCACAGGACGTGCCGGCCGTAGCGGAAACGCCATCCTGTTTATCACCCCCAGGGAACGGCGCCTGCTCAAGACCATCGAGAAGGCTACCCGCCAGCCCATCGAGGCTATGTCGCTTCCCAGCGCCGAACAGATCAGCGCCAAGCGCATCGCCAATTTCCAGAAGAAGATCCAAGACAAACTAACAAATACCGACCTTTCCAAGTTCCGCGAGATCTTTATGAAGATGACGGTGGAACTGGGCTCCGACATAGAAGAAGTAGCCGCCGCCGCCCTGTGCCTCGCACAAGAACGGGAGCCCATCTTCCCCAAGATGGAACAACTCTCCACCCCCAAAATCCGCGAACAAGGCGATAAGGACAATGGTGGCGAACGCAAGGAACGTAAGGAAGGCGCCAACGGCGTAGAAGAAGGCTACCTCCGCTATTACCTGGCGGTGGGCCGCAGGGACCACGTCTCCCCTCGAGACATCGTAGGTGCCATCGCCGGCGAGGCAGACATCAGCAGCGCCATCATCGGGCGAATCAAGCTTTTCGACAAGTTCAGCACCGTGGAGCTTCCGGAAAATACTGACCAAGGCGTACTGGACATCCTTTCTGAAATGACCATCCGGGGTAACGACGCTAAATTCAGGCTTATGACCGATGACGCCCCGCCGCCGAAAGACCGCGGCTTCAAGGGCAAAAAGAAGTTCAGTAAGGAAAAGAAACCCTGGAGCAAGGAAAAGCCCTTCCGGGAAGCTCACGGTGACAAGCCCTTCCGCAAGACCCGCCGCTTCGGCCGGCATTAGATTACCGCTCGCGCATTGCTAGTCTCTTACAAGTCCATTATCCCTGTAGTAAGGCACGTCCTTCAGGACTTCCTCGATCCATGCCTGCTTCAGGGGGTTGTTCCGCCATTCCTCATGAAGGTTCCCTCGCTCCTTAGCCGGGTACATCTGGGCCACGGCATCTTCCACCGTCTTCTCCTGGGCCAGGGTGGCCGCCAGCAGTGACGCCATCGTATAGACCTGCGAAAGCCCCTCCCCAGAATCCAAATTGAAATTCGAGGTATGGCGGATAATCGCCATCAGGAGTGCCGGATCCACATTCTCCTTCACAGAAGCTTCCATCGCAGGCAATCCGCACAACTGTTCTACGCTCCAGGGCGCCCCACGATAAACAAGTTCCAGCCGATGATTCTCTCCTCTGGAATCAATCTTCGCCATATAACGGGCGCCCAGCTTCTGCTGCAGCTTCCGCACAATCCGGATTCCCCGATTCTTGAACTGCTTGTAACCGTCGAAAGAAATCCACAGGGTATCATCCAGACGTATGAGCCTGGGCAACGTAGGGCGCTGCACCTCTTCATTATAGATTTCCAATACCGCCGGCAACCTGTACGCCAACTCCGGCATAGGACTTGTCAAGTCGCAGGAAGAATCCCTGGATATAAAATTCCCCGCCACAAGATTTTCCACCATATCCCTGGAGTAGTCGCGAAACACCCGCCTAGAATCTTGATTCCCGCCAGACATACCACCCGGATACAGTGCATACCCAGCCACAATCAACGCCAAGAATACGGCAAGGACAAGCATCGCCCTACGCACCTTGCGATAATGCCAAGCTAGTTTTATCCAGGCTCGCCCCTTTGGGGTATGTCCCAAATACAGGGCCAGGAAAACCGTAATGGCAATCCAAATAATCGCTATAACTAACAGCGCCACGTCATCCAATATAATTTCTAATTTGGGGCTATGCTGAATTCACTGGACAATATCGTAATCATCGGGGACCGTATTCTCATAAAACCGCTGGAAGCCTCCAACAAGACCGGCAGCGGGCTCTACCTGCCCCCCAGCGTCAAGGAGCGAGACGCCGTTCATACGGGCCTGGTAGTCAAGGTGGGGCCAGGCTACCCCATTCCCGCATCCAAGGACCCCGATGACTTATTCAAGAACGAGTCTCAAGACCCCATCAGCTACGTGCCCCTCCAGGTCAAGGAAGGGGACGAGGCCCTGTACCTCCACGCCGGAGGCTATGAGCTGGAAATCAACAATGAACGCTATATCGTAGTAAACCAGGGGGCCATCCTCCTGGTGCTGCGAAATGAAATTCCCGACAGCGTCGATGGCCTGTAGGTAAAAGTGCCGAAGCTATGGCCCTAGGAAAAAACTCTATCACTTACAAATAACCACTCGTGTTCCAATTTTCAGGATTGAAGGAACAACCGACATACGGATTGTTTCTCCAGCAAGCCCCCTTTGAATGACCTTGCCATTCATATCAAATAAAAAAAAGGGGTTTCCACGCAGGGACTCGGGAATATGAGCTTTGCGATTTTCAAAATCAATGCTTACGTCCGTCTTTTTCGGCTGCTGGATCAAGATTGAGTTCGCTTGGGCACATTCAGCCCTTTCTGGCACACTATACGGATCTTCGCAATAAGTAGCGGGCTTGGATGAATATTCAAGGCCGTTCGCTTCGCAGAATTCATCAATCCATTGTTTAAGTTGGCTAGGCGCATTATGCGCATAACTACAAACAATAAAATCATCTGTTTCCGTGCAGACATTCTTATCTTCAACAAATTTGTTTATCGCCGTAACAAATAATGTTGCCAGGCTATCGGCCTCTTCATAACTCAAGTTCAGCGTTCCGCATTGCCGCCAGTGAAGGAATTCTTCTTTAAAGACCGCACCTACACTATGAGATACACCTCTGTCGCTATGCAAACCCTTTAGCATTTCATAAGCATTATAGATGGAAAGAATGTTTCTTCCATTACTCTCATGTCTAAAAAGAAACACATTGGAATCAAGAAAAGCCTTTTCGCTTGACTCGACTTGTCGTTCTTTATTACATAGATAACCATCAGCCAACGTTTCAGATACAGTATCATCAACAATTGTGGGTCCACCCCATAAAAAAGATGATGGGCCATACCAAATCGTTGAATCTTTGAAATAAATATCTATAGGATCCGGAAAATAACATAAGCCTTCTGCGAAAATTATCATCGGAACAAAGAAGATAAGGATTAAAAACTTTTTCATATTTTACAGTCTTCCTATTGTTGCGTATAAAGAGCATATCCTGATGGTTCTTGTTCCGGTTTAAAAGGAACTATTTCTAATTTCGATTGTTGATGTACTTCGATTTCATCAGCATAGAACTGTCCAAACAAATCCTTTTTATGTGTTTGGCCCAACACTATTTTGGCATTAGGCGCAATAATCGTTCCACCCCAATTTGCATCAATGAATATTCTTTCTTTCCCGTAATAAAACAATCTGAAACCTTTTGCAAGTTCCCTTAAACCGATTTGATAATAAAGACAGAATTTCCCACGCCAAGCAGAGGGCTCATATTTCGCACTGTTTGACTAGGAGCATCAATTACCATATACCAAACAATTCTTCAACACTTAAATAATTGAACCCTGCTCCGACACCAGCACTAGCATAATCGGTTACTGTATTTTTCGCTTCAACTTTCCACAGGTAGTTCCCTGCATCCAGAGCCACAGATTCTCCGCTTACAAAGAATTTTACCCTCGTACTATAAAGGGGTTCACCAGTTTCATTCCTTATCCTAAGACGAAGAACCATCAGGTTATTGGAATTAACCTGTTCGTCCATTGTTTCCACCGTTAAAGCAAAAACGTCGCAGGCGAACAAAAGGATAAAAACAATCTTTTCAAGAAAGGATTTCATGAGCAAATCGTTTAACTGAGCAAACAAGGCCCCAAAAGAGCTCTTTCTATCAAGCGCCCTGACCGGCCAGCAGGTCGTGGGCTTCCTTGATTTTTCCGAGAATAACCTTGGTAGAATCGAACAGGGAACTTACCCGGTCCTGCAATTCCGTAAACAATTCCTTATTGCAGAACAGGTCATCCTTGTAGCTCTTGATATTCGCAAAAACCGTCTTAAGCACCTGGAGACCCTTGGTCTCCCGTTCCACCACAGTCTGGATTTCTTGACGGATTTCGCCCATTTCCGCCTTCTTCCTTTCCATAATCTCAGGGTCGTTCTCCTTGAGGATATGGGTAGGCATCACGCCGAAATCCTCGTACTTCTCGTTTGCAGAAGGAATAGTATTCCTAGAAGACATGGTACGGATACCCGCTGACTTCACCGAAGAGGCCACCGATATGGTACAGCTGGATGTGCCATGGTAATTGCAGCGCACCCGACGTTCCTCATGCTTCAGCTCGTTGTACGGGAAAAAGTCCCCTTCGGTCTCGATATAGCGGAGCGGTGCATACAGGGGCACGTTCTCTCCCGCAATGGTAATGCGGTAGAACAGGCAAGGCTCATCGTTGAACATCTTGGTCTCGTACCGGTTATTGCTGCCCTTCAGCAACTTCTTGACGCGGAGCATCAGGTCCTCGGCATTGTAGGGCCGTTCCAGAATCTCGGGTGCATCCTTGAGAATCTGCTTCAGCACAATCTGCCTGTACTTATCCATGATAATCTTATTGGACACCGACCTGGACCAGATAGGCAGCCCCAAGAAGAAGGTATCTTCCAGACGGGTTTCCGTACGTCCATTAAAGAAGGCCATAGCCTTCATGATGTTGGCAAGGGCAATCCATTTCCGCACAGAGACGTAAATCTTGTTCTCGTCACAGACATCCACTACGCCCGCAATAACTTTAAGGGAATCTTCGGAAAGAGCGACCTTCTTGATTTCTTCGTTCCACTGGGACCTCTCCTCGGCAGTAACGACCAGCCCCGGAGACACACGTGTACTGGTTACGTCGCCCTGGGTCTTCAGAAGTTCACAAAGGGCGTCAGAAGAAATATTCTCGGGCAGCACGATCGTCAGGGGAATGCTGTCGATAATTTCGCCACGACACAGGGCATCTTCGGGTCGCATATCCCCGGAAAAAATCAATGAGGCCTTGCCATGGTCTTCCAGGGCGATAGCGGCGTTATCCTTAATCTTCTCGTTCCTGGGATCGTAGGCAAGAAACTGGATAAAGTCGTAGCTAGACAGATTGTCCGGCATATCCTGCTCGCGAGAACCAATCTTCAGGGCCTTCGCATTCTTAAAAGCGGCAATCCATCTCTCCAGAATCAGGGCCTTCCCCGAACCGGACCGACCATAAAGATAAAAGGGCTCCCCCAGCAAAGCGGCCAAAAAACCCAGCTGTATCTGGAATTCCCTCTCCGGGATACCCGCTACCAGGGATGCCATCAGTTCCGAAATTCTTTTTGTCAAAGTCATATTTTCACCTCTTCTAAAGGTAAAATTAGTAAATAAGATTTTGAAAAAATGGAAAGGAGGCTAATCCGCAAAAAAAAAATATATATTAAAGGGCAAAGACCGGGAAATTTCAAAAGAGAGGTGAAATTATGCGCTCATGCCCCCCCCCCCCCCGCAAAAGTAGGATTTCACGACATCTACTAATTGCTTTCATCTCCGCCATCTATGCATCTTGTGATTCTGACTCTGTTTCAGCTCAAGAAGAGGTTGTTTCCTCAGATTCACAGACCGAAATTTCTCTTTGTTCTAGTTCCAAACATAGTTCCAGCACAAGTTCTGACACTCGTAGTGGCGACAGTTCATCAGCCGAGTCGCCATCTAGCGTCAATTCATCATCGGATTCTACTGCTTCATCCAATTCATCATCAGATTCTACGCCTATTTCCAGTTCATCATCAAGTACGACATCATCAGCATCTTCCAACTCCAACTATCAAAAGCCCACTGTTTCACCAACCTGTGAATCTCCTGTAAGCACAGTAACAATGGCGGAACCCCTTAGAACGTGGGGTTATTTCGGGTATGTTCTCCCACTGAAAGTTTCTTCTGGCACAACCCAAACACTGTCTCTTGGATTTAAGGAAAAAACCACCAACATTTCCGGTCCTACCAGTTGGAATAAATTCAGCGTTATGATTGCCAAGAAAAGCGATACAGAGGGCTGGGAAAAGGGAACGGAATTATTCTCCAAAGACGTTATGGCCGCTCCTAACGGGATGGTGACCACAATGGGGCACTACGCCCCATTCACCTTTGACATCGAAAATTCCTGGCTTGCCGCCCCCGGGATGGCAGGCAGCCTAGTCGATGTTGTTGTACAATTCTATGCGCCAGGGGTCTATAGCGATTCATCGGGAACCGGTCTAGATTACTACTCCATTCCCAAAACTGGGGCTTTGTCTCTTTACTACGGATATACCGATGAAGACTGTTTCGCTGTACGTTACGGCACACTGACAGATGCAAGAGACAACCATACCTACAAAACCTTGGATATCGGAGGCCGGACTTGGATGGCCGAGAACTTGAATTACCAAACAGCCAACTCCTGGTGTGGTGGCGGAACCGGTACCATAGAAGGAGACTGCTCTAAATATGGAAGGCTATATTCCTGGGAAGCTACCAAGAACGCTTGTCCAGACGGATGGCATTTACCAATACAACAAGAGTGGAACGACCTTATCAAAGCCGTTGGCGAAAGTCCGAACTCAGGAAAAGTTTTGCGTTCTGTCAGCGGGTGGAGTGATGATGGATACGCCACAGATGAATACGGCTTCACTGTTCTTCCGGCAGGCGGACGCTCTGGAACGGGCGAGTTTTCGGGATTGGGTGATAACGCTAAGTTTTGGACCGGAACATCATCCACGGACAGCGTACTAATTGAGCGGCTTAGAGAATCTTCATCTACGGTTGAGGAAGTAATTGTCGCCCGTTCGTATAACTCGGCATTTTCTGTACGTTGCATTCAAGACACAACCACATTCGTACCTGCAGAGCCCCCATCCCACAAGTACGACTGCAACGTTTACAACTGTATTCCCACGTACTTCTTGAACCAGCAAATGGTTGCCGAAGGTAAGTATGGAGAGCTATTGGATGAACGCGACAACAGCGTGTACAGAACCATTAAAATTGGCGACCAGAACTGGATGGCCCAAGACCTTTATTACGATGATCAATGGGCATACAGTCCATCATGCGCGTTCTATGATGGAAAGTCGAACTGCATTATGTACGTACGGAGATACAATGGGCATGCCATCTACTATGGTGTAAACTATTGCCCCAACGGGTGGCATATTCCCTCCACCGAAGAATGGTATACCGTACAGGATGTCGACGGCTCTCTTAGATCAAATATGGGATGGGCAAAGGATGGCGGCGGTGACAATAGCCTAGGCCTTTCCATTAGCGGTGGCTTTGCCGAAAACAAATACTATTGGACTGCAGACCAATACGTTTCCGGATATTACTATACCGTTGAATTCTTCTACAATATGGAATCAATGATACGCTCCAACCGAGATGTTGACAGCGGCGTCAGCATCCGATGCGTCGAAGATTGATTATTTGAGGGGATTTCGGCCGCACTTTCTGCACGCAGCGGTACACCCGGGGGCTATTCCGCAGGTCCGGTCCCAGCCGCATAAAGTCCTTTTCCGTCAACAGGACTGCGGGAGCGGTCTCCAGGATTATTTTTAGGGCCCTATCATAACGGCAGTCGTGATCTGGACGCACAACGGTCCGTTCCACCTTCACACCTAAATTTTCAAGATCCCGAAAGAATCGTTCTGGATTCCCGATGCCGCAAACGGCCCACATTCCAGAACCTACGTCGGATTTTCCGAGACCCGCCACATCCAACGTCTCGCCTACCCCGTTCACAATTTCTGCAATAGAAAACGTCACGTCAGGATTTTCACCGTCGCACCTTAAGACCAAATCCGACTGCGGATGGTCCTGCACAAGGCTACGGTTCGGGCCAGCGGGCCATAAGTCCCGCCACCTACGGGGAGGCGCCCCCCAGTCCAGCCGCACCGTAAACGCAGGCCGCAGGCGTGTGTCCTCGAAGCCGTCATCACAGATGATGTAGTCGAACTGACTGTCCAATTCCCGAGCTGTGCGGTAACGATTCGATGTTGCCACCACCGTAGCCCAGGGCAATTTCGCTTTCAAGAGTTCAAGCTCATCCGTAGCCTCTGTGTGGCATAGAATTGCCACCTTCTTGTTTTTGTATAAACTAACGATATGATTGGCAAGCCAGATAACAAAAGGAGTCTTTCCGGCGCCACCTGTGAGGAAACTTCCCACCACAATCAACTTGGCATGGGTCAGGGGTTTACCCGGCCGGAGGAATAGCCAGTGATGAATTTTATAAAGGATTCTATAAATTAACGCGAGAAACACCAAGAATATCCTTTCATACGTCATCCTCGAACGACTGAAAGGAGTGAGGGGATCCATACATTTCATTTCTCTTCTGCTGCAGGAACAGGTCCGCAAGCACCAGAGCCGCCATGCTCTCTACGATGACCGGCGCCCTCACGGCCACGCAAGGGTCGTGCCGACCCTTGGCAGCGAGGCTGCCATTTTCGCCTCCACGCCCAGCGGTCTTCTGCTCTTGCGAAATCGTGGCCGTGGGCTTGAAGGCCATGCGGCATACGATGTTCTCGCCGTTGCTGATTCCGCCCAAGCTTCCGCCTGCGTTGTTGGTGCGGGTCCTGTAGCGTTTTCCGTCAAAGAAAATCTCATCGTTGTGTTCGCTACCGTGCATGCGGGCCGCCTTGAAACCGCTGCCGATTTCAAAACCCTTGCAGGCCGGAATCGAAAGCATGGCCTGTGCCAGCAAAGCATCCAAGCGGTCGAACACGGGTTCGCCCAGACCTGCGGGCACGTTACGCACCACAAGGCCAACGGTTCCGCCAACGCTGTCGCCGTTCTTCTTGGCCTCAAGAATTTCCTGTTCCATCTTGGCACTGGCAGCTGCATCGGGGCAGCGCACCAGCGAAGCTTCTACCATGTCGTGGTCCAGCGTATCAAGATCTACAGAGAGGCACTCTACTTCACCAACACTTTGAACCCATGACACAAATTCCGTACCCGCGACCTGTTGCAAAAACTTACGGGCCACCACACCGGCAGCCACGCGACCGATGGTTTCGCGGGCAGAACTGCGTCCGCCACCGCGGTAATCCCTAAAGCCATACTTGATATCGTAGCACAAGTCTGCATGGCCAGGCCTGAACCATTTTTCGATGTCGGAGTAGTCACCGCTCCGCTGGTCCTCGTTAAAGACCACGAAGGAGATAGGGGTGCCGGTGGTCTTGCCCTCGAACACACCACTCAGAATCTTGACCTGGTCCTTTTCGTCCCTGGCAGTGGTCAGCTTGCCCTGCCCTGGGCGCCTCCGGTCCAAAAAGGCCTGGACGTCGGCTTCGGAAAGGGGTATGCCGGCAGGGCAACCGTCCAGAACGGCCCCTACGGCAGGACCATGGGATTCACCCCAGGTCGTGACAGAGAAAATCTTACCAAAAGTGCTAGACATGCCCATAATATAGATAAAAAGCGCTAATTTCCGCCATTTTAGCACCCCTTTTAAAAGAGTTTACTATATTTTACAAAACTTCTAGGAGTTATGATGCCGAGATTGTTGCTTATCGTCGCGCTGTTTGTGTTCTCATTTTCAATGAGTGCCTTTGCTCAGCGTTATGAAGATTTTGCAGGCATTCCCTTTGGCTCCGACCGCCAGACCGTCATCGAAGAGGTCATGAAGATGGGTTACGAGCCCTATGGCCAGAGCGGCGAAGGCGAGCGCGTTGTTATTCCCGTGTTCAAGTTCGGCGAACTGCCAGTGCAGGTAGATTTCATCTTCAACCAGAACGACAAGTTCTACGCCTTCGAAATCCGTACGGGTCGTGTAGAAGAATCCCGTAAGAACAAGGCCGTTGAAGCCGCCGTCTATATGTCCGAACAATTCACTCTCAAGTACGGCAAACCGGCACAGCCAGCCACAGTCGATGAGACAAACATCAAGAACGGCCGCAACATCTACCAGGAATGGTTCTCCATCAAGGCCATCAACGCCTACACTTCCGTAGTCAAGAACAACAACCGGTTCTTCGTAATGGGTGTGGTGGAGCACAGGGCGCTAGCCAAGGAACAAGGCAAAAAAGCAAAAGCCAAGGAAAAGGCATCAAGCGCCCCCGTCTTCTAGCAAGTTTCTTTCTGTAGCCTCGCCTATCGCGGGGCTTTTTCATTTTTTGACCCAGGAGATTTTATGTCCAAGCTCATGCGTTCCATTTCCGGCATACGCGGGATTGTGGGGGACACACTGACCCCTCAAGTCTTGTCCTCCCATGTGAAAGCCTTTCTCCAGATTACCAACGCAAAGCGGGTAGTCATCGGTCGAGACAGCCGACCCACCGGCGAGGCCATTTCGCAGTTCGTGGCGGGCATCTGCAGGCTCTCCGGCGTGAACGTCATCGACGTGGGCCTATCCACCACACCTTCTGTCGAGATTCTTACAACCCACTTCAAGGCCGATGCGGGCATCATCATCACCGCAAGCCACAACCCGCTAGAGTGGAATGCACTTAAGTTCTTGAATAGCAAAGGGTTATTCCTCGGGCCGGATGACGTAAAAAAACTGTTCGAACTGGCAGACCAGGACCGATTCGACTATCCCGACTACCGCACCATGGGAACCTACGAAATCGCACCCGATGCCGATGGCATCCACATCCAGGGCACGCTCTCCATTCCCTTCGTTGATGTAGAGGCTATCCGCAAGTGTAAATTCAAGGTGGCCGTCGATGCCGTGAACGGCGCAGGCAGCTACATCGTGCCCCGCCTGCTGGAACAGCTGGGCTGCGAAGTGGTGCGCGTTCACTGCGAACCCGACGGCACGTTCCCCCGCGGGGCCGAACCCATTCCCGAGAACTTGGGTGACCTGCGTGACGCCGTCAAGAAGAATGGCTGCGCCCTAGGCTTTGCCGTGGATCCCGATGCCGACCGTTGCGCCTTGGTAGATGGTTTAGGACAAAGTATCGGCGAAGAATACACGCTGGCCATTGCCACCGAAGAAGTGCTCAGCCAAAAGAAGGGCAGCACCTGCGTGAATCTTTCCACCTCCCGCATGAACGAAGACGTTGCCGAAAAGTACGAATGTGAGTGCAGCCGCGCCAAGGTTGGAGAAATCAACGTGAGCCTCCAGATGATAGAGAACGGATGCATTATCGGCGGTGAAGGCAACGGCGGAGTGATTCTCCCGGCACTCCACTACGGTCGTGATTCCCTGGTGGCCGCAGCGCTGGTACTCAGCTGGATGGCCCACCATCAAGGCGGTCCCGAAAAGTTCGTGGCCGAAAATCCGTCCTACTCCATGCCCAAGAAAAAGTTCGAACTTGGCGACAAGAAGGTAGCCGACATCCTGCCGCAAGTCAAGCAGGCTTTCGCCGGCTGGAAATCCGACGAGCGCGACGGACTCTGGCTAGGCAAGGAAAAGTCCTGGGTACACGTACGGGCCAGCAATACGGAACCCGTTATCCGCGTCATCGCCGAAGCCCCGACGTTGGAAGAGGCCGAAGGTCTCTGCTCCAAGGTCGAAGGAATGATTCGGTAGGCTTTTTATTTTTCTTGCAACCAGATGCACAAGCCGGGCATCTAAACAATAGAATGAACGAAAAAGCAGTCCTGAACGGCCTGAAAGACGGTAGCCGCGAAGCTCTTGCCATACTCTGGCAGGAACATAGCGCCCACGTGCTGAATCTGGCCTTCCGGATGCTCAAGGACCGGGACCAAGCCGAAGACATCCTGATGGATGTATTTGTGCAGGTGCCCAGATCCGTTCAGAAATTCCGTGGCGAGAGCAATCTCGGCACCTGGCTCTACAGGCTCACCGTCAACGCCTGCCTCATGAAACTCCGGGCAGAGCGTAGGCATGCCGAACTAGAAGAAGAAAACTGGGGCGCTATCGTCGAAAGTTCCCTGGGCACAGAAGAAAAGGAACAGGAGTTCGATGCAGAACTTTTAACCCTTGGGCTAAACCAGCTGCCCGCCGAAACGCGAAGCATGCTCTGGCTCAAGGACGCCGAGGGGCTAGACATCAAGGATTTGACAGAGATTTACCGCATGCCCGACGGAACCATCAAGGCAAGGCTCAGCAGGGCGAGGCACTTTGTAAAGGACTTTTTGACAAGGAAACAGAAAAATGCGTGATTCCATCGACTTTTCCAAAATGGAACGGATTACGCCTCGGGAAGATTCCTGGGACAAGGTCTGCGCACGGCTCGACAAGGCCGAAAAGACGCGCTCCCTACGGTTCAGCTTTTTCTCCGCCCTTCCCATCGCGGCCAGTTTTGTGCTAGTGGGTTTCAGCCTGTTCCTCAGGTCTATCGACGCCCAGGAAACCGCTCCGGCCGTCAAGAACCAGGTCGCCGCATCTGACATGGCTTCAGCCGACGTCGCCGCATCTCAAGCCGACAGCGCCGTCATTCTGAGCAACTGGTACAGCAACCTCGGGCAGGGGGTTTCCGATCAGGAAACTTTAGACGAACTTCAATTCATCAGCTATCTCTTAAAAAAGGAGGATAAGTAATGAAAAACTGTGTAAAGCTATTCGTTGCAAGTCTCATCGTGCTTGCCTGCGCCGTAGGGTTCTTCCTCGGCACATGCTGCAGCGTGCACTGTTGCCACAAGCATTCTTGCGACCGCATGGGCGCACCCGAAAAGGTGGCTGCAGCACCACACGATGGTCATTTCAAGAAAAGTCACGAAGGCATGGGTTTCCAGAAAAACTGGCCCCACCCGGCCATGTTCGATTCCCTGCTGCAGGTGACTCCGGAACAAAAGACCGCCCTAGACAAACACCGCGAAGAGACCGACAAGGCCTTCAAGGAACTCTTCGGACAAAAGATGTCCGCCGAAAAAGAACTGAAAGAGGCCCTGGACAGCGGTGACGAGGCTAAAATCGAAGAGGCCAAGGTCAAAATCCTCGACGCCCAAAAAGCCCTGCTGGACAACCGCATCGAAGGCGTCAAGAGCATCAACAAGATTCTCACCAAAGAACAGCAAGAAAAGTTTCGCCAGGTCTTGAAAGACCACATTGAAAAGTTTAAAAAAGGCCATCATGGCAAGCGGGGCCCCCGAGAGAGCGGGCCTACACCTCCCCCCGAACGGGAAGCCCCGCCCCATGAGGCCCCATAAATTCAGCACATTTTCTTGAAGCTCCTTGATACGCAACAAGGTCCCGGTGAATCACCGGGGCCTTTTCTTGTTTTAGATTCTTTCACTATTCCTCTTCGCCTTCGATATCGGCGGCGCCGTTTCCGTGCAAGGCCACCAGGCGCACCCCGTTCAGGGTCAGGTAGGGGTCATAGGTGTCTATCACCTTGCTGTGGCCCATGACCATACGGCCCCAACCACCCGTAGCAAACACGGGAACTTTTTTGCGACCCATCTCGGCCTTGATTTTGGCCACAAGGGTTTCCAGTTCCGCCATAAAACCATAGAGCAGGCCCGCGCGGATAGCGTCATCGGTGTTGTTGGCAATTACGTGTTCCGGCCATTCAATGCTCACGGGTAAAAGTCTTGCCGCCTTCTCGGTCAAAACGTCCAGGCTGGCGCTGATACCGGGGATAATGATACCGCCTGCAAATCCGCCATTCTTCATCACATCAAAGGTCGTAGCCGTTCCCATATCCACCACGATGGCATCCTTATAGCCTCGGTCCCTCAGCGCAATCACGTTGCAAAGGCGGTCCGCACCGAGTGTGGCCGGGTTCGGGTAAGCGATAGGGCAGCCCAGGCAGTTCTTTGAACTCACCACCTGAACAGGGCGTTTTAGCAAAGTCTGCAAAGCCTTGATCCACGGGCGTTCCAATGCAGGAACCACTGTCGAAAGCCCCACGTGGGTAATGGTCGACGGTTTGATTTCAGAAAAACGGATAAGTCCACCGATGCGGTTCATCACCTCATCGCTGGTGGTCTCCTTGCGGGTGGTGAGCCTCCAGTGGTCCACCACCTTGTCACCCTTGAAAATACCAAGCACCGTGTGGGAGTTACCCACATCCACAACGAACGAGAACGTATCCGACTTCTTCAAATTCTTTTTCATTGTTCTTAAAGCCGCATGGATATGTCCAGGGCCTTCACGCTATGGGTAAGCGCACCGACGGAGATATAGTCTAGGCCGAGGGTGGCTATTTCCTTCGCACGCTCCAGCGTCATGTTGCCGGAACCTTCTACCAAGCACTTGTCGCCGCTTTCCTTGATGATCTTCAAGGCTTCGGCCATCATCTCGTTGCTCATATTGTCCAGCATAATAACATCCACACCCTTGTTCAACAGGGCTCGCAGCTGGTCGAAATTTTCCACTTCCATCTCCACCATCAAGCCCTGCTTGTTGTTCTTCTTAACAACTTCAAGAGCCTGCAGTACACCGCCGGCTGCGGCAATATGGTTATCCTTTACCAGCACCATATCGAAAAGTCCCATACGGTGGTTGGAACCGCCGCCCACACGTACAGCGTACTTCTGCAGCGTACGGAACCCGGGCACTGTCTTGCGGGTGTCCAGCACCTTAGTCTTTCCGCCCTTCAGGGCTTCCTGGAAGGTGTGGGCCACCGTGGCCACGCCGGAAAGCTGCTGTATAAAGTTCAAAAGCGTACGTTCGCCAGTCAACAGCTCGTGGGTAGTGCCGTCCATTTCGGCAATCAGGTCGCCCTTCTTCACCACATCGCCGTCTTCCTTGTGGAGCGTCACCTTCACACCTGCCTTAAGTTCCTGAAAAACCAGCTCGATTACAGGCAAACCCGCAAGCACCCCATCTTCCTTAGCAATCAAGCGGGCATGTTGTTTCTGGTCGGCCGGGATAGTCCATTCGCTGGTGACATCGCCGGTACGCACATCTTCGGCAAGCGCCAGGCGAATCATGGTCAGGGCATCTTCTACAGGGAAAATCGGGGTTGAGTTATCACCGTACATTACTGCGCTCCTTTTCCTGTCAGCACAACATACACCGTCCGCACGAGAATCTGGAAATCCAGAAGCAGGCTCATGTTCTCGTAATAATACATATCGTACTGCAACTTGATTTGCACATCCTCAATGCTGTTGTCGTAATGGTGGCGCACCTGGGCCCAGCCGGTAAGACCGGGTTTCATCTTCAGACGGCCAATGTATAGAGGAATCTGTTCCCGAAGTTTTCCGATAAACACAGCTCTTTCAGGGCGTGGTCCCACCATACTCATGTCACCCTTCAATACGCACAAAATCTGCGGAAGCTCATCTATACGGGTTTTACGCAAGAAATGCCCCACCCGGGTAATACGGGGGTCTTTCTTGGTAGCCCACTGGGCACCAGCCTTTTCAGCATCGGTCCGCATGGTACGGAACTTATAGACCGTAAAGGGCTTGCCATACAAGCCTATGCGTTCCTGGGAATAGAAGATAGGACCATGGTCATCCAACTTGATGGCAAGAGCCGCCAAAAGACAGACGGGCAGAGAACAGATTCCGATAAAGCCTGCAATAATGATGTCCAGGAACCGTTTGATTTGTACCTGCCAAGGAGGCATAGCAAGGGGGAAAAGTTCCTGCAACTCAAAACCGTGGACCAAGTTCCCCTTGAACCTTCCATTGACGGCGGGATAAAGCTCCGGAACAATGTAAATATGCAAAGGCAACTCGCAAACCCAGACCAGCACCCGCATAATCTCCTGAGGCGAAGAACTATCATGGGCAATGATGATTCCTGAGACTCCCAGCTTCTTGACCAGCGTAGGCAAATCCGAATACTTTCCCAGAACTGGGATATCGCAAAAAAGATGATCCATTACCTGATAGCGTTCATCTACAAAGCCAACCACACGTTGGCCCACTTCAGGGGCATTTTTTAGCGCTTCCGCAATGTTTCGGCCAGAATCTGTACAGCCCAGAATCAAAACCTTGTTCGCCCCGTAGCCCCTACGCAGCAAAGCCCTAAGTCCAAGGTACAGGAGCATACGGAATGCCGCCACGAACACCAGGACAAAAACTCCATAAACAAGAATCCAGGTAAATCTGGAACCATAGATGTAGTTGCCGCTCAGCGGTACGCCGGCAGCCACCTTGCCCATAAACTCAGAACCGAACAGGCCAATGATAATCAGGACCATTCCCACAAAAACCGCCCGCAGTACCCGCAAAATCTGCAAGGTTCTGGACTGCAAAAGCCATGTGCGGTAAAGCCCCGTAAAAGTAAACCAGGCAAGCCAGCAGATATTGAGAACGCACCCGATATGCCAATAGGCGTCTAGGGTCTTGGTGGGGTCGAACTTTTCAGCAATCCAACCACTATGGAACTGGACCCAATACGCCAAAACAAAACAGATTGTCAAGGCGAGAAAGTCCGAAAGGAGCAATAGCACCCTTTCCAATGTGGCGGCGCGAATCATACAACACTAATCTACAAAACAGCCGTCCCGAAAACCAAGAACTAGACCAGGAATCGGATAACCTGGCTCTTTTCCACGATTTCGGAGAGGGCGTCGATGGCATCCACGGCCTTGGAAGCCCGAGAATCCTCGGTACGTTCCGTAATGACCACGATGGAAACCTTGCCTGGATCCTTCACGTTCTTCTGAATGATGGTTTCGATAGAAATCTTGTTTTCAGCAAGAATTCCAGTAATCTTGGCCAAAACGCCACGGGCATCCTTGGAGGTAAAGCGGAAATAGTAGCGGGCAGAAGTCTCAGACACGGGCACCAAGTCGGCGGAGTTGTTCTCGTTGAACCAGCCCATGGGGAGCGCCTTACGCTTACCCATATCTACGGAGCGGGCCAAGGAAACCAGGTCGGCCACCACGGCAGAGGCCGTCGGCAGGCGTCCGGCACCGGCACCGGTCTGGATAGTTTCGCCCAAGTTGTCACACTTGAGGTAAACCGCATTCAGCACACCGTTCACGTTGGAAAGCAGGTGGTTGTCGGGCACAAAACAGGGATGAACGCGGGCATCTACGCGGTCGCCGTCACGGTGATAAATTCCCAGCAACTTCACGCAGCAGCCAAGTTCCTTGGCGATGGCGATATCCTGGGCCGTAATCTTGGAGATACCCGTCACGTGGATCTTCTCGAAGTCCACACGCTTGCCGCTGCAAAGGCTGGCCAGCAGGGCCGTCTTGTGGGCGGAGTCGATACCTTCGATGTCAAAGGTGGGGTCCGCTTCAGCAAAGCCCAGTCTCTGAGCATCCTTCAGCACCACGTCAAAGTCCAGGCCCTCGTCGGCCATACGGCTGAGGATGTAGTTGCAGGTACCGTTGATAATGCAGCTGAGGCTTTCTACCGTAGAACCCAGCAGGCCTTCTTGCAGGCTACGAATAATGGGAATACCACCGCCAACGGCGGCCTCGAACAGCACATGCAGGCCCTTCTCGGCAGCCAGCGGGAAAATCTCGTGACCGTACTTGGCCAGGAGCGCCTTGTTGGCGGTCACCACATGCTTGCCGGAATTCAGAGCAGCCAAAATCCACTTGCGGGGCATATTGTAGCCACCAGCCAGCTCCACCAGCACATCGATATCGTTGCTGGCAATCATTTCATCAGCATTGGTAGAAACCTTGTAGCCCTTATCCTTGTAAGGGGCCACCTCGATGTCAGACTTGGCACAAATGCAGGCCAGTTCCAGCTCGACACCCAGCTTTTCCTTGTACTCGGCGATTTTCTGTTCCAGAATCTGGATGACACCGCCACCGACGGTTCCTGTACCAATAAGACCTATACGCAACATAAGGCGTCTCCGTTTTGAATTTTACGGCGGGAAATTTAGAAAAATTACTATTTGCTATATTTAGGCCTATGGAACAGGAATCGGTAAATCCAGCCATTGACTCCATCCTGACGGAGCAGCGGCTGAAAAACATCGTCTATCCGGCTCGACTTTTCAGGGCTAGGCTGAACGAAGAATTCCTTCGGGCGAACCGCACCCGGAAGCCCTTCATTTTCATCCAGATTTACGCCCACCAGTTCGACCTGCTGGGCTGGGCCTGGCCGAACCAGGCCGTTGAGCAGACCTGGCGTATTAGCCTGCTCACCATGTTTTCCCATCTCAGGTTTATCGACGTCATCGGCTACCTTTCCGACGGCAACGGCATCGGCGTCATCCTCCTGAATTCGGACCTTTCTACCCTGGAGAACATCCGCAAGGAAATTCTCCACCGTCTGAACGATGCGGGCCTCATCCAGAGCCTAAGGCACAAGCCTCACAAGCCCATCTTCAAGGCCTACCTATATACCGGACTTCAAGAGAAGGACAACCTGCAACTGGCGGACAGCATCAAGGAATTCAATAGTACCAACGGGAGCTTCTTCTCTCTTGCCCGCCTGAATATGGACCACATCTGGCCTCACCCCCATAAGATCCGCTTCCGGCATATCATCAAGCGTTGCGTAGACTTTACGGGAGCCCTGCTGGGCCTAATCATTCTTTCCCCGGTGCTCCTATTCTGCGCCCTGGCCGTAAAGATCAGCGATCCCAAGGGGCCCGTCATTTTCAAGCAAACGCGAGTTGGCAAGAATGGATCCCTGTTCACCATGTACAAGTTCCGCAGCATGTACGTGGATGCTGAAGAACGCAAGAAAGAGCTCATGGCCCTGAACGAAACCGGTGGCAAGACTTTCAAGATCAAGAACGACCCACGTATCTACCCCTTCGGTCGCATTCTTCGCAAGTTCAGTCTAGACGAGTTGCCGCAATTGGTGAACATTATCAACGGGGACATGTCCATCGTAGGACCCCGTCCTCCCCTGCCCGAAGAGGTGGCCACCTACGAGCCGTGGCACCGTATGCGTCTTTCCGTAACTCCTGGGCTTACCTGCATCTGGCAGGTTAGCGGTCGAAGCAACATTTCCTTCGAAGGCCAGATGCGCCTGGACAACGACTATATCCGTCGTGGCGGCAAGCTGGCTGATGACTTCAAGCTCATCCTCAAGACCTTCAAGGTCGTGTTCAAGGGCGAAGGCGCGTACTAACAACGTCATCCTGGAGGGAGCACTGCGACCGACGGGATCCATCTCATGCATATGTCATTCCCCACTTGATGGGGAATCTCCTCGCCCGTTGGTCTCTAACATCTGTTTTTTGTATATTACGGGCACGAAGGATTCTAAATGCTCGACAAAGAAGTTCTAAAGACCGTCAGCCGTATTGAGCTTTCCGTACGCGGAACGCTGGACACCGTCATGACAGGTGCCTACCACAGTTCCTTCAAAGGAAATGGTATGGAGTTCAGCGAAGTCCGGGAGTACATGCCCGGCGATGACGTTCGTACCATCGACTGGAACGTAACAGCCCGTACCGGCTCCCCCTACGTCAAGAAGTTTATCGAAGAGCGCGAGATGACCATGCTCCTTATGGTCGACGCCTCTAGCAGCTCGGAATTCGGCTCTGGCAAGCAGATGAAGGGCGAAGTTATGGCCACCCTTACCGCATTGCTTGCCTTCGCCGCCATCAAGAACAACGACAAGGTGGGCCTGCTGATCTACACCGACCAGGTGGAATTGTTCATACCGCCAGAGAAAGGCCGCAAGCACGTGCTGCGGCTTATCCGCGAAATCCTTTATTTCAAGCCGCAGCACCACGGCACCAATACCCAGGTGGCGCTGGAATACGTCGGCAAGATTCTGAACCGCCGTGCCGTGGTCGTGGTGATGAGCGACTTTCTGGACGAAGGTTTCGAGAACGCCTTCAAGATTCTGCGTAAGCGCCACGACGTGCTTGCGGTCTCCGTGGTGGACCCTCGTGAAACGGAACTCCCGCCCGCAGGCCTTGTGGAACTGGAAGACCCCGAAACCGGCGAGACCCTCCTAATTGACACTGGAGATGCAACCTTCCGTGAGGCCTTCGCCCGCGAGGCAAAGCGCCAGGGCAAGGCCACCAAGGAACTGTTCCAGCGTATGTCCATTGATTTTGTGCGCATCGAGACCCACGACGATTTCAAGGAAACCGTGGCCCCGCTTATTGAGCATTTTAGACGCCGCGCCAAGATGGCGAGATTATAATATTCTAGCACCGCCAGGTGCCCACGAAAATAACTCGCCGACCCGAATGTTTCGGCTTGAATGGAGCGAGTTATTGAGTGTGGGGGAGAGTCTTAGGGAGGGGTTTACCCCTCCCTAGTTGTTATTCTCCTTCCCTAGTTGTTACTACTTTGTAGGTATGAATTACAAAAAGTTTCTTTTTTGCGGTTTTATATCCGTCTTCCTTTTCGCCTGTTCCAGCGATGATTCTTCATCGGCAACAGGACAAGGCCAAGAGAAAAATCTCAAGGAGTTCTCCAATTCACTCCTTGACCTGACATCCGACCAGCAAACCGTTGATGAAGGCTATTGGAAAAACGCACTTTCCAATGTTTGGGAAGGTATCAAGAAGAGAAACATCGATGCTTACGGCACAGGGCTCATCCACCGCCCCAAAAGCGAGGCACCTGGCGACGCAGTAAGTGAGGGCGTGGGCTACGGCATGCTCACCGCTCTATTCGCTAACGATCAGAAAACATTTGACCGAATTTTGACTGCCGGTAACACCTATATGTGGTCAGGCTGCTTCTACAACTGGCAAGTCAGCCGAAGCGGTTCTGTTGTCGGTCGCGGTGCCGCTTCTGATGCCGAAGAAGACATTGCCCTAGCCCTTGTTTTTGCAGACAAATTAGTTAAGGCTGGAAAATGGAAAAATAGCTCTACTGATTATCTATATCACGCCCTAAAAATTATGGACTGTATGTGGAGTACCGAACAAATCACATCTAGGGGAACACTCGCGCCGGGAGCCGGCTGGGGCGGCGAAGACTTTGTCAATCCCGGCTATTTCTCCCCCGCCTGGTACAAGATTTTTGCCAAGTATGATTCCACCCACAATTGGCAAAAGGTTGTGGACCGCAGTTATGAAATCTTGAGTAACAGTGTCGGATATCCCTACGGCCTGATTCCCGACTGGATGACTCCCTCCGGAGGTTATGCCGGGGCAGGACTGGGCTACAACGCCTATGGAAATGGTCAATACTGTTTCAAGGACGCCATACGCACCCTTTGGCGAGTCGCCATTGACGCCATCTGGTTCAAGGAAATCCGTGCCAAAGCCCTCCTGACCAACGCCGTCGCCTTCATCAACAACGCAGGCGGCGCATCCGCCGCGAACTTCTACAAGACCGACGGGACCCTGGTTCCCGCCGAAGACATCTGGACCGATATGGCCGCGGGAACCATCCCCCGCACCCGCCAAGAGCACAGCCATCTGACCGTCGGCATGTGGGCGACTGCTGTCGCTGCCGCCGGTTCCAAAGAAGACATGGAAGCCTTCAGTTTGGAGCTTTCCAAATTCTATGAAGGAGGGGATTATTTCGGAAACGCCGTTGATCCTCTAGGCGGAACCGAAGATACCCTGCACAACGAGATGTACTTTGATCAGTTCCTCGGGTGGTTCGGGGCAAGCATGCTCAGCGGATCTTTCATCAACGTCATTGACGCCATCGACAATCCTGCAACGCCGGCCGAAAAGTTCTATACCGACATCAGCTACGAAGAATCCGAGAAATAAAGGTTCAAGCGGCACCAAAAAGGCGGCGTCAAACCATCGCCGGCCTGTATCCCAGCAACTTCATGCTATAAAGGGCCGTCCCCTTGCTAATGCTGCGTACGCCCGTAGCATAGCCAAAAATCTTGCGCAGGGGAATGTCCGCCTTCAAGAAATGGGTCTTTCCGTCACCACCGATTTCTTTAACCTTGCCATCCCTTGACTGGATATCACCAGTCACAAGGCCTGCAAAGTTCACGGGGCACTCCACCGAAAGCTCCATGATGGGTTCGTAAAGTTCCACGTCGGCAGGCTTGATCAGTTTTGTAACCGCGTCAGCACAGGCCTTCTTGATCATAGGCGGGAGCGCCCCCTCGGTCCAGGTGAACTCGTGCACCTCGAAACGCACGCCTACCAGCGCACCCTTCCCGAGAATTCCGATTTCGGCAGACTCCAGGAGCGCCGAACGGACTCCGGCCAAAATCTCACGAGGGGCCGTTTCCAAAAACTCAGCCGCAAGCCGGATATCGTGGGCATCGCCCTCTAGTGGAGTTGCAGATAATTTAATGGAAATCTTGTGGGGTCCCAACTGGAAAGAATTCTCCACAGGCCCCACCTCACGGCACAACCGTTCCTGCCAACGAACCTCGGGGCTACCCGCCTTTACCTCGCAACCGAATTCCCGCTTGAGGCGCGAAAGCAACACATCCAACTGAACCTCGCCCACCGTATGCAGGTACCAGAATCCTCCATCATCCTTCTGTACACGGAAGCTGGGGTCCATACGGCTAAGCATATCTAGGCTTTTGTCCACATGCAAGAAATCTTCGGAACCCAGGCACTCCACGCGGGTCTGTAGCAGGGGCTGATACCTGTCGCGGATAGAGGAGGGCTCCTCCTCGCCAGACGGCGCCTCGGCCTGCAGCAATGGCAAAGTCCCGTCTATCCCAATCACTTCCCCCAGTTTGTTTTCGAAGGGGGCCCGCATAGCATAGATGTCTCCCGAGCGGATCTCATCCACAGGCACAAGCAAGTTCGCCTTCAATCTTGAGAACTCAAAACCAGCGGGCCACTCCTTACGTTCCATATCCGTATGACTACGGAAAATGGAAATCTCCCCCACGCCCTTGAAATATCTAAGACGTATCACCTGGCCAAGTTCTCCATTGCCAAAGGCAGGCACCTCAGGCAAAAAGAAGGTCAACGCCGTCACCAGACTCCGCACACCGAATCCTTCCATGGCAGAACCCGCATAGCACAACGCGTAATCATCGCTTGATGCCAGGGTTTTCAAACCGCGCAACAACATCTTCGGAGGCACCAGCTTACCTTCCATAGCAAGCTTTAAAATTTCATCATCAAAATTGCTGGCAAACTCCACCGCCTCGGCGTAATGCTTTTTCAGGTCGTGGGCCTGGTCCCAGCCATCATCCACATTCCAGCCGTCGTCCACCACCTCTTCGCCCGACTCGGAATGCTCCAGGCGGCTCTTGCTCAGCACATCCAGCACACCCGTCATCTTGCCATCCCGATACTCGGGCAGGGTCATCAATACCGGGCGCACTCCAAGCACTTCCTCGATGTTGATCAGAGTCTCATCCAGAGAATAATCAGAGTTATCCAGCTTGTTCACGAACAAAATTGTCCGTACACCGGCCTCACGTAGTTTCTTGAACGCGGCTACTGTCTGTGTTTCCACGCCACTGGCGGCACTCACCACCAGAATGGCTCCTTCCACTGCCGTCAAAGCCGTATCCACTTCGGCACCAAAGTCCACGTGCCCTGGCGTATCGATAAAGTTGAACCAGGTATCTTTCCACTCAAAATGAGCGACGCCACTCTCGATGGTAATGCCCCTGTCCTTCTCTTCGGGCAGGTAATCCATAGTGGCAAGGCCCTCTTCCACACGCCCCGGGCGACGCACCTCCCCGGCCGTGAACAGAATCCGTTCCGACAGAGTAGTCTTACCCGCATCCACGTGGGCAAGGATGGCGATATTGCGGACAGGCTGCGACACCTTGTGCCTACTTTTTCAGTTGCGATTCCAGATATTCCACACGGGCGGCCAGGTCTGCATATAGCTTTTCCAAGGCATCCAGACGTGTATCGTGTTCACGATCCTTTATGGACTGGCGATGCAGTTCCGAATCCTGCTCCTCGTTCTTGGAATCCACGGAATTCAGGCGGAAATCGTGTTCCGCATCCTTAGCCACCTGGGCCTTCAGCTTGAACTCCTGCTCCCTTTCCTTGCTGTAGAGGGAATCGATACGCAGGTCGTGCTCGTAGTCCTTCTCGGCCTGCGCGTTCAGACGGGCATCGTGCTCCTGGTCCTTCTTCGCAAGCTCGGATATGCGTTCATCCCGTTCTGCATCTTGCATAAAAACCTCTTTGCTCTGCAAAAAAATACAAAAACTAGATTCTTTCCTCTAGTAGATGAACAGCATCTCGCGGTACTTCGGCAAAGGCCAGCAGTCATCGGGCACGATTTTTTCCAAACCGTCCACTACCTTGCGGAGCTCTGCCATAGCATCCAAAATGTCCTCGTGATCCTTTTCCAGGCAGGCCTCCATCTTGGCGATGGCACCCGACAGATTCTCGCAACCTTCGCCCAGAGACTTGGCGTAACTATCCAAGCCGGGAAATCCCTGGTTCAGGGCCATCTCGTTGGTCTTTAGGGCCTTGGAGTAGGCATCCACCACCTTGGGCAGAATTACGTTCTTCGCCAAGTCGCGGGCAATCTCGCCTTCGATATGGACGCGTTTGTGGTAATCCTCCACGTTCACCTCGTAACGGGATTCCAGTTCGCGACGGTTCATCACACCGTACTTTTCGAACAGGGCAATATTCTCTTCCTTCACCAAGGCCTTCAAAGCCTCCATGGAGGTACGAATATTAGGCAACCCACGGCGTTCCGCCTCAGCAATCCATTCATCGGTATAGCCGTTGCCGTTGAAGACCACCTTCTTGTGTTCCTTCACAATCTTCTGCAGAATCTTCTGCAAGCCCGCGTGGAAGTTTTTCTCGTCCAGCTTTTCCAGCTGTTCGGCAATCATGTCGAAGGCTTCCGCCACGATGGTGTTCAGCACCACGTTAGGTTCAGAACAGCTCTGGCTAGAACCCGGAGCGCGGAACTCAAACTTGTTACCCGTAAAGGCAAAGGTGCTGGTACGGTTACGGTCGGTAGCATCGCGGGGAAGCGGCGGCAGCATATCTGCACCGATACGCATAGCGCCAGCCTGCTTGCTGGACTTGGGCACGCCTTGTTCGAGCTGTTCAATCACATCCATCAGCTGGTCGCCCAAGTACATGGACACAATGGCCGGAGGCGCCTCGTTGGCACCCAAACGATGGTCGTTACCAGCGCCCGCCACCGTCATACGGAGCAAGTCGGCATGGGTATCTACCGCATAAATCACGGCGCACAAGGTTGTCAAAAAAACTGCATTCTGGTGCGGATCCTTGCCGGGGTTCAGCAGGTTGCCGTGACCGTAAGTAATGCTCCAGTTGTTGTGCTTGCCCGAGCCGTTCACGCCAGCAAAGGGCTTCTCGTGCAGCAGACACACTAGACCATGACGGTCCGCCACCTGACGGAGCACTTCCATAATTTGCATGTTGTGGTCGCAGGCCAGGTTCACCTCTTCAAAGATAGGCGCCAGCTCAAACTGGGCAGGAGCCACCTCGTTGTGACGGGTCTTGGCCGGAATACCGAGCTTCCATAGCTCCACTTCCACATCGTTCATAAAATTCAAGATGCGGGTGGGAATGCTGCCAAAATAGTGGTCATCCATCTGCTGATGCTTGGCAGGGGTCGCCCCGAAGATAGTGCGACCGGCTTGGTACAAGTCAGGCCTTTGCAGGTAGAAACGCTTGTCGATCAAGAAGTATTCCTGCTCGGCACCCAAGGTCACCGTGGTTTTCTTGGGGCTTGCCTTGAAGCAGGTCATGAGTCGCTGTGTAGACTTAGAAAGGGCTTGCAAACTGCGAAGCAGCGGGGTCTTCTTGTCCAGAGCCTCGCCAGTATAGCTGCAGAACGCTGTGGGAATGCAAAGAGTGGCACCGTTGCCGTGACGCTTGATAAAGGCCGGGCTTGTGGGGTCCCAGGCCGTGTAGCCGCGGGCCTCGAAAGTAGAACGCAGACCACCACTAGGGAAACTAGAGGCGTCGGGCTCACCCACAATCAGGTTCTTGCCGCTAAAGACCATGATGGGCTTGCCGTCTTCCAGTTCCAAGAAGGAATCGTGCTTCTCGGCGGTGGAACCCGTAAGGGGCTGAAACCAGTGGGTAAAATGCGTGGCACCACGGTCCAGAGCCCAACGCTTCATGGCGTGAGCTACCTCGCCTGCAATGTTTGCATCCAGGGGAGCACCTTCGTCGATGGTGGCCAGCAGCTTTTTGCATGTTTCCTTGGAGAGGTAGTTACGCATAGCCTGGGCGTTGAACACGTCCTCGCCGAAGTAGTCGATGTTTGCGCTCGCAGCAGCCTTGATGGTTGATGCCGGGGCGGAGGCGATGTCGTTGACAGTGGTCTTACGGGTACTGATCATGGTGATTCCTGTTTTTATGTTTTTGCTGAATAATAGAAAGGGTGGCAAGGCCTTTGCAGGGTAAATATGGTGTTTTTCAGGCTAATTTCATTACATTTTTGTAAAATTCATTTATTTTATTACACTTTTGTAAAATTATACCGCTAGAAACACAAAAATGAAGCTATATTCTAGCTATGGAGAGCGTCTTTCTACAGCAAGAAACCCTACGTCAGATCACCGAGACCCTGCATCATTCCCACTCCAAGGAAGGTCTTGAACGCAGGCTACAAGAAATCATCAGCGAGAACTTTGCCTCACTGGGCAAGGCCTATGAGCAAAAGTTCCAGGAGCTCCGCAACATCGTTAGCGGCACCCCCAGCGAGCTCATCGGCAACACACGAGCCATGCAAGAGGTAGAACGGCAGGTGCGGCAAATCGCCAATTCCGAGGCCGTTGTCCTGATCCGCGGGGCGGCCGGCACAGGCAAGGAACATACAGCTCGGACCATCCACACCCTATCCGAAAGAAACGGCAAGCCCTTTGTCATCCTGAACTGCGATTCCCTAAACACGGGAGAAGGCTTCAACTCCCTAGACAGTGAACTGTTCGGCTATGAACGGGGAGCCTTCACAGGCGCCACCTCAAGACACCTGGGCAAGGCAGAGCAAGCAAGTGGCGGCACCCTCTTCATTGACGAGGTGGCGGACCTTTCACTTCCCGCCCAGACCAAGCTCCTACAGTTCTTGCAAGACCGCAAGTTCGCCCGACTGGGGAGCAATATTGTCCAGAATGCCAACGTGCGTATTGTGGCCAGCACAGGCAAGGATTTGGAAAGGCTTATGCAGCAGGGGCTTTTCCGCGAAGACCTCTACTACCGTCTGAACATCTTCCAGATCAAGTTGCCCGAACTTTCCCAACGCAAGACGGACATCCTTCTTTTGGCAGATCATTTTATCGGCAAGATGAACCTGAAATACGGCAAGCACATTCTACGCCTGAGTACCCCCGCCATCGACATGCTCATGAGTTACCATTGGCCAGGAAACGTGCGGGAGCTGGAAAACTGCATCGAGCACGCCTGCCTTGCCACCACAGACGTGAGCATCAATGCCTACGACCTGCCGCCTACGCTACAGACCGACATCACCTCAGGCACCTCCCTCATTCCCGAAGGAGCGGCAGCGCTTTCCACGCTGCTCCGCTCGTACGAGCGTGAAATCCTGATAGAGGCTTTACGACGGAACAGCGGCAACTTGAGCGCCGCCGGCCGCGACCTGCAGGTAAGCCCCCGCATGATGCATTACAAGGTCAAAAAATTTGGCCTGGAGGCTCATGAAAAATGAGCGACCAAATTCATAGTCAAGCCCGAGAAGTCCTCTCCAATCAAGAGGGGCCCTTCAAGGACCTTGAAAAGCTGGTCCGCAAGTATGCCTGTACGCCATACTTGCGCCCCATCGCCGACCACACACGCTTAGCTTTCGCCGACGCGGAACAGTTCATCGCGGACTTCTACACCAAACGGCATGCGGGGTCCGCACCCCACCCCGTCATCCTAGATTCCGGATGCGGCACCGGCGAAAGCACGCTCCACCTGGCACACCAGTTTCCAGGCTATCCCGTCATCGGCATCGACAAGTCCGCAGTGCGGTTAGAAAAAGCGTCACAGTCTGTAAGCAGTACCATACGCGACCTGCCCAGCAACGCATTCTATGTGCGGGCCGAACTTATCGACTTCTGGCGGCTCGCTCTGGAAAAGGTGACGGCAGGCCAGTGGGCCATTCCCTACCATGCCCTTTACTACCCCAATCCCTGGCCCAAGCAGAGCGAAGCGACCAGGCGCTTCCATCTCCATCCCATCTTCCCGACGCTCATACGTCTTGCCCTTACAACGGAACTTCGCACCAACTGGGAAATCTATGCCCAGGAATTCGCCCAAGCGGCGAGCTTGCTATCACCCAACGCAAACGTTACAATACAACTAATCAAGGAAGGTGAACCCATCACCGCCTTCGAGCGTAAATACAAAAATGCCTGCCAGCAACTGTGGCAGGTCATCATAGTCAATAGCCAGAAAGACTAATTACGCTCTTCCAGCCACTTCACGAAGGTGGGCACGTTCTTGGTGAACTGCACACGCACATGTGAATCCTTCAGTATCAGGAACTCCGTAAGGCCATACTTCTTTCCCTCAGCCCCCCAGTCGTAGGTATAGCCAAGCCTTGTCCAGGGGTAGCCCGCCTTCTTGTCGTAGGCCTGACCCCGATTATCATCAAACCAGCGCTTGAAAGAAAGCTTGAACTCCTTATCAGAACTATAGTCGTTAAAGTCATCATCAAATTTCAGCGTCATGGAATCCAGTTTCACATCGGTCTGGTAAGCCGGACGCACCAAGTCCATAGGCTTTACCCACAATGCAGAGAAATGAGTGTATTTCGCGCTCGCACGAATCCCCAGCAATTGCTTGAGTCGGACTTCCCAATCCTTTATGCCGGCATTGTTCGACTTATACCAAGAATACAACTCCTTCTCCGAAACCACCCACACCTCTTGCGACATAACCAACGTATCCGTGTCATAAATATCGGGCCGATTATGGAACGTAAGCACCAACACGTGAGTGGAATCCCTATCCCAAGTAATCCCTTCAGATTCAAGAGTGACAGTCACCAACGGGTAAATCTCTTCCTGTTTGGCTTCAGCGGCATCGGTAATGGCAGCCTCGTATTTCACCTGCAACAGGGAATCCGAATCCATACCCGTCGAGACTCTGTTTCCCTTAGGAGTCACCACTTCGCAATAGGGAATCTTGTGGAAGCCAGAGGCCACCTTGTGCTTCTCAAAAAATTCTATAAGCAGGTCATCATTCTGGGTAAAAAGTCTATCCCCTTCCACAAAGGATATCACCGTCTTGCAGAATCCAGACTCCGGCACAACAATTCCCGAAGCTCCGTCCTTACGAGTGGAGTCCAGCACAAACTTGTGTTTGTCTTCACCGCAAGCATATTCATAATACTTCAGTGTTGCCACTCCCGAACCTAGTTCCGATACAAACAGGTTGTCCTGGTCCTCACTCCAAGCAGGCTTCACCAGCACCGTAGAATCCCCCAGCTGCATATACTGGGCGCTAGCCTCGCTACAGTAGAAAGCGGGCTGCCTGAACACGCCGATAACACCTGTCTTTGTCTTGAAAAACTCCGGGTCATCTACCTTAGGGCCATTCGCGCAAGCCCAGAAGGCAAGGGCAAACGACACAAACAAAACACTCAAATAAATCTTTTTCATCACGAACATAAAATAGTTATTGCTTAACAATCCTCCGCCCGGTCAGCCACGGAAGAAAACGATTAATGAACAAAATCGCGGGAACAAGGATTACCAAGGTAATCAAGGTCAACAGAACGCAAATCCAAAGCGAGCTATGCAGATATGCGACATCCATATGAAATACAGAAACCGTCGCTCCGATAAGCACGGCCTGAACCATCATGTGCAGTGCAAAAACGGTCAAGGTGTTCCTCCCTAAAAAATCCAGAATTCTGTTTCTGGGAATCAGGTACACCAATGCCACAAAGACCACCAAGCCTCCATTGCACATCAAAGCCTGCATCAGCAGATACATCCAGGTCGCAGAAGAATTATCACGAGTCCAAAACGCAAGCGCGAAAACACCGACTGCAACAGCAGCAATCGTACAAGACCGCCTTTTTGAGCAACAAGCCCTCTCAACAAAGTTTCGCCCATACGCAACAAATCCCGCCGAAAAAAAGAACAGGAAAAAGCAAGCCTGGTCCACATTCCAAAAAGCGTGAGGAAAGTGTCTAATGTCCATAAGGGTCCAGTAATACAGCCCTACGACAAACAGCCCAAGCACCACGGCAGCAATTGCTGTTTTTATCCGCAAGCGATGTAACAGCCAAAAGAAAACCTCTACCACAAAAAGGCATGTCAGAAACCACAACGGGGTGACAAACACCTCGCTGTTCACTCCGTATAGAATCTGGAGTAGAGCATCTGTAACCGACGTGTCCGCTGCATGGCCACTCAATCCAAAGTTTCGCCTCACAAAGAACCAGAAGGCAAAGAGGATTAGGGAAAAACCAAAATACGGGATAAGGAGTGTTCGGTATTTCTTGCGCAACATACTCCCAAAGGGCATGTTGGCCGACGAACTGAAAGTGTAACCCGAAAGAAAAAAGAACACCGGCAGCACAAACGCAAATATCACCTCGTTCACCAGGTAAACGGTCTGCAAGTGCCCAAGAGCCACCAAGCTTATAGCAAGAGCCTTACAGTTATCAATCCATGCAATGCGTCTTGTTGCCAAAGGTTTTTCCATGCGGTTAAAATAAAAAAATCCCGCGGTTTTACCCACGGGACTTCTTAATTGCTAGAAAGAGAATTAGGCTTCTTCAGCGGGCTTTTCAGCAGCTTCTTCAGCCGGCTTCTCAGCCTTCTTCTTGGTGGTCTTCTTCTTGGGGGCGGCGGCTTCACCGATGGTGGTGCCAGATTCGCCCGGCTTGTGAGAGTCCATCCAAGCCTTGAGCTCAGCGGATTCACGGTTCTTGAAGTAGTCAACCACAGAGAGGAAGATCTTACGGTTGTTCTGATCGATTTCGGTCACGACAGCCGGAACTTCGTCGCCAACCTTGAATGCATCGGCCGGAACCTTGATGTATTCAGCGGTGAGCTTGGAAACCGGGATGAAGCCTTCGATACCGTCGGCGAGCTCAACCACGACACCGCGGTCCAGCATACGGACGATCTTGCCCTTCACTTCGGCGTCCACGGGGTATGTGGTTTCCACAGAATCCCACGGGTCTTCGGTGAGGTGCTTCATGGAAAGGCTAATGCGGCGCTTTTCCTTATCGACGGCCAGCACGACGCATTCAACCTTGTCACCCTTCTTGACCATTTCGTTGGGGTGAGTGATCTTCTTGGTCCAGGACATGTCGGAAACGTGGATGAGGCCATCCACACCTTCCTTGATTTCGACGAAGGCGCCGAAGGAAGCGATGTTGCGGATTTCAC